>NZ_BAAADV010000001.1:674096-1011144 GCF_039522665.1 Natronoarchaeum mannanilyticum
CGTCCATCATGTCCATGTTCTTGAGGTTGTCCCGCTCCTCGAAGTCCTCGACGGCGTCGACCAGATCCTGCTGGGTGAGCGTCGTCCGCTCCTCGGTCAGCGCGTCGAGCACGGCCTCCCGGAGCACCATCCGCAGGTCGCTGCCGGTCAGCCCCTCGGTGAGATCGGCGATCGCTTCGGGGTCGAACTCGTCTATATCCATCGCGCGCGTGATCACGCGCAGGATGTCCGCGCGCATCCCGGAGTCGGGCTTCGGGAAGTTGACGATCTCGTCGAAGCGGCGCCACGCCGCGGCGTCTAACTGGTCGGGGTGGTTCGTCGCGCCGATCAGCAACACGTCGTCCTCGATGAGGCTGACGTCGTCGATCGACTTCAGCAGCGTGTTGACCGCCCGCTTGATCGCGGCGTGCTCGTCGGACGCGCGGGTCTTCGCGACGAAGTCGAACTCGTCCATGAAGAGGATACACGGCGAGAGTCGCTTCGCCACCTCGAACACCTTCTCGACGTTCTTGGCCGTCTCGCCGAGGTACTGGCTGGTGATCATCGAGAGCTTGACCTCCACGAAGGGGAGATCGAGCGAGTGAGCCAGCCCGCGGGCGACCGACGTCTTCCCCGTTCCCGGCGGCCCGACGAACAGCAGCTTGCCGATCTCGCGCAGGCCGATCTGGGCGAGGTAGTCGCGGTGCTCGATCGCCTTGACGATCTTGTGGATCTCGTTTTCCTGGTCGGTCGTCAGCACCAGGTCGTCGAGCGTCATCTCGATCTCCTCGGGCGCGCGGATGTCGACCAGGTCGAGCATCTCCTCCTCGTCCTCGTCGTCGAAGTACTCCTCGAGCAGGCTGTCGATCCACACCCGGTCGGCCTGAATCGGCCGGTTGGCCTCGCGAGCGCGCTCGTAGTCGATCTCGCGGTCCTCGCCGAAGCGGTAGGCGAGCGTCGGGTTCGTCCGCAGGCGCTCGTCGTCGGCCCGCTCGAGGAACCACTCCTCGGCCATCTCGGGCTGGTTGATCGAGATCGAGCCCGAGAACTCGTCGCGCTCGGTGAACATCAGGTCCGAGACGGCCTCCCAGGGCTGGTCGACGCCCGTCCCCGCTCTGGCGGTGCTGTTCGTCGCCGACAGCGGGCGCTCGATCTCGCCGTCGCTCCAGAACACCCGCCGGAACCGCGGGGGGAGGTCGTTGGCGTCGAGGTCCCGCTCGTCCGTGAAGATCCGCGTCGTCAACAGAAACTCGACGACGTCCATCGCCGCGTTGCTCATTCCCCGATAGGTTGGTTCGGACGACTCTTAAGGCCGTCGAAGCGTCACGGCCCCGAGCTGTCGATCCGACGCCGGAACGGCCGCTACCAGTACTCCTCGGTGTCGTCGCGTCGCGAGGAATCGTCCTCGTCGTCGTTCCACGAAGGACTCGAGTCGTCGCGCCGAGAATCGTCGTCCGCGGCGCCGAAGCCGCCGCGTTCGTCCCGTGACTGTCCGAAGTCGCTCCGATCGTCGCGGGCCTGTCCGAACCCGTCGTCGCGCCGGTCGCGGTCGTCGGTCGTTCCCCAGCCGTCGTCGACCTCCGGCTCGCCGCCTCGCGGACCGTCGCCCCACTCGTCGCCGCCCGAGGCGCCCTCGCGGGCGCCGTTGCGGAAGTGCTGGATCACCGCCCCGAGACCCAGCGAGATCGCTGCGAGGCTGACGAGTATGTTCAGCACCGGGATCTGACCCAGAAGTGCCAGGGCGACGAAGCCGACCAGGTAGCCGATCCACAGGTTCTTCGCGGTGAGTTCGGTCCGGCGGTCGCTCGACGCGATCCGGTACAGCACTAGCCCGAGCGCGATGTTGATGACGGCCGAGGCAGGGATGAACAGAAGAATCAGAGCCAGCAACAGCGGGATCCCGAGCACCGCGCCGATCAGGGTTACAAACAGGATGACCGCCACGATGAACGTCCCGACGATCGTGGCGAATCCGACGATGCCGGTCTCGGCGGTATCCTCGCGAACGTACCGGACCGTGGACCGCGTGAACCCGGGCGCGAGGTGGATGAGCAGCGCGGCAACGATCACACCGAAGATCAACTGTGCGAGAACGGACCCCAGCCTGAACTCCGGGGAGAAGTACACCGACGGATCGGTCGGGACGTCACCAGCCTGCTGGGCACTCACGACTGCCGGAACCAGCAGCCCGAGCAGAATCGTCAGTACCGTGCGCCGAATCGTGCGTCTCATACATTTAGTCCGCTGGCAAAATACGATAAAATTGGTGGTCGACGCGAACGCCGACCGTAAACTCCGGAGGGGAGCGCGCCGAGTTCTACGCCCTTTTAAGTTCACGAACGACCATTCGGATAGTATGAGCGACGATACCACTCCCGTCATCGCGGCGGCCTACCGAACACCGCAAGGGAAGGAAGACGGCGCGTTCGCCGACGTGCGTAGCGAGGACCTCTCGGTCCCGCTGATCGACGAGATACTCGCCAAAACCGGACTGTCCGGCGACCAGATCGACGATCTGATGTGGGGGTGTGCCCAGCAGCGCGGCGAGCAGGGCAACAACCTCGCGCGCGTCATCGCGCTGCTCTCGGAGCTGGGCGAGTCGGTGCCCGGGACGACGATCAACCGCTGGTGCGCCTCCTCGATGCAGGCCGTGATCTCGGCGTCCGACGCCGTCCGAGCCGGCCAGCGCGACGCGATCATCGCGGGCGGCGTCGAGTCGATGAGCCGCGTGAAGATGGGCGAGAACACCCACAACGTCCACCCGCGGATGAACGACCTGTACAACGTCGGCGAGCTCCAGATGGGGATGACCGCCGAGAAGGTCGCCGACGAGTACGACGTCAGTCGCGAGGAACAGGACGAGTACGCGCTGCGGAGCCACGAACGCGCCGCCGCGGCGACCGACGAGGGCCGGTTCGACGACCAGATCATCCCGATCGAGACCGAGGACGGCGTCGTCGACGAGGACGAGGGGATCCGCCGCGACACCTCGCTCGACAAGCTCGCCCAGCTCCCGACCGTGTTCAAGTCCGACGGGACGGTGACGCCGGGCAACGCCTCGCAGGTCAGCGACGGCGCCGCCGCGACGCTCGTGACGAGCAAGGCGTTCGCCGAGGACAACGGGCTGGACGTGCTCGCCGAGATCGGCTCGAACAACGTCGCGGGCGTCGATCCCACGGTGATGGGGATCGGCCCGGTGCCCGCGACCGAGGGGCTCTTGGAGCGCACGGGGCGAGAGATCGACGACTACGATCTGGTCGAGCTCAACGAGGCGTTCGCCAGCCAGACGGTGTACGCCCAGCGCGAGCTCGGCATCGAGGACGAGCGCTACAACGTCAACGGCGGCGCCATCGCGCTGGGCCACCCGCTGGGCGCCAGCGGCGCCCGGCTGCCGGTGACGCTCGTCCACGAGATGATCGAGCGCGACGCCGACCGCGGGCTGGCGACGCTCTGTGTCGGCTTCGGGCAAGGTGCGGCGATCGAGTTCGAGCGGCCCTGAGGCAACCGATTTTTGGCTTTTGTCCCAGCTTTTGCGAGGCCGAGCGCGAGCGCAGCGAGCGACTCGGCCGAGACAAAAGGTGGTCGCGGCAGGGTGCGGCGATCGAGTTCGAGCGGCCCTGAGACGGCGAAGCTGCTATTTTCGGCACCCGGATTCGCAGCGGCGCCCTGACGCCGCGGCGTCCGTCCGCGACGCCGACGCCCGGGTTCGGTTCACGAACAGCGGCAGACATTTTATCCTCGGCCAATAAATCGCCGGTACCGTGACCGACCTCGCCATCGAGACGCGGGCGCTGACGAAACGCTACGGCGACGCGGCCGCCGTCGAGGATCTGACGCTCTCGATCTCCTCCGGCTCAGTGTACGGCTTCCTCGGGCCGAACGGCGCCGGGAAGACGACGACGATGCGGATGCTGACGACGCTGACGAAGCCCACCTCGGGCACCGCGAGCGTCGCGGGACAGTCGATCGAGGACCGCGACGCCGTGACGCCACACATCGGCTACCTCCCCGAGGAGCCGCCGCTGTACGACGAGCTGACCGGGCGCGAGCAACTGGAGTACATCGCCGGGCTACGGGACATCCCCGAGGACGAGGCCGACGAGCGGATCGGCTCGATGCTCGACCGGTTCGAGCTTGCCGAGGACGCCGACAAGCGCATCGACGCCTACTCGAAGGGGATGCGCCAGAAGGTCGGCGTCATCCAGGCCGTGCTCCACGAACCAGACGTCGTCTTCCTCGACGAGCCGACCAGCGGGCTCGACCCGCGCGCGGCGCGGACGATGCGGGACACCATCGCCGAGCTCGCCGAGCGCGAGATGACCGTCTTCCTCTCGACGCACATCCTTCCCGTGGTCGACGAACTCGCCGACACCGTCGGCGTGCTCCACGACGGCCGGCTGGTCGCCGAGGGGACGCCAGACGGGCTCAAAAATCGCGCCGAGGCCGGCGAAGAACGGAGCCTCGAAGACGCGTTCCTCGACATCACCCACGACCACGGCGCCGAGCGGCTCGACGAGGAGTCCACGACGACGGCATGAGCGGCCGGCTCCGCGAGAGCCCCGGCACGATCGATCGACTCCGCGACGCCGCGAGGATTGCGCGGGTCGAGACGGTGCGCCACTACCGCCGGCAGCGCGAGCACTCCTGGCGAGCGTTCTCCGAACTATTCCTCGTCGTCGTCGCGGCGTTCGTCGTGGTCGGGCAGGTGCCCGGCGCCGAAGGGTGGTCCTACCCCGACCCGGGCGCGTACTATTACGCAGCGGCCATCGCTGCCGGTGGGGGAGGCACAACGGCAGCGACCGGTCAGGACGCCGCCGTCGCCGCGGTGCGGGGGTTCGCCGGCATCGCGTTCGTGCTCGTCGCGCTGGTGACGATGCTCTGGACGGTGAAGGGCCAGGGCTGGCGCGAGCGCGACGACGGCCTGCTCGCGACGATCCCGATCGGGACGATCGTCGTCGGCGACGCGCTGGCCAAGATGATCAAGGCCGGACGGTTCCTCTCGCTGGCGATCGGCGGCGGCGCCGTCGCGTTCGCCGCCGGCTCCGGGCGCCCGCTCGGGATCATCGGCTTCGTCCTCGCGGCCGCGGGCCTGATCGCGACGGCGACCGCCTGCGGCTACGTCGCCGGGCTCGGAGCTCTCGTCGCGCTCCGGCGTTCGACGTTCGTCCGCGAGCACAAGCTGCTGGTCGGTTCGCCGCTGGTCGCGCTGTACTTCGGGCTGTTCGTCGGGAGCCGACAGGCCGGCGCGCTGCTGGGCGAGTGGCCGATCGCGTGGCACGCCGACGTCGCGCTGGCGTCGATCGGCGGCGGCGATCCCCGGCTCGCTACCGCCGCGCTGGTCGGGACGCCGCTTGCGCTCGCCGGACTCTGGGCCGTCGCGACGACGCTCGCCCGGTTAGCGTGGCTCGCCGACCCGTCGAAAGCGCCCGCGGTCGACACCGAAGCCGACCCGGCGAGATCCGGCATGTTCGGCCCGCTCGACCGGGTGCTCTCTGCGACCTGCTCCCGACCGACCCGCGCCGTGACCCGCGCGCTCTGGCTCCGGGTGCGACGTAGACCCCAGGCGCTGTTGTACGTGCTGCTCCCGCTCGTCGTGCTGATCTCGGTCGGGTACGAGTTCGCACGCGCCGTTCCGGGGGCGCTGCCGGCGCTGGTGGCCGTCTACGGCGCCGGCGCGGTCGGCGCCGGGGCGACGCTGAACCCGCTCGGCAACGAGGGGCGCGGGCTCCCGGCGACGCTGACGACGCCGGGGAGCGCACGTCACGTGGTTCGCGGGTATCTCGTCTCCGCGGCGCTCCCTGGGGGTGCCCTCGTCGCGGCGCTGACCGTCGGCGTCGCCGCGAGGACGACGGGATCGGCCGTCGTCGCCGCGAGCGCCGGCCTGTTCGCCGCCGCACTGGCGGTCTGCCTGCCGGCGGTCGCGATCGGCGTCGGAACCCTGCTCCCGGAGTTCGACGCGATCAGGCCCGCCGAGAACGCCGGCGTGACGGTTCCCCACGTGTACGCCGTGGTGGCGTACTCGGGGACGATCGGGATCGTCGGGACGCCGGTGCTCGCCGGGCTGTATCTGGCGGGCGAGGGCGCAACCGAGATGCCGGTAGGCGTCGTCGTCACCGCGGGCGCCATGGCGACGCTGCTCGTCGCTGGCGCGCTCGCGGGGCCGAGTTACCGGCGCGCCGTCAGGACGTTCGAGACGTATCTCGTCGGCGAGTGAGCGGCGGTCGCAGGACGCCTTCGCGCCACAGGTTTATCCCGGAAAGCGCGGCCAGTCGGGGCCGTGAACTGATCAGTCGCGCGACGCGGGCCCGGGCGGGTGTGCGACACGCCCGCGTCGCGATCGGGGAGTGTCGCCTGTTCGCCACGCTGTGAGTGATCGCTGTCCGCGCTTCGGGTGACGCCGAACCGCGTCGCGAGCGAGCGGCGGCGTCGTAGCGCCGCCGTCGCTCGGTCGCCGGACGGTACCACTAACCGTTTTAACCTTCTGTGCCCTAATCTCTCGCATGGCCGACAAGCCGACCTCCGGCGAGATCCTGGGCGTACCGTACAACTTCGAGCGACCGAACTTCCGGCGCATGCTCTCGTCGTACTGGGAGCCCGGCGAGGGGATGCTCGTCGAGAAGCCGTTCGGCGTCGGCTACACGCTGAACCTCGCGAACTGGCGCTCGTGGATCGTGCTGGCCGTCGCCGGCGCGCTGCTCTGGCACGAGCAGGGCAGCGGCGACGACGAAGAGGCGACGGACGAACCGGTCGAGGTCGTCGTCGACGACGACTGATCGACGGCTATTTTCGCCGCCGGCGTCCACCGCCGGGTATGATCCGCTTCGTCACCGGCAACGAAGGAAAGGTCCGCGAGGCCCGCGAGTACCTGCCGGCCGAGGTCGAGCAGGTCGACTACGACTACGCCGAGGTCCAGAGCGACGACCTCGAGACGATCGTCCGGCGGGGCGCTCGCGAGGCGTACGAAGAACTTGGCGCCGATGGAGGGGTCCTCGTGGACGACACCGGACTGTTCGTCGAGGCCCTTTCGGGGTTCCCCGGCCCGTACTCGGCGTACGTCGACGACACCCTCGGCATCGAGCGCGTCTGGGAGCTCGTCGAGAACGAAGAGAACCGCAAAGCGGCGTTCCGAACCGTGATGGCCTACTACGACGGCGAGGACGTCGCGACGTTCGAGGGAGCGGTCCGCGGGCGGATCGTCGCGCCGCGGGGCGACGGCGGGTTCGGGTACGACCCGATCTTCGAGTACGACGGCGAGACGTTCGCCGAGATGAGCACTGACGAAAAGAACGCGATCTCCCACCGCGGGCGGGCCCTGGAGAAGTTCGCCGACTGGCTGGCCGAGCGGGAGTAGTCTCTTATTCGCGGGGGTCACGGTCCGGTCCCGGGTACTCGCCCCCGACGACGGCGTCGTAGAGGCTCGCGGGGTCGAACACGGCGTCGAACGCCTTCGGGTGCCGGACGCTCATCGCGATCCGGCCTTGAAGCCGAGCGGCGGTTTCGACGCTGCCGAGTTCGTCGTCAAAGGACAGCACGTGCGCGGCGTCACCGCGGTAGGCGCTGGCCAGCGCGGGCTGGTCGTCCGGCGGGTGTTCGACGGGGACGCGCTCGCGCTCGATCCGATCGCGCCAGTTCGCGGCCAACTCGTCGTCGGCCAGATCTGCGATCACCGCTTCGGCGTCGTCCAGCAGGTGGTCGCTGGCGACGAGATCGATCCACGAGTGCGAGCGGACGTGATCGAGCGCCGCGCGGGCCGGCCCGCCGACGAGCACGTCCGCCGCGAGCACGTCGGCACCGGCGACGACTCGCGAGGGATCGGGCGCATCGCTCCTCTCAACGTCGTCACTCATCCGCGTCCCCCTTCTCGCGGTGGCGTGCCAGCGCGTCGCTCACGTCGTTCTCGTCGACGTCCCAGCGCTCGGTTCGGTCGAACAGTTCCGTCCAACTCATGACGCCATCGAAGCGCCGGCGCCACAAAAACGGCGCGGAGCCGATCGGTCCGACGAGCGTCGTACGCCCGTCTGACGGGTGTTTAAGTCGTCCGCCCGCCTGCCATTCGACGGGCGCGCACTGGCCTTTCAATCCCATCCTCCCGACTCGCGCGCCCGCACACCGCTCTCCCCCACTCTCACGCGGCGGCGTGCCCCCCGCACGCCGCCGCGACGCTCCCCCTCGCTTCCACCGCTCGGAGATGTCAGAAGTGCCCGCGTCGCGAGTCGCAACGATCAGAAAGAGCGGCGAAACGGAGTTACTCGGCGCACGTACCGGGTTCCGCGCAGCCCTCGGCGGTCGCCATCGCCTCCTCGTCGAGCTCGTAGAGGCTCTGGCGCGCGTCGGCGAAGTAGACGTCCTCGTCGACGATGCCGATCTCCTCGAGGCGCTCCAGCGCGTAGCGAACGGTCCGGGCCGACAGCATCGACTCCTCGACGATCTGTTTCTGGGTCAGCGGCCCGTCGTACTCGAGTACTTTGAACACCAGCTTCGCGCTCGGCGGAAGGTCTTCGATCTCCTCCCCGTCAGTGCCAGCCATCGTTACGAATCGAAAGGTCCCAGCAGCATAAAGATTGATACGAGAGTTCGTCCCGCCGAACCGTTCGGTCGACGGGACCGAAGAATCGTGTCGAGATCGGGAGGAGCACCTCAGATGGTGGGGCGCAATCGTGCCCCGACGGACCGGATCGACGGATCGCCTCGGACGCGTCGGGAACTGGCGAGGGCGCCGAGAACGCCGAGCTGTTGAAGTCCAAGCGAACGGCTTTTTACGGCAGGTCACCGAGCACACCGTATGTCGACCGAGACCGCCGACGGGAGGGAGTCTCACCTCCGGTCGGTCACCATCACGACGATCACCGCGCTCGCGGGCGTCGGCGCCGCGATCGCGTCGGCGTACATCGCCGGCGACGTGAGCGCGGGCGAGGCCGCCAAGAACCAGCAGGCCCAGCTGGTCGTGCTCGCGGCCATCGTCGTACAGTACCCGCTGTTCAGCGTCATGGGCTACGACGACTTCGGAGGCGTCAAGGACTACCTGTTCGTCGCGTTCATGACGTTCTCGCTGTGGTTCATCACCTGGGGAATCATCCTGATGACCGGCGTCACCTTCTAACATGGCCAGCGACAGTATCGCCGTCGTCGACCTGGAGCGGTGCCAGCCCGACCGGTGCAACTACGAGTGCAAGAACTACTGCCCGCCGAACCGCACCGGCAAGGAGTGCATCACGCTCCGGGGCGAGGAGGCCGAGGAAGGCCAGCCCGAGCAGGTGCGCATCTCCGAGGAGATCTGCCTGGGCGAGACCTGCGGCATCTGCGTCGAGAAGTGTCCGTTCGACGCCATCGAGATCATCAACCTGCCCCAGGAACTCGACAACGATCCTTCGCACCGCTACGGCGAGAACGCGTTCTCGCTGTACGGGCTGCCGGTCCCCGAGGAGGGCCAGGTGACCGGCATCCTCGGGCCGAACGGGATCGGGAAGACGACCGCCGTCCGGATCCTGGCCGGCGAGATGGCGCCGAATCTCGGACAGCACGAGGACCCGCCGGACTGGGACGAGGTGCTCGACGAGTTCCGCGGCACCGAACTGCAGGACTACATCGCCGCCGTGCGCGACGGCGACGTCAGCGTCGCGCGCAAACCGCAGTACGTCGACGAGATCCCCGGCCAGTTCGACGGCAACACGCGCCAGCTGCTCGAGCGGACCGACGAGCGCGGCGAGCTGGACTACCTCGTCGATCGCATGGAGATCCGCCCCGTGATGGACCAGGACATCGACAACCTCTCGGGCGGCGAGCTCCAGCGGGTCGCCATCGCGGCGTGTCTCGCGCGGGACGCCGACTTCTACTTCCTCGACGAGATCACGCCGTACCTCGACATCGGCCAGCGGATGACCGTCGCGCGCCTGATCCGCGAGCTCGCCGAGGAGGGCGATCGGTCGATGCTGGTCGTCGAACACGACCTCGCGATTCTGGACCTGCTCGCTGACACGCTCCACGTCGCCTACGGGAGCCCCGGCGCGTACGGCGTCGTCACGGACCCGAAGTCGGTGCGCAACGGGATCAACGAGTATCTCTCGGGCTACCTCGAGAACGAGAACATGCGGATCCGGCCGAACCCGATCGAGTTCGAGGAACACGCCCCCCGACCGGTGAGCACGGCCGACACGCTCGTCGAGTACCCCGACGTGTCGAAGAGCTACGGCGAGGGCGAGTTCTCGCTCGACGTCGAGGGCGGCGAGATCCGGCGCAACGAGGTGCTGGGGATCGTCGGCCCGAACGGGATCGGGAAGTCGACGTTCGCGAAGCTGCTCGCGGGCGCGCTCGAACCCGACGAGGGAGACCTCGACTTCTCGCTCGACATCGCGTACAAGCCCCAGTACATCGACATCGACCAGCCGATGCGGGTCGACGCGTTCCTGTCGTCGATCACCGACCAGTTCGGCTCGTCGTACTGGAACACCGAGATCGCCGAACCGCTTCAGCTCGAACGGATCATGGAGCAGAACCTGACCGACCTCTCGGGCGGCGAGCGCCAGCGGGTCGCCATCGCGGCGACGCTCTCGGAGTCGGCCGACCTGTTCCTGCTGGACGAGCCCTCGGCGCACCTCGACGTCGAGCAGCGCGTGCAGGCGACCAGCGCCATCCGGCGCTACGCCGAGCAACAGAACGCCACGGTGCTGGTGATCGACCACGACATGTACATGATGGACCTGCTGGCCGACCGCCTGATGGTGTTCGACGGCGAGCCCGCCGAGCACGGTCACGCCGGCCAGCCCCAGGAGATGCGCGCGGGGATGAACGACTTCCTCTCGAATCTGGACATCACGTTCCGGCGCGACGAGCGCGTCGGCCGCCCGCGCATCAACAAGCCCGACAGTCAGCTGGATCGCCAGCAGAAGAAAGACGGCGAGTACTACTACTCGGTCTGAGGCGGCCCGACGCAGCGTTCCATTTTCTCCGGTTCGTACCGGCGCCGACGCGTAGCGGCGCGCAGGCCCGAAAGCGGCGTCCAGCGCGGCGAGACGCCGAAGCGGAGATCGGTATCGTACGGAAGCGGATCACCGGCGACGACCGGGACGACCGTTAGAGGCTCGCTGGTAAGGTCGGCTTTCCTCGCGAGATGGAAGCGGGTTCGCGGACCCCGGGGTGGAAATCGACCGGTAAGCCGAACTTACTCCGGGATATCGCAGCGTAGCCAGATCCGCGGTGAGCCGCCGCCGGCGTCGCGAGCCAACGGATGACGCGACGACAGGTGCACTGCAGACGCGAGACGTACCCGCCACGGCCCCCGTGCGACGCGGGCACCCTCCGGCCGACGCGGCGGTTCGAGCGGCCACGCGATGCTCGCCCGCGCGTGTGACCAAGAGAACGTCCGAGGCTCGGCGTCGAGCTGCGCTCGTCGGGCTGTAACGGCCCCCGCGATTTCGCTCGACGTCCGCGCGGCCCGCGGTAACCGGCTCGTACCCGACGCGCATCGGAGTAACCTCGCCGTTGTGATCCGACGAAGCGGGCTTAACAGAGCCTCTATCGAGCTTACTTCGAGTAGCCCGATCGTGAGACCGCGTAGGCTCTCGTTTCGCGTCGCCGACGATCCCCGGCTGATCCCGCAAGTACCTGACGTCGAAGTCGCCGGCGACCCGTCCGGCAGGTGCAACAAGACGCAACCAAGAATCGCCATAGACGCAGCTTCGGATGGCAAAGCCGCGAAAATCGCTTTATGTATACCTCGATCCTACCCGTGTATGGCAGAACGCCAGACCGACGATACCGCGACGATGTCCAAGCTTAACCGACGCACCTTCGCCAAGTTCGCAGGCGCTGCGGGCCTGGCTGCGGGTACGACGGGCCTACTCGGCGGTTCGGCCGCGGCGCAGACCCAGACGGTCGACCTCGGCGAGGAGGGGCTGCAGGACGGCGACGCGATCGACGACTACCTGGCCGAGCACTTCCAGAGCGGGACGGAGGTACACGTCCCGGCAGGTAGCTACGAGTGGTCCGGCGAGGGGCTCGACGGCGACTACGAGAACGCGGCGCTGATCGGCGACGGCGAGCCCGGCGCGGTCGAGCTGAACTACCCCGAGGGCGAGCACCGGTACAACGCCATCCGCGCCCAGGCCGGCGAGGTGCGCCTGGAGAACCTGCAGATCCGCGGCGCGACCGGCGGCGAGGAGGCCAAGCTCCGCGCCGAGGCGCCCGCCGAGGACGCGACGATGGTGCTCGACAAGATCTGGCTCCCCGACGGCGTCGTCGACGGCGCGGACGGGGTCGGCATCTACGTCGGCGCCGAGCACGCCGGGACGATCCGGGTCGTCGACTGCTGGGTGCAGGATTTCTCGGACAACGGTCTGTACGCGTCCGGTCCCGGCGGCGACTACGACGACGCCCAGAACGGACGCGTCGTCGTCGAAGGCGGTCTGTTCCGGAACAACAACATCAGCAACGTGCGGATCGGCACCGACGACAGCGTCGTCCGGAACGTCGCGATGGTCCACGACGCCGAGTCGCCGCCGAACGACGGACAGATCAACCAGCGCAACCTCCGGATCCGTCAGGCCGGCGAGAACATGGTCGTCGACAGCTGCGACATCTACCACTCGATCGACCACTCCCAGCCGATCGACCTCTCCGAGGAGTTCTCCGGCGGCGAGGCCGTGATCAAGAACACGCGGATCCTCACGAACTCCGACTCGCAGGTCGCCAACGAGCACGACGGCGACTACCTGCTCGATACGATCCATCTCACGGGCGACGGCAATCACGAGATCGCCGTCGAGACCGAGAACATCGTCGAGGGCGAGCAGGCCCAGGAGGCCACGCCGGCAGCACGCGCCCCCGTCGGGAACCGCTCATGAGCGCGGAGGAACACGAGAACTGGGAGCGGCTCAGCATGGATCCGGATCCCCAGGACGATCTCGGCTACGAATCGAGCGAGTGGGACGTCCTCTCGGTCGAGACGAACGGCCGCAACCAGCGGCTGTTCCTGCCCGCCGACGAGGAGGATCTCCGCGAGGACGCCTTCATCGTCGCCGACTCGTCGGCGCTGTGTGACGTCGCGGACTGTCGCTGACGGCGCGGTCCGGTGACGCGAACGTTCGTTATTCTTCGCGCGCGAGCGACCCTCTCCCCGCCGGTCCCCGCCGGCCCTCCACGTTCGCGCGCCGCATTCATCTCACCGTATCCGCGTTAAGGCGAGATTACCGCCGGTTTCGACGTTTCTCGCGCGCCGATTGGCAGCCGTCGGATCGTTGCATTTCCCGCGGTTCGGTGGTAGAGGTCCGGTCCCGACCGGTTGAGGGCCGGTTCCGAACGATGGTTCCGGCGCGCGCGAGTCGACACAAAGATTTTCCCTGCTTGCATCCGAACAACGTGTAAGCCACCCCGGGACGCTGCGACGATCGGGGGCGTGGGCACTGCAACTATGACGGACGCCAATCCACCGGACGTGCTCGAGAGCACAGGACAGACCGGCGAGTCCGACCCGCCGGTCGACGACGTGGGATCGCTCGCCGACGCCGTCGTCGACAACGTCGAGACCGTGATCGTCGGGCAGGATGACGTGATCGAGCACGTCGTCGTCGCCATGCTCGGCGGCGGGCACGTCCTGCTGGAGGACGTCCCCGGCGTCGGCAAGACGATGCTCGCCCGCTCGATCGCGCGCTCCTTCGACTGCTCGTTCAAGCGCGTCCAGTTCACCCCCGATCTCCTCCCCGCCGACGTCACCGGCGTCAACATGTTCGACAAGCGGACGAACGAGTTCGAGTTCCAGCCGGGCCCCCTCTTCGCGAACGTCGTGCTCGGCGACGAGATCAACCGCGCGCCGCCCAAGACCCAGAGCGCGCTGCTGGAAGCCATGGCGGAGGGGCAGGTCACCGTCGACGGCACCACGCGGGAGCTCCCCCAGCCCTACACCGTGATCGCGACGCAGAACGCCGTCGAGCCCGGGCGCACGTACGAGCTCCCGATCGCGGAGGTCGACCGGTTCATGAAGAAGCTCGAGCTGGGCTACCCCGACGCCGCCGACGAGACCGAGCTGCTCGACCGGGTCGTCGGCGACCACCCCATCGAGTCGCTGTCGCCGGTCGCCGCCGCCGAGGACCTGAGCCGCGCGCGAGCGGCCGTCTCGTCGGTCACCGTCGAGCGGCCGGTCCGCGAGTACGCCACCGCGCTCTCGGGGTACACCCGCGAGCACGCGGATCTGGGCGCGAGCCCCCGGGCGACCGTCGCGCTGATGCGGGCCGGACAGGCGCGAGCGGCGTTCGAGGGGCGAGACTACGTCGTGCCCGACGACCTCAAGCGCGAAGCGCCGGCGGTGCTCGCCCACCGGATCCGAGCGGGCGAGGCCGGCCGCTCCGGCCGCGACGTCGTCGCGGACGCTCTCGACACGGTGCCGGTCCCCTGACATGACACTCACACGCCGCGGCTGGGCCGTCGCCGCACTCGCCGTCGCGCTGCTCCTTCTGGCGCGCGCTCACGGCGCCCGGTCGATCAACGCCGTCGTCGCGCCCGCGCTGGTCGCGCTCGCGGGAGCGCTCCTGCAGGTCCACCTGCGGGACCGTCCGGACGTCGAGCGGCGCGCGCCGGCGACCGGCGTCGTCGACGAGGAGTTGACCGTCGAACTCGACGTCCCGACCGACCGACCGTTCGCCGCGACGGTCGACGACGGGCTCGGCGACGGCGTCACCGCGGAGGGACTGCCGGGAACGACGACGCTCGACGGCTCGCCGATCCGCTACGACGTCCGGCTCTGGGAGCGCGGCGAGCGCCGCCTCGGCCCCGCCGAGCTCACCGTCGAGGGGTTGCTCGGACTGGCCCGGAAGACGTTCTACTACAACGACATCGACGCCGTGCTGGCGTACCCGCGAACCTACCGACTCGACCCGTCCGCGGGCGCGCTGGAGGGGCTTCCCGCCAGCCGACCGCTTCCAGGCACCGACGAGTTCGACGGGCTGCGCGAGTACGAGCGCGGGGACTCCCGCCGGTCGATCCACTGGAAGTCCAGCGCGAAGCGTCCGGACGAGGAGCTGCTCGTCCGACAGTACGCCTCGGCCGAGGAGCGGGGCGAGCTAACCGTCGGCGTCTCACCCGGCGATCTCGACGACGAGGTCGCCGATGTCGCGGCTAGCCTCGTGACGTACCTGCTCGACGCCGGCTTCGAGATCGGACTGGTCGCGCCCGACGAACGCCTCGATCCCGACGCCGGTCGACACCAGCGCGACGCCGCCCTCGCGGCGCTGGCCCGACTCGGACCGGGCACGCTGTCGGACGCCGCCGCGGAGGACGCCGATCTCCTCGTCCGGTCGACCGGCAGCGACGCGGTCGTGAGCGACGGCGACGACGCCGTCGCGTTCGATCGCCTCGTCGCGACGGCGGGCGGCGAGCGAGTCCGCCACCAGCGTCCGGTTGAGGGCACTGCGGACGGCGTGTCGCCGGCGAAGAGCGGAGAGCGAGGGACGAACGGCGAGGTGAGCGCGTGAGCGCCCCGACCGCCTCCCGGGACGCGGCGTCGACCGGGCGATTGCCGGCGGGCAGCCGCGCGTTCCGCGGCGCTGCGCTCGCCAGCGTACTCGTGTTGACGGCGTCGTACGTCAGCGTGCTCGATCGGGTCGCCGGCTTCGTCGGCGGCCCGGCGTCCGACGTCCCGCTGACCGGCGTCGTGGGGAGCTCGGCGGTCGTTCCGGTCGCCGTCGTCGCGTTACTGGCCGCCACCGGCGTCGCCGCGTTCGTCCGCGAGCGCACCGCGATCGGCGCGACGATCGCGCTCGTGGTGCTCGGACACCTCTGGTACCTCCAGACGACGCCAGCGACGATCGGCGCCGTGATCGACGCCGGGGGCGTGTTAGTGTCGGACGCCGCGACGCTGCTGACGGGGGTGTCGGTGGTCAGGATGGCCAACGCCGAGGCCTGGGCCGTCGGCTCGGTGCCGGCGCCGGCCTTTCTCTCGTGGTACCTCGCGGTGCGCCGCCGGTACGTCGCGAGCGCCGCGATCGGCGGTGCGATGCTGGTAGTGTTCGTGCTGACCGGCGACGCCGGGACGCTCGGGACGCTCGTCGGCGTGCTCGGCGCAGCCGGCGCGGTCGGGTTCGGCGACCTCGAACGCCGGGGCGCGCCGATCGACCAGGCCGACGCGCTCGCCGCGGCGTTCGCGGCGATGGCCGTGCTGTCGCTGACGGTGTCGGTCGTCCCCGGCGGCGGCACCGGCGGGCTCCAGGGCCCCGGCGGCCTGGGCGCCGGCAGCGGCGGCGGCGACACCATCGAGGGCGCCGTCGTGCAGTCCGGCGGCGAGCTCCAGATCGGCGGCAGCACCTCGCTGTCGCCGGAGGTCCGGTTCACGGTCGAGAGCGACGAGCCGGGGTACTGGCGCACCGCCGTCTTCGGCAAGTTCTCCGGCAGCGAGTGGTACACCGATGTCGGAGTGGACCCGTGGGACGGCGAGGTGGCGCCGCCGCCCGGTTCGACCGAGTCGGTCGAGCAGGTGTACGAGGTCGAGAGCGCGACCGCCGCGATGCCCGCGATGAACAGGCCCGTGGAGTTGAGCGACGACGTTTCGGGGGCCACGCAGGCCACGCCCTACGGGACATTCGTGTACGAGGACTCGCTCGAGGCGGGCGACGCCTACCGCGTGACCAGTCTCCGGCCCGACGCCTCGCCCGAGGAACTTCGGCAGGCGGGCGACGAGTACCCCGGACGGATCAGAGCCGATTTCCTCCAGTTGCCGAACGATCAGCCCGAGCGGGTCGGCGAACTGACCGAACGAGTGACGGCAGACGCCGAAACGCCCTACGACGAAGCGGTCGCGATCGAGCGCTACCTCGAGAGCGAGAAGAGCTACTCGCTCGACGTCGAGCGGCCGGAGGGCAACGCCGTCGACGAGTTCCTCTTCGAGATGGAGTCCGGCTACTGCGTCCACTACGCCTCGGCCATGACCGCGATGCTGCGCGAAGCGGGCGTCCCGGCGCGGATGGCCGCGGGGTACTCGACCGGCCAGCGCGTCGGCGAGGACCGCTACGTCGTCCGTGGGCTCAACGCCCACGCCTGGGTCGAGGTGTACTTCCCCGGCGAGGGCTGGGTGACGTTCGACCCGACGCCGTCGGACAGTCGTCAGCAGACCCGCGAGAACCGGATCGAGACGGCGCGATCGACGGGCAACCCGGACGTCGACACCGACGAGAGCCGCCAGCGCGATCCGGCGCAGTTCGACGAGCGGGAGTCCGACCCGACGCCGTCGCCGAACGAGTCGACCGACAACGAGACCGACCCCGAAAACGAGACCGAGCCGGGGTCGGAGCCGGAGAACTCGACGAACGGTACCGATGCGACGTTCGGCGACAGTGAGAACGACGATGCGGGACTTCTGACCCGGCTGCCGTCGTACCGGGCGATCGGCGTCTGGCTGCTCGCCCTGTTCGGCGCCGGCGCGCTGGCGCGCCGGACGGGCCACGCGGATCGGTTCTCCCGCGCGGTCGCCGTCCGTCGCCAGGGGAGCGGTGGGAGCCCGCGCGAAGACGTCGAGCGCGCGTTCAAGCGGCTCGAGCTGCTGTTCGCGGGGGAGACCCGACCACGGGCGCCCGGCGAGACGCCACGGGAGTATCTCGACGGGGTCGCGGCGGACGACGAGCGCGTCGATCGGGTTCGTCGCATCTACGAGCGGGCGCGGTACGGCGGCGACGTGAGTTCGGAGGAGGCCGCCGAGGCCGTCGAGCTGGTCGACGCGCTCGTCGCCGAGGAGCGACGGTTCACCCGTCCGAGCGGGTGAGCCGGACGGGCGCATCGACCGCTCGAACCGGGGAAAACGACCACGACGGTCGACCGCGGTCCCGACAGTGTTTAATAGGGCCGATTCGTACACCCGCCTGTAATGTCGGAAGTCTGCTCGACGTGCGGGCTGCCCGAGGAGCTTTGCGTCTGCGAAGACGTCGCCAAGGAATCTCAGCAGATCCAGATCCGCATTGACGAGCGCAGGTACGGCAAGGAGGTAACGATCATCGAAGGGTTCGATCCGAGCGACGTGGACCTCGACAGTCTGTCGTCGGACCTCAAATCGAAGTTCGCGTGCGGCGGCACCGTCGAGGAGGGCCAGATCGAACTGCAGGGCAACCACTCCGGCCGCGTCGAGGAGTTCCTCCGGGATAAGGGCTTCAACGTCGCCTAGCCCGTCACCGTCGAGCGCCGACGTCACGCGAAGCGGTCAGTCACGGTTTTCTTTCGATCGGCAGTATACCGGTCGGAGCCGGAACAGTATTGTCCGACGAGCCACACGTACCCACAGACACTCGGCCGACGCGGCGTCGAGACCGCAACGGATCGACGCGGTCGCACGGAGTCAAGTCACACATGAGCGACGAACTGATCGACGTCTCGGGTGGAGCAAACGTGCTCGTCCTCGGCGAGTCGGGCCGCAACGCCGACCGGTGCTGCGACGCGCTGCTCGACGTCGGGCGCGCGGAGCGTCGCGGCGAGTTGACAGTCTCGTTTCCCGAGGACGTCAGCGACCGGACGCGACTCGACACCGGGGCGACCGGCCGCCAGTCCGCCAAGCTCGGCCACATCACCGTCGGCGACGTGCTGCGGTCGGCCGACCACTCGCCGCCAGATTTCGCCGAGCCGGTCGCGACCGACATCGTCGAGGATCCGGGCGACCTGAAGGCGATCGGCACCAGCGTCAGCCGCTTTTGCGAGTCGTGGGCCGAGAGCGGCCACCTGATGGTGCTTTGCTTCGACTCGATCTCCGAGCTGCTGGACCGCCGCGATCCGAAGGTCGTGTTTCAGTTCCTCCACACCCTGCTCGAACGGCTCTCGTCGGTCGACACGGTCGCGCACTTCCACCTCGATCCCGACCGGTTCGACGAGCAGACCGTCTCGACGTTCGCCTCGCTGTTCGACGAGGTGATCGACCCCGCGACCGCGGAGGATCTGGTCGACGAATCGGGGCTCGACGACGCCGATACCGAGGACGACGGCGGTGAGGATGACGCCGAAGATGCCGACGGCGGTCCGAGCCTGAGCGACGGCATCCCGGCGACCAGCGGCTCCTCGCAGGCGTCGGACGACGAGATCGCCGCGCGCCTCGACGATCACGTCGAGGAGTACGAGGTCGCCGACGGCGGGACCGCAACCGGGAGCGCGAGCCGACAGGCCAGCGACGACGACATCGCGGAACGGATCCCGGACGTCGGGGAGGAACCGGAGGACGGCGATCCGAGCGACGGCGCCGGCGAAGCGGACGCGGACGACGCCGGGGACGCCGACACTGAGGGCGCCGCCGACACCGAAAATGAAGACGACGAGAGGGGCGCCGAAGACGACGCGAACGACGGCGGGAGCGACGCGATCGCGGGGGCAGACGATGAGACGGACATCGACGACCTCGAGTTCGACTTCGGTTGACCGTCGAGTTCGCTTCGGCTGATCGGTCGCTGCGGCGACAGCTCCGAAGTCCGTACACTTTTTTGCGACCCACGCCACCGACACGGTGTGCCAGTCTCCCCGGAGATCCTCGTCGTGCTGGCGATCGTGCTGGCCGCGCTGGTGCTCTTTGCCACCGAGGCCGCGCCCGTCGACGTGACGGCGATCGGCATCATGGTGTCGCTGCTGCTCGTCGAGCCGGTCACGGAGGCGGCCGCGAGCGTCGGCCTGCTCGCCGAGTCGTTCGCGGTCGTGTCGCCCGGGGAGGGGATCTCCGGGTTCTCGAGCGTCGCGACGGTGACGGTGCTGGCGATGTTCGTCCTGAGCGCCGGCGTCGAGCGCACCGGAATCGTCGAGACGCTCGGCGAGCGCGTCGCGGCCTTCACCGGCGACAGCGAGCGCCGCCAACTCGGCGCGACGATCGGCATCGTCGGGCCGATCTCCGGGTTCATCAACAACACCGCCGCGGTCGCGATCCTGATGCCGATGGTGTCGGATCTGGCGAAGAAGGGCGGCACCTCGCCCTCGAAACTGCTCTTGCCGCTGTCGTACGCCTCGATGTTCGGCGGCACGCTGACGCTGATCGGCACGTCGACGAACATCCTCGCGTCGGATCTTTGGGTGACCCTCGGCCCGACGGGCGCCGAGCAGTTCTCGATGTTCGAGTTCACCAAGCTCGGCGTGATCGTCGCGCTCGTCGGCACCGCCTACCTCTTTACCGTGGGGTGGTGGCTCACGCCCGAGCGCATCAAGGCCGAGGAGGATCTCACCAGCGACTTCGAGCTCTCGGAGTACCTCACCGAAGTCGTCGTGCGCGAGGAGTCGCCGCTGGTCGGCCAGACCGTCCGCGAGGCGCTGGCGTCGATGGAGGAAGACGTCGACGTCGTCCAGCTGATCCGAGACAACCGGACGTTCGGCGAGCCGCTGGGCCAGAAGGTGATCCGCGGCGGCGACGTGTTCGTCGTCCGGACCGACCGCGAATCGCTGATCGACGTCAGCGAGGGCGAAGGCCTGGATCTGCTGCCCGAGATCGAGGTGTCGGACGCCGAGCTCGAGACGACCGAACAGAACCAGGGACTCGTCGAGGTCGTCGTCGCGCCCCGGTCGTCGCTGATCGGCGAGACGCTGGCGACGAGCCGGTTCCGCGAGCGCTACGACGCGACCGTGCTCGCGCTGCGTCGCGGCCCGGAACTGATGCGCTCGCGGCTCGACGAGGTGTCGCTGCGCGTCGGCGACACGCTGCTCGTCCAGGCGACCGAGGACAGCCTCGGCCGGCTGAACCGGAACCGCGATTTCATCGTCGCCCAGCGCGTCGAGCGCGCCCAGTACCGCCGCGAGAAGGTACCGATCGCGGTCGGCATCGTGATCGCGGTGGTCGCGCTGGCGGCGCTGGACGTGATGCCGATCGTCGTCTCCGCGCTGACCGGCGCGCTCGCGATGGTGGTCACCGGCTGCCTGAAGCCCTCGGAGTTTTACGACGCGGTCCAGTGGGACGTGATCTTCCTGCTCGCGGGCGTGATCCCGCTGGGGATCGCGATGGAGGAGACGGGGACGGCGACCCTGATCGCCGACGGCGTCGTCGCCAGCGCGGAGCTGCTACCCCCGATCGGCGTGCTCGGCCTGTTCTACGTCGTCACGGCTCTTTTGACCAACGTCGTCAGCAACAACGCCAGCGTCGTGTTGATGATCCCGGTCGCCGTCGAGGCGGCGACCCGCATCGGCGCCGACCCGTTCGCGTTCGTGCTCGCGGTCACGTTCGCGGCGAGCACGGCGTTCATGACGCCCGTGGGCTACCAGACGAACCTGTTCGTCTACGGGCCCGGCGGCTATCGCTTCTCGGACTACGTGCGCGTCGGCGGCCCGCTCCAGTTGCTGCTCGCGATCGTGACGACGGTCGGCATCTGGTTCTTCTGGCTCTAATCCCGGATTATCTCGACGATCTCGTCGACGATCGGCGTCACTGCTACTTCGGGCTCGAAGGAGACGTACAGCCCCTCCATCCCGTCGAGCACGCGGACGACGGTCGTGTAGTCGGTGTAGGTGACGAACCCCCGCGTCTCCTCGGCCGGCGGGTACAGGTCCTCGAACAGCTCGCGCTCGGTGAAATCGACGTGCATGTACGAATGCAGTCGCTCGGCGACGTCGTCGAGCGCCGCGGTGGACTCGTACTCGTCGAGGACCCGGTCACTCGCGTACAGCATCTGGAACTCGTCGACGGTGTACTCGGCGCCGACGAGCACGCGATCGTCGCTTTCCTCGCGAGCGGCGGCGATCGCCGCCTCCGCGTCGAAATCGACGTGCTCCGGCGAGTTCGAGATCGGCATCGAGACGATGTTTCACGTCGCGTAGTGTTAAGCGTTCGCACGCTTTGGCGGGGAGCGAAACGCTTTACCCGCCCTCGGGCGAAGTGGGGGTACGGGACCGTGGGGTAGCTTGGTATCCTTCGAGCCTTGGGTGCTCGCCACCCCGGTTCAAATCCGGGCGGTCCCATGAATTCTGCGAGGAACGGACGTGACGAGCGAATTCTGAACTCGTCCGGATTTGAAGTAGAGAACGCGCAGCGCGAGCGAAGCGAGCGACCGCGTTCGCGTGGTTCAAATCCGGGCGGTCCCATACCACCTTTTTCTTCGTTGGGTCGCCTGCGGCGACCGCTCCTCGAAAAACGTGGGCGAAAAAGCCGCGGTTCACTACGTTCACCGCGGTGAACCGCCTCGTTTCACTCGGCGGATGCTACGCTGTGATAGGTTCCCCGCCCGGATTTGAACTACGCGAGACGAGCGCAGCGCGATTCGGAGCGAACACCGTGAGCGAGAATCGCGGAACTGCGAGCGGTGAAACCGCGAGCGTAGCGAGTCTCGCACCGGACGGTCACATATATTCTGCGAGACGCAGTCACGAACGGGGCGAGTGACGGAAACAGACCCGAAGAGCGACGCCGAGTATCTCCGACCGACGACACCATTTTGCTCCCGCTCCCCGAAGAGCCGCTCGTGCCACGGCTCGTTGAGTCTGACGCGGCGTTCTACGTCGGCGTCGGCGCCTTCGCCGTCGCGGTGTTCGTCTGCGGCGTCGCCGCCGGGATCGCCAGCGGCGCGATCGATCCGAGCCGCCGCGAGCTCGTCGGGTTCGGCGTCGGCTTCGGGCTGTTCACGTGCTCGTATCTGTTCGCCATCGTCGCGTACCGCCACATCCAGCGGTAGCGGGCGCGCGAACGGCTGACACGCTCGTATCGACTCCGGAAAGGTTATCCGTGTGGTGGCACTCTCTCGAAAAGCAATGGCAACTGGAACGGTTGACTTCTTCAACGACACGGGCGGTTACGGTTTCATCGAGACTGAGGACGCGGACGAGGACGTTTTCTTCCACATGGAGGACGTCGGCGGCCCGGACCTCGAGGAGGGACAGGAAGTGGAGTTCGACATCGAAGAGGCCGACAAGGGCCCGCGCGCGACGAACCTCACCCGGCTGTAAACGCCGAGTAAACTTCCTACTATCATCACTACCGCGTAGCGGCGGCACTGGGGTGCGTTCTATCGGAACTGATCGTCACGCCACACAGCCGCGGCGCCGCGGGGCGTGTCCGCGGCACCGCGGCCGCCTACTCGCGCTCGCCGACGCGGGAGCCGAGCCAGGTGCCGAGCGCGAGCGCGTATACGAGGTGGCCGACGTGGAAGACGAGCGACTCGTCGCTGTCGAGATCCATCCCTAGTAGTCGGCCGAGGACGATCCGGCTACCGAACGCCGACAGCGCGAGGCCGTAGGCCGTCGCGAGAACCATCCCCGCGGTCTCCCGGCCGTGCTCGGGGAGCTCCGCGACGCCGAAGATGCGGTAGATTGCGCCGAAGACGGCGCCGCCGCCGGCGCCGTACAGGAGGTGCAACGCCAGCCCGACCCCAGGGTAGTGCGCGGCGTCCTCGCCGCCGACGTACTGCTCCCAGAACGCCGCGGTCGGCGGGAGCGAGCGGGCGATCGGCAGCCGGTAGGCCGTCAGTACGACCGTCGCGAACGCCCCGCCGATCGCGCCCCGCAGGACGTCGTCGGTCACCGTCGTCGACCGTTCGGACGTCGCGTCGGCGTCGGTGCGCTCGGAACGCGGATCGAGTGTCGCCATCGCGTGTGAGCTACCACGAGACCGCGGAAATGCGTGGGGGGCAGTGCCCGGAAGTCGGTCGACGCGGGTGATTTATGCCGCTCGTGCGGTATAACTAGACATGGCGACGCCCATCGTCCGGGAGCTGTTGGATCGCAACCGCGATCACACCGACGCGCTCCCGGCCGGCTACTTCGACGCCGTCCAGACGAGACAGGAGCCGACCGTCGTCTCGGTGAGCTGTTCGGACTCCAGAGTTCCCCAGGGCGGAATGTTCGCCGTGGACGAGCCGGGGTACCTGTTCACGTCGAGCAACATCGGAAATCAGGTCGCCGACGAGTACGAGGGCGAGGCCGTCATCGACGGCAACCTGATGTTCCCGGTCCACTACACCGGCACGCGCGCCGTCGCCGTCGTCGGGCACACGCGGTGTGGCGCCGTGACGGCGGCCTACCGGTGGCTCACCGAGGACGAGGCGGTCGATCAGCCGGGCGTCCGCAAGCGCGTCGAGGAGCTGGTGCCGATCGTGGAGGACGGCCTCGCGAGCGACCGGGTCGACGCGGACGCCGAGTCCGCCGCGGTGATCGACCAGCTCGTCGAGTACAACGTCGAGCGGCAGGTCCAGTTCCTGGTCGATCACGACTCCCTGTCCGACGACGTCTCCGTCTGCGGGTTCGTCTACGACTTCCACGGCACCTACGGCGACGTCGCGGGGCGAACGTACGCGGTCAACGTCGGCGGTGAGACCGATCCGGCCGCGATCCGCTCGGAGCTCCCCGAAGGGTACCACGAGTTCGTCCGGTCGCTGCTCGCCGCCCCGTAGAATCCGAACTGCACCGTTCCGGTCGGTCGAAGAAACGAACCGAGAGTGGCCGGAGATCGAAGAGGATTTACTGGATGGCGGATTGTCTTTCGGCAGGGTTGCGTCGTCGTCCGACGCCGACGTGTGGCGGTTTTTGCCGTGGTACCACTCCCCGATGCATTTTACCACACACTGCGAAACTTATGAATATCGAGCCAGTTCAACATAGTTTCTTATACGATATCGTCGAACCTAGACGTACGGATGAACGCGCAGCAACCCCGTTCGGAGTCGACCGTCGACGCGCTTCCCGAGGAACTCGATTCGCCGCGCGCGAAGCTGGTGTATCTCTACCTGTCGGTCGCGGACGACGCCGGCCTGGCGGACCTGCAGGAGACGCTCGACCTGAAGAAGATAACGCTGTTTAGCATCCTCGACACCCTCCAGAGCCGCGATCTGGTCGAACACGACGGCGAGACGTACGCGGTCTCCGCGTGAGCGGTCGCGAAACGGACTTGTAGGTGTACGCCCAACCCCGAGAGCGTGCCCGACGACAGCTCGCTGACCGACTTTTTCCAGGGGGACAGCGACGCCGACGGCGAACCGGCATCCAGCGACGACGAGCAGGACGCCGACAGTCGGCCGAGCGGAGAACCGGCGGCGACCGACGGCGTCGACGCCGCCACAACCGTCACCTACGAGTGGAGCGACGACGGTGTCGCCTGCGCCGACTGCGGCGAGCCGACGCGGCGGCGCTGGCGGGACGACGGGACGTTCGTCTGCGCGGACTGCAAGGACTGGTAGCGCGAGATGTCGGGAGTTTCGCGGACAGCGGTCACTCGGGCGGCGTCAGCTCCGCGAGGACCGGCAGGTGGTCCGACGGGAACCGGCCGTCCTCGTCGCGGTCGGCGCAGGTCGCGACGCGCTCGACGCCGACGCCGGGGGTGACGAGAACGTGGTCGATCTCCATGCCCGCGAGCAGCGAGTCGTAGTCGTTTCTGGTCGTTCCGGGGCCTTCGATCGGTTTCGACGCGACGGTGCGAGCGTCGCGGAACCGGAGGCCGGGGGCGTCGGCGTCGACGAGCCGGCGGATCGGCGGGGCGTCGGCCTCGCAGTTGAAATCGCCCGACAGGATCACCGGGTCGCCGTCGGCGAACGATTCGAGGCGACGCCGAAGCAGGGTCGCGCTCTCCAGACGAGCGCGTTCGCCCCGGTGGTCGAGGTGGACGTTGCAGTGGACGAGCGCCGTGTCCGCGGGCTCGTCGCGCAGTCTAACGCACGTGGCGATCCGCGGGAGGTCGGCGTCCCAGCCGACGCTGCCGGGCTCGTCGGGCGTCTCCGAGAGCCAGAACGTCTCCCGATCCGCGAGGGCGAAGCGGCCTGACCGGAACCCGATCGGGACGTGCTCGCCTTCGTCGGGCGCGGCCGCTCGGCCCCGCCCGACGATCCGGTGGTCGGGCAGGCGCTCGCGAAGGTCCGCGACCTGGTGGGCCAGGGGCTCCTGAAACCCGACGACGTCGGGGTCGTACGATCGCACCACGTCGGCGAGGGCGTCCCGGCGGTGCGCCCAGGCACGGTCGCCGTCCTCCGGCGTATCGTAGCGGACGTTGTACGTGAGGAGTCGGAGCGGGGTCACGGTTGCCAGGTCGCGGTCCGCCGTCCTAAAGCCGCCGGGTATCGGCGTCCGGACGGCCGCAGTCGGTGCGGGACGCCGTCGATGCGACGTTCCGATTCTTTCATTACAGGCGACGGGAATAGTAGTGTCAGTGGCAGAGACGGTCGAAGACTCACTGACCGACGGCAGCCTGGTGGGCCCGATGGTCCGGCTGGCCTGGCCGATCATCGTGATCCAGCTGCTGCAGGTCACGTACAACGTCGCGGACACGCTGTGGCTGGGGCGGTACTCGGCGGCCGCGGTCGGCGCGATGAGCCTCGCGTTCCCCGTGAGTCTGCTGTTGGTCTCCTTTGCCGGCGGGTTCACGACGGGCGGGAGCATCCTCGTCGCCCAGTACACGGGCGCCGACAGCGACCGCTCGGCCGGGTCGGTCGCCGGCCAGACGATGAGCTTCGTGATCGGGGTGGGCGTCCTGATCGGGGCCGTCGGCGTCGCGTCGACCGAGCGGCTGCTGGGGCTGTTCCCGAGCCAGCAAGAGACCGCGGCGACGGTCGTCCCGATGGCCGTCGAGTACCTCGAAGTGCTGTTCGCCGGGATGCCGTTTTTCATCGGCTTCTACGCGTTCACCGCGATCATGCGGGGGTACGGCGACACGCGCGCGCCAATGTACGTGATGGCCGTCAGCGTGCTCCTGAACGTCGTCCTCGACCCGTTCCTCATCTTCGGGTGGTGGATCGCGCCCGATCTGGGCGTCGCCGGCGCGGCGGCCGCGACGATCGCCTCGCGCGCCGTCGCGACGCTGCTGGGGCTGTGGATCCTCTTCGGAACCGCGCGCGGACCGGCGGTCTCGCTGCCCGACATCCGCCCGCGGCTCGACACCGTCCGGAAGATCGTCGACCTCGGCGTGCCGGCGTCGATCGAACAGTCGACCAACGCCATGGCGCTGATCGCGATGGCGGCGATGACGGTTTCGTTCGCCCCGCCGGTGGTCGCGGCCTACGGGCTGGGAAACCGGCTGGTGTCGCTCGTCTTCCTGCCGGCGATGGGGCTGGGCCAGGCGACAAACTCGATCGTCGGCCAGAACCTCGGCGCCGAGAAGACCGGTCGGGCCGAACGGGCGGCGTGGCTGGCGGTCGGGCTCTGCGCCGGCGTGATGGTCGTCGCCGCCGCGCTGGCGGCGGCGTTCGCTCGTCCGATCGTCGAGCTGTTCATCGCCGTCGAGGACGAGTACGCCGCCGCGGCGATCGGCCACGGCGTCGCGTACCTCCGGATCAGCACGATCGGATTCGTGTTCATCGCCGTCTCGGAGGTGCTGCTGGGTGCGTTCCGGGGCGCCGGCAACACCCGTACCGCGATGGCGATCTCGATGTTCAAGCTGTGGGTCGTCAGCGTCTGCGGTACCTACCTGCTGACCTTCACCTTCGAGTTCGGCGTGACCGGGCTCTGGGTCGGTTCGACGCTCGAACACGTCGGCGGCGCCGTGCTCGCGCTGGCCTGGTTCGCACGGGGCACCTGGAAGGAGGCGGTGATCGACGACGATCGGACCGGAGACCCGACGGACGACGGCGAACCCGGCGGCGCCCCCGACGACGCGCCCGACGCCGACGTCCCGCCGGCAGACGGCGCAGAGTGATGCCGATCGGCGGTATCAGGAACAGTCGCCGCCTCGCCGCCGCGAAGCTACAAGATCCTGGCGTCCGTGGAGCGAATCACTGTGTCCCAGCGCAACGAGTTCGACTGCACCGGCGCCTGGTCGCGCGACGGCGTCGCATCGTTCCTGCGCGAGACGACCGTGCCGGTCCGACTGTCGTGTCGCACGCCCGCCGACCGGCTCTGGATGCTCTCGCTGTGGTACGAGTACCGCGACGGCCGGCTGTGGTGTGCGACCGCCGCCGACGCTGACGTCGTCGAGTACCTGCGGGCCGACGACGAGATCACCTTCGAGGTGTCGACGAACGAGCCGCCCTACCGGGGCGTGCGGGGCAACGGCGTCGCGCGGGTCGAAGACGACGGCGGCAAGGAGCTCCTGACGACGCTCCTGGAGCGGTATCTCGGCGGGACGGACTCGTCGCTGGCGAATCGATTGCTCGACGAGGATCGGGAAGAGGTTCGAATCGCGATCGAGCCCCGGCGGGCGTTCAGCTGGGATTACTCGGCGCGGATGGCCGACGCCGTCGAAGAATCCTAGAGGACTTGCCGCTGGCAGCTGCCACAGAGGGTCTCCTCTTTGACGTCGACCTCGCGCACGGTCGGCGAGAAGTTCATCACGCAGCGGTTGTTGTCGCAGTGCTCCAGCCCGAGGGTGTGGCCGATCTCGTGGACGATCTCCTTGCGCACGCGGTCGCCGAAGATCTCGTCGGCGTCGCGCTCGGAGAACCCGCCGTCGCTCGAAGTTTGGAGGCGGTACGTCGAGACGACGCTGCCGTTGCCGTCGAGGTAGGCGAGCCCGAACACGTAGTTGCGCTTGCGGTAGAACAGGTCCTTGGCCGTGACGGCGATGTTCTTCTCGCCCGACCCGACGCGGCTGGCCAGCTCGATGAAGTCCTCGGCGCGGTACTGGTTCCGATTGGCGTCGAACGCGCCGCTGGGGATCGGCTGTGACTCGTGGACGGTGACCTCGCAGTCGTACACCGTCCGGAGGCCGGCGGACGCCTTCCGCTTGACCTCCGCGGGCAGGTCCCCCACCGGCACGATGTCAACGAGCATGCGACCGTATACTATCGCGCCGAGCATAAATATCCCGCCGTGGCGGCATCCGTTTCGAGGGCCTGCGGGCGATTGGTTCACTCGGTTCGAGGTTCTGGTTTGGGCGTGGTCGGGACGGGATTGCTTCTAGGAACTGGTGGAACTGGGACGGACGGAAACACCTCGAAAGCCCTCGGCCCGCCCCTAGCAGTGACGGCAGTTCAGACCAACGGGAACACATCGAAAGCCCTCGGCCCGGTCGCGGCGTCTGCGGAAGATCTCCTCGTTTCGCTCGGATAGTGCCACCGCAGACGCCGCGACCGAGCCTCGCCCTTTCAGTCCGCCGGAAGACTCGCTACGCTCGTCTTCCGAGCCCTACCTCGCTGCGCTCGGCAGGACGCCAGGAACAGCAGTGCGCGGGTCGCCTAGGGGCGACCACGCGCGCCCCGGCCCTCCCCCGTCGTCCGCACGAGCAAAGCGAGTGCAGGCTCGGAAGAGCGAAGCTCTTCCGGCGGCGCGACACGGGGTCGCGCCGGGCCGCGCGGTTGCGGTGGCGCGCGCTGTCGAGTCCTTGTGACGAGACAGCGTCGCGCGAGGGACGGCGCCGGAGGCGCCGAGGCTGGGGAGGATGAGGCTGCGGTTGGGTGGGAATGAAAGGGGCCGCCGCGCCCGATCCGGTGAGGTCGTTCGAAAGGCGGCGCGGAGCGCCGCCTTTCGTGATGACGAGAGACGCCTTTGGCGTCTCTCGGACCACGACGCAAGCACCGCAGCGACCGACGGGAGCGAGGAGCACAGCGAGCCGTAACCGGTCGAGCGTGGCGGGGGCTTTCAGAGCGTCGTGAGTAACTGCTACTGTTCCAGAGAGCGCGGCGGGAATTCTCAGGACAGTATCGACCCTGTCCGGTACTCCGGATCCAGAGAACCCACGAGAAAACGAGCGATCGAGACGAACTCTCTCTGATCGAACCCGACACGTCCTTACCCCCGCCGCGCGTCCCGCCCGACATGAACGACGACCCGAACAGCGGTCCTGACGCGGACGCGGTCGTCCTCGACATCGACGGCGTGCTGGTCGACGTCGCGGACTCGTACCGCCGCGCGATCGTGGAGTCGGTCGAGGCGGTGTACGGCGAGGCGATCCCCAGGACCGGGATCCAGCAGTTCAAGGACGCCGGCGGATTCAACAACGACTGGGAGCTCACGTACGCCGCGGCGCTGTACGTGCTGGCCGACCGCGAGGGCTACGACGCCGACCTCGCGGCGTTCACCGACGCGATCGCCGAGCGCGGCGGCGGCCTCGACGCCGCGGAAGCCGAGGTCCGCGAGGCGCTCGACGCCGACGCCTGGGCGCTCGTCGAGCAGCGCTGGGACCCCGAGCGCCTGCGCGACGTGTTCCAGCAGCTCTACCTCGGGAGCGATCTGTACCGCGAGCTCGAAGGCCGGGAGCCCGACTCCGAGACGCGAGGGTACATCCACGACGAGCCGGTGTTGCTCGACGACGAAACCCGCCGAGAGCTCGTCGAGCGGTACGACGTCGGCGTCGTCACCGGCCGCCCCGCGGCGGAGGCCGACATCGCCCTCGAACGGGCGGGCCTCGACATCCCGGACGAGCACCGCTTCACGATGGACGACTGGGAGGAGGGCAAGCCCCACCCGAAGGCGCTGACGACGCTGGCCGAGCGGTTCGACGCCCGGTCGGTCGTGTTCGTCGGCGACACGCTGGATGACGTGCGGACCGCGGTCAACGCCACCGAGGCCGATCCCGACCGCGAGTACCGCGGCGTCGGCGTCCTGACCGGCGGGCTCACAGGTGAAGACGGCCGGCGAAAGTACGAGGATGCCGGCGCCGCCGCTGTGCTGGCGTCGGTCAACGCGCTCCCCGACTGGTTGGAGTAACAACAATTTTGTCGACCGGAAACGTAAGCCGAGCTATGCTCGATCCGCGCGACCGCCAGTTCGTCGCGACGCTTGGCTTCGCTGCGATGGTCGCCGTCCTCGTCGCCGCCCTCGGGCAGGAGCACGCGGGCGTCGAGCGCTGGGAGCTCGTCGCGGTTGGCGTCTGGATCGTGCTGATGCCCGTAGCGTGGAAGCTGACCTACAGCGGCTTCGAGCGCTACGACGTCGCGCCGATGGACCTCTCCGATCTGGGGAACGCGATATTGTTCGGTGCGGTCGGTGCCGCGGGGCTGTACGCGGCGAGCAGACTGGTTCCCGACGCCGTTCCGGGCTGGCTTCGATTTATCGCGGTCGTTGTCGTCGTCGCACCGCTGTCGACGCGGGCGTTCGCGTGGGTCGCCGAACGGCTCCCCGGGGGCGACCCCGAGTACGCCGACTCATGATACAGGATCCCCGCGATCGCCGATTCGTCGCCGCGCTCTGCGTCGCGGTGGTCGCGTCGGTGCCGCTGGGCGTGCTCGCCGCCCGCATCCTCGGCGTCGCCCACTGGGAGTACGCCGCCGCGGGGATCCAGCTCGCCGCCGCGCCGATCTGCTGGTGGCTCGCGTTCGTCCGGTTTGAGCGCCCCGACGGGACGCCGATCGAGCTGGGCCAGGGCGGCCAGTTTCTCCTTCGGGCCGGCACCACGGTCGTCGCCCTGACAGCGGCCTACGTCCTCGCTCCCGACGCAGTCCCGCAGTGGGCCTTCGCAGCGGCGCCTGCAGCCGCCGTCGGCGTCCAGCTGTGGTATCTCGATCGGGCGTCCTGGGTCGAGGTGCCGGAGTAGGACGGTTGGGCGGGCCATCAGCACAGCCCCGCCGCCGGATCGGGACGTCGGCGCGGCCCCGACGTTGCCGGTCACACAACCCTTTTTGTGCGCTCGGCCAACTCACGAGTATGCGAATCGCGCTACTCGGCGGCACCGGCGACATCGGCCAGGGGCTCGCGCTGCGGTGGGCCTACGACACCAACCACGAGGTCATCATCGGCTCCCGGGACCCCGAGAAGGCCCGGACGAAGGCCGAGGAGTACGAAACCGAACTCGACAGCCGCGGCGTCGACCGATCGATCAACGGGTTCGAGAACGCGATGGCGGCCGACCGCGCGAACGTCGTCGTGCTGGCCGTACCGCCGTACCACGTCTCGGACACCGTCGAGTCGATCGCCGACCGGCTCGACGACGAGACGACGCTCGTCTCGCCCGCGGTCGGCATGAAAAGCGACGAGAGCGGGCTCCACTACCACAAGCCCGGCGCGGGCAGCGTCACCGCGGTCGCCGCCGAGGCGGCGCCCGAGGACGTGCCCGTCGTCGGCGCGTTCCACAACCTCTCGGCCGACCGGCTCGCCAACCTGGACGTCCAGTTCGACGTCGACACGCTGGTCGTCGGCGACGACGCCGACGCCAAAGAGACGGTCGCCGCGCTCGCGGAGGGGATCGACGGGCTCCGAGCGTTAGACGCCGGGCCGATCGAGAACGCCGCCGAGGTCGAGAGCGTGACGCCGCTCGTGATCAACATCGCCCGCTACAACGACGGGATGCACGACGTCGGCGTCAAGTTCAGCTAGGCGGTTCGGCGACGATCGCTTCGTTGACGGCACAGCTCGACCGCGGACGGCACGGCACCGCCACCCGCAGCGCGGCGCCGCCGCTGACGGCGCGGAGACCGGAGAAAATCGTCGTTTCGTCGTCCGCTCTAGGCGCCGGCCTGGTCGAGCGCGCTCTCGATGTCGTCGCGCTGCGTGACGCCGACGAACCGCTCGACGATGCCGTCGTCGTTCTCGACGATCAGCGTCGGCAGCGAGCGCACCTGGTACTCGTTGGCGACGTCCTGCTCCTCGTCGACGTTGATCTTCTCGATCTCGAAGCTGTCCCCGCGGTCGTCCTCGATCTCCTCGAGGATCGGGTCCTGCGTCTTGCACGGCCCGCACCAGTCTGCGTAGAAGTCCTTCAGCGTTACAGTCATGCTGCTATCAAATGCTATTCCCGTCGGTCGCGCATAAGGGTTTCCCACTTTGGTACACCGCGCGCGAAACCGCCAGCCCGCCCCGTCCGCGGGCCCGAGAACCCGATACCGAGCGCTTCGCGGGCACCCGCTGCGACGGTTGCTACGGGAGCCCGCACGGCGACCGGCCCGGTCGAAAGGTTTAGTGCCCCGGATGCCGGAGGACCGAACATGAGCAGCGGCCAAAACTCCGGCGGCCTGATGTCGAGTGCGGGACTGGTCCGGTACTTCGACGCGGAGGATCGAAACGCGATCAAGATGGATCCCAAGTCGGTTTTCGTCTTCGCGATCCTGCTGGGCATCGCGGTCCAGGCGGTGTCGGTCGCCGTCTACGGCATCACGGTCTGAACACCGGAACCCACTCACCGAGTGTCTTCTTTCGCGCGCTCGACCGACCAGCGGCGCCGCCGAGCATCCCGGCGGTAGCGGCCCCGCCACGCGATGGCGCGGGGTTTTTGCGCGACCGATCCCTACGGCGGGTAGATGACACGCACTGCAGGCGTCGTCGCCGTTCAGGGCGACGTCAGCGAACACGCGGCGGCGATCGAGCGCGCGGCCGCGGCCGCCGGCGAGTCGGTCGAGGTCCGCGAGATCCGCGAGGCGGGGATCGTCCCCGACTGCGACGTCCTGGCGCTGCCCGGCGGCGAGTCGACGACGATCTCCCGGCTGCTGGCCCAGGAGGGAATCGACGAGGAGATCCGCGACCACGTCGCGGCGGGCAAGCCCGTGCTGGCGACCTGCGCGGGGCTGATCGTCGCGTCGGCCGACGCGCGGGACGACCGCGTGGCGACGCTGGACGCCCTCGACGCCGCCGTCGAGCGCAACGCCTTCGGCCGCCAGAAGGACAGCTTCGAGGCGCCCCTGTCCGTCGAGGGGCTCGACGAACCGTTCCCCGCAGTGTTCATCCGCGCGCCCGCGATCGCCGAGGTCGGCGAGGACGTCGAGGTGCTGGCGACGGTCGAGGACCGACCGGTCGCGGTGCGCCAGGGGCCGGTGGTCGGGCTCTCCTTCCACCCCGAACTGGTCGCCGACGAGCGGCTCCACCGGCTCGCGCTGTTCGAGGCGCCCGCGGCGGCGACGCGGTAGGACGCCGCGACGCCGTCCGTCCCGCAACGCCGCGGACCGGGCGAGAGCGTGCACTTTTCTCCCTGGGGGCCCTCGCGGTAGGTATGAACGCGACCATCGACGCCGTCCGGGTCGCCGGCACCGAGCAGGGCCCGGTCGCCGTCGTCGTCCTCGCGGTCGAAGGGGAGAGCGACGTCCTGCCGATCTTCATCGGGTTCGAGGAGGCCGCGAGCATCGCCCGCGGCGTGGACGCCGAGGACATCGGCCGGCCGCTGACCCACGATCTCCTGCTCGACGTCGTCGAGGAGCTGGGCGGTCGGGTCACCCGGATCGTCGTCGACGACGTCGAGGACGGCACGTACATCGCCGACCTGCACGTCGACACGCCCCGCGGCGAGGCCGTGATCGACGCCCGCCCGAGCGACTCGCTGGCGCTGGCCGCCCGGACGAACGCCGACGTCGAGGTCGAGCGGTCGGTGTTCGACGCCGGCGCCCAGCCCGCCGCCGAGTTCGACGACTTGGACGAGATCCAGGACGTTGCGGAGCTGGCCTGACAGCCGCGTCGCGGTAGCTTTTATATCAGCGGTCCCCACCTGCCGGACATGACCGACGAGACCGAGGAGGACGTCGCGGACGAATCGGGTGCTGACGTACTCGACGAGCTATTCGCCGTCATCGAGGACCGAAAGGAGAACCTGCCGGAGGACTCCTACACGGCGTCGCTGTTCGACCACGAGAAGGGCGAGAACGCCGTGCTGGAGAAGCTCGGCGAGGAGACGACCGAACTCGTGCTGGCCGCGAAGGACGACGACCGCGAGGAGCTGGCCCACGAGAGCGCCGACATCGTCTACCACCTGCTCGTGCTGCTGGCGATGAAGGACATGGACCTGGCGGATCTGCGCGCCGAGCTGGCCGAGCGGCGGTGAGCGATCGCGGAGTGATCGGGGAGTGATCGCGAACGTCGAACGACGAGCGGAGCGAGTCGTTCGGGGGTGAGTCGAGCGGAGCGAGACGAACATCACCTGAACGTGAGCCTACAGGCGGTGAGCGGCTCTTACAGGCGGGGAGCGGCTCTACAAGCTCGATTCCGCCGGAACAGAAGCTGACAAGCGCCCCGCACAGTCACCGCGCCGCGGTCCGCCGGCGCGGCTCTTCGTCCCCGGCGACGGCCGCGCCGATCGCCCCCGCGACCGCGCTCTCGAGGGCGACGATCATCGAGAACGCGACGATACTCACCGCGAGCACCAGCCCGCCCAGCGAGCCGAGCGCGGCGCCGACCGGCCCGCCGACGAAGCCGATCACCGTCAGTCCGAGCCACAGGATCGCGGCGGCGGCGATGCCGCCGAGGCTGCCCGCCAGCAGGCCGTGCCAGGCGCCGGAGCCGAGGCTGCCGCCGGCCATGTAGCCGGCGACGAACCCGCCGATCAGGCCCGCCGCGAGCTGTCCGAGGCCGGGCACCACGACGCCGACCGCGCCCAGGACGGTGATCACGAGGAAGCCGACGACCGCCGCGCGCCAGTTTGTCATGCGAGTCCCTACGTCGCCGAGGCTGAAAACCGTGTTCGGAGCTCGGCCGGTCGGAGCGGTGCGTCGTTTCACCGGACTAATGTATCGGCCGCTTGCATCACCGTGTATGTCAGCCACACCCGAGCCGCCGGACTGGATCGTCGAGCAGCCCGGACTGACCGCGTTCGCGCTGTTGAGCAGCCTCCTCGCGCTGCTCGTGTTGCTGCCGTATCTCCAGTTCGTGCTGTTCGGCGTCGTGCTGGCGTACATCCTGCTGCCCGTCCAGCGGCGCCTCGAACGGTACGTCCGGCCGACGTTCGCCGCGATCGCGGTCGTGATCGCCACGCTGCTGGTCGTGTTGCTCCCGCTCGTCTACGTGCTCGGGATCGCCGTCGAGCAGTCGATCGAGCTCGTCGACGCCATCAGGCGGGGCGGGTTCGACGTCACGACGATCGAGGCGACGATCGAATCGCTCGGGTACGCGGTCGACCTCGGCGAGCTGTACGAGTCCAATCAGGGCCGGATCGCGTCGGCGCTCCGGCAGGTGACGATGGGGGCGCTCGGCCTCGTCGGGAGCCTTCCGGGCCTCTTTATCGGGCTGACCGTCACGCTGTTCGTTCTCTTCGCCCTGCTTCGCGACGGCGAGGGGCTCGTGGCGTGGGTCCAGTGGGTGCTGCCGATCGACGACGAGATCCTCGACGAGCTCCGCGCGGGACTGGATCAGCTCATGTGGGCCTCCGTCGTCGGCAACGTCGCCGTCGCCGCGATCCAGGCGGTGATGCTCGGCGTCGGGCTGGCGATCGCGGGCGTCCCCGCGGTCGTCTTTCTCACCGTCGCCACGTTCGTCCTGACGCTGCTGCCGCTGGTCGGCGCGTTCGGCGTCTGGATCCCGGCCGCGGCGTATCTCGTCGCTATCGGTCAGACGACCGGCGGTGCGTTGCTCGCCATCTACGGGCTCGTCGTCTCGCTCTCGGACTCGTACCTGCGGCCGGCGCTGATCGGCCGGACGAGCGCGTTCAACTCGGCGAGCGTCGTCGTCGGCATCTTCGGCGGGCTCGTCGTGTTCGGCGCGGTCGGGCTGTTCATCGGGCCCGTCGTCCTCGGCGGCGCGAAGCTCGCGCTCGATTGCTTCGCCCGAGGACACACGGGACACGCTCCGCCCGACGTCGACGGCGAGAGATCGAACGCCGGCGCTATCGCCGAGCGCGGGGATGCGGACGGCGTCCCCGGACGGTCGGACGCCGACGCCCAGTCAGCCGACACCGGCGGCGAGACGGAAACGGTGGGCGAAGACGAGACGCCGCCCGAGGACGAGACGGCAACCGAGCCGGACGACGAGACCGCCGAAGACGCGGCGAACGGCGAGCGCCGCGGCGACGATCGGTCGAGCTGAGGCTGGTCAGTCGTCGACGTTCCGCTCGCGGCCGTAACTGACCTCGAACGGTCCTTCGTCCGGGTCCTTCTGGGGGACCATCGGCCCGATCTCGGCGGTCCGGCGGGTCAGCGTCGCCGTCCGGAGGATGTACGCGGCGAGCAGACACACCGGGGCGAGGACGATCGTCGCCAGCAGCGCGGTCACGTACGGCAGGAACGTGACGTCGATCGCCATCCCGCCGAGGTCGCCGTAGACGAGGGGGATGAGCGAGGCGGCCAGGATCGACGGGACGCCGACGTAGATCGTCAGCTGGGAGAACCTGGTGAGCTCGCGCTGGAGGTAGATCGTCTTGAAGTGGGCCTGGGCGGTGCCGAACAGCTCGAACGCCTCGATCAGGTCGTCGAACGCCGCGGACTCGCGCTCTGACAGCTCGTCGGCGTCGTTGTGGAGGTGTCTGGCGCCGTAGAGCTGCACGCTCTCCTCGTACTCGACGGCCGCGGAAAGCACGTCGTACGCGGACACGTCGGCCCGATCGAGACGGTCGGCCACCCGATCGGCCTCGTCCGTGACGTTGTCGGCGTAGCGACCGACCAGCTCCCGGTACTCCTCGTTCTCGTGGTCGTCGACGGCGTCGGCGAGCTCGTCTGCGCTGTCCCGGATCGCCGCGACGAGCAGTTCGAGCATGCGCGTCGGCTCCGCCGGCGTCGCGGGCACTCCGGTCGCGTCCGCGACGTCCCGCCGGAACGTCTGGACGCCGCCGAACCGGTCGCGGAACTCGCCCGCCGGCGAGAACTCCTGAGAGAGGATCAGCTGGTTGACCGAGACGACCAGCGTGACCAGCGAGAACGTCCCGGCGATCATCCCGCTGGCCATCCGCGTCACCGAGTTGGCGTTCGCGAACGCGATCGCGTCGGCGGCGTGCAGCCCGAGCAGCAGTCCGCAGACGAGCACCGCGCCGCAGGCCGCGACGACGAGTCGATCCCCGTCGACCAGCACCCACTGGACGATCCGACTGCGGGACTTGCGCCGTATGCCGAAGAAGTCCTCGGACGACGCCCCCGACCCATCGCCCGCTGACGAACCCATGGGTGTAGCAAGGTCGAACCGGGCAAAAACCGTTGGCCCGCGCCGCTCAGTCGGCGTCCAGCGGCGGCCAGTACCAGGCGTCGGCTTCGACCAGCGCGAGGAGTCGGCGGCGGCGCTCGTCGACGTCGTCGAGCGCGTCCGCGAACTCCTCGTCGGACATCGTCGGGACGCCGGCGGCGCGGAGGCGATCGAGATCGGGCGGCCGCGGCGTCCGATCGACGGGCTCGATAAAGGCCTCGTCGAGCGTCTGGAGGTAGTCGCTCGTGCTCGACCGGGCGCCCTTGACGAGGGCCTCGTTCGGACGCCGCTCCTCCGGGACGCCGAAGCGCAGCAGCGTCAGCGCGTCGTCGAAGACGGCGACGGCCACCGTCGACGCGTCGGTCCCGCCCTCGCTGTGGTAGTAGTGGAGAATCGGGTAGGACTTGTGCTGCTCGGCGAGGCGGCCGATGTCGGACGCGAGTTCGTTGAGCGGCAGGTCGAGCTGGGCCAGGTCATCGCCGTTCCAGCCCGACCGGACGAAGGCTTCGCTGCGCTCTCCCAGCCCGTGGACGCTGCTGGCGAACGACCGCTTGTCGGCGACGGCGCCCAGCACCGAGAGGATATAGGAGACCGACAGCGTCGCGAACAGCATTCCGCTGGCCGTCGTCAACCCCGAAGCGATCTGCCAGAGCTCGCCGTGGGGCGTGTAATCGCCGTTTCCGTCGGTGAACATCGTGTACGCGACGTAGTAGCCGCGCCCGACCCAGTTGGGAAACCCTCCGTGTCGCGTGCTGAGCAGCGCCGTCTCGCTGGCGCCGAAGAGGACCGTCCAGCCGGCCCAGAGGAGCCCGATCCACGCGAACAGCGTGACGACGAGGATGAGCGGCCCGGCGAGACTCAGGAGCCGGCGGCGACCGCTGCCGACCGCCTTGAGGCCGCGCCACGTCGCCGTCGACAGCCGAGCCGAGATCGGCCCGGCGCCGCCGTCGACCCACAGCGCCGTCCAGAGGAGGTCGACCGTGGCCGCGAGGATCACCGCGACGCCGAGGGCGAACAGCGCGACGTTCATGGCGGCGTTCCGGGTCGAGAGCAGGCCCGATCGCTGCCCGGTACCGATACCACTACGGCGCTCGGCGTAGCGATGCGGCAAGAACGGACGCGTCCGGCTAACACTCCCTCGTCCACGGGTAGTAGCGTCCACGGAATTACGGAAAAACACCGGGTGTGGCGCGAGCGCTCGCCGGTCGGCCGCAGCCGAGACCTCCCCGCGGGGCCGCGCGAGCGCCGAAAGACGCCCTTTTATAGCCAGCGCCGCTAGACGTCGCTATGATTTTCGAGGATCTTCCGACGACGCCCACGTCGGAGGAGCTGATCGACAAGGCGTTCTCGCGGGCGGCGCGCTCGGGCCGGTCGAAGCAGGGCCGGGAGGCCCAGGAGTCGATGACACAGACGGCGACGAACATCCTCTCGGACAACCTCCAGAACGTCGTCACGTCCTGGCCGGACTTCGACGACGTGGACCCGTTCTACCGCGAACTGGCCGACGCCATCGTCGACGCCAGCGACTACGGCGTCGACGCCGGCGGGGTCGACGCGCTGCGCCAGAGCCTCTCCGAGGTCACGTGGGCGAGCCGCCAGACCCGCCAGATCGGCGAGGACGCCATGGGGAAGATGCGCAAGGCCGACGAGGACCTCGCGCGCAAGCACCGCAAGCAGGCGTTCGCCCGGATGGCCGACGTCGTCGAGGACGTCTCCGAGAACCTGCTGTTGATCAACGAGGCGCGCAACGACCTGCGGGACCTGCCCGAGATCAACCCCGACGAGCCGGCGATCGTCGTCGCGGGCTACCCGAACGTCGGCAAGTCCAGCTTCGTCAACGGCGTCACGCGGGCGCGCAACGAGACCGCCGAGTACCCCTTCACGACGAAGGGGATCGGGGTGGGGCACTTCGAGCGCGACCGCGTGCGCTACCAGATCGTCGACACGCCGGGGCTGCTCGATCGGCCGCCGGAGGAGCGAAACGAGATCGAGTCGCAAGCGGTCTCGGCGCTGGAACATCTCGCGGACTGCGTGCTCGTGCTGGTCGACGCCAGCATGAACTGCGGCTACCCGGTCGACGTCCAGCTCGAACTGCGCGACGCCATCGCCGAGCAGTTCGGCGACGCGCCCGTGATCACGGTGTGTAACAAGTCCGACCTCTCGACCGACGTGGAGGCCGACCACTACATGAGCGTCGAGACGGGCGAGAACGTCGATGCGGTCGTCGACGCCGCGGTCGAGGCGATCGACTGGGAGCGGGAGCTGCCGTTCGAGCGGTAGTCCGAAAGCTGCGTATCGGTCGCCTCACGCGGGGACGCCGACCGCGGGCCGGTCGACTCGCGGCTCGGGCTCGAACTCGCCGCCGCGCTGGTCGATGTCGACGTACCGAACCTGCACGGACACCTCGCGCTCGGAGTGTCCGTCGACGACAGCGTAGATCTCGTCCGTCACCGCCGACTGCGAGGCGGCTTCGCCAGTCCGTCCGACGGTGACGATAACCCGATCCTGGTGACGGAACGGGAAGTTCTCGGTCATCTCGACCTGCACCGAGAGCAGCCGGTACTCCTCGTGGGCGGGATCGTCGAGCAGTTCCCCGAGATCCTGTTCGACCTCGGTCTCGAACGTCGCCGTCTGGAACGCGGTGACCGAAGTGCCCACCAGAAAGCTCGAGAGGACGACCATCGCGACGCCGAACAGCGCGGCGTTGCGCAACAGCTTCTGCTGGGCGGCCGCCTCCTCGAACCACTCGCCCGGCCGGTAGCCCATGTACCACAGCGTCACCAGCCCGGCGAGGTTGACGGAGGTGATGTTGACCAGCACGAGCACGGTCGATCCCAGCCCGGCCAGCGGCAGCCCCCAGGCGAGCGCGATGCCGGCCGCGGCGGCGGGCGGGATCAGCGCCGCGGCGATCATCACGCCGACCAGCGCGGTCGAGACGCCCGTCGAGAGACTCAACACGCCGGCGACGCCGGCGCCCAGCGCGATGATCAGGCTGAGCAGGTCCGGCGCGAGTCGCTCGTTGATCTCGCCGACGCTGGTCAGCGTCAGCCCCGGCGGCACCAGGTTGGCGGTCTTGAGGAGCCACGCCAGCACTGCCGAGCCGGCGATCGCAAGCCCGATCCCCAGCGCCTGGTAGGCCAACCCCTCGCGGACCATCTCCTCGTCGTTGACGACCGTCCCGACGCTGGCGCCCAGCGCCGGGCCGATCAGCGGCGCGATCACCATCGATCCGACGACGACCGCCGGCGAGTCCAGCAACAGCCCCGCCGTCGCGACGAAGGCGCTGATCAGCGTCATCGTCACGTAGATCCAGAACGTCGGCGTCATCTCGTCGGCCTCCGTGCGGAGCTCCTGCCGGGAGATCCGATCCTCCTCGACGTCGTCGGTTGCGTACCGCTCCTCCAGCCGGTCGAACTTCCGCGAGATGACCGTCTCGGCGTCGACGACCACCGTGTACGCGTCGTCGGAGACGCCCTCCTCCTGGAGCCTGTCCAGCACCGGCTCGACGGCGTTGGACGGTAGCGGGAAGTAGACGACGCCCGTGAACTCCCGGCCGCTCGTCTCGTCGGTGACGACGTAGTCGACCTCCTCGTCGTCGAGCGCGTCGAGAATCGTCTCGCGCTTGCCGGCCGGAATCGTCAGCTGGACGAGTCGCACGTTGGGCCGGAGGGACCCGACGCTCAAATACATCCGGGGTCCGAACCGGGCGGCGGCGTCGCGGTGCGGCGTCGTGACGCCGCTATCGCCGCGTCGCGGCCCCGCGGAGTGACAGTAGATTCTTCGGGCGAGCGCCCGAATCGGGTGCCATGCGCGTCGTCGAGAACACGATGGACGTCCCGATCGAGCGCCTGCTGGAGCGGCCGCTGTTTTGCTTTCTGGCCTCGGTGGACGACGGCCTGCCCCGGGTGTCGCCGCTGTGGTATCTCTGGGAGGACGAGACCGTCTGGATCATGGCCGACCGCGAGAAGACCTACGTCAGCCGCGTCGAGGCGACGCCGGAAGCCGCTCTGGCGGTCGTCGAGTTCCTGCCGGGCTCGGGCGTCGTGCGCCACGTCGGCTTCCGCGGGCGGGCCTCCGTAGAACCGTTCGATCTCGACCGGACGAACCGACTCCTGAAGCGCTATCTCGGCCCCGATCCAGAGACCTGGGACGACCGCTTCCTGCCGCCCTGGAGCGACCGCTGGTGTTTCATCCGGTTCGAGCCCGAAACCGTGGTCGCGCGCGACCAGAGCTACGACGTCGGGATCGCGTAGCTGCGTCGGGCGGTCGAGCGCGTCGAGTTAGAGCACCGAGGAGTGGGTCAGAGCGTCGAGATCGTCGCCCGCTCGCCGAGTCGCACCTCGTTGAACGTCTCGCGACCGATCGACGGCCCGGAGCAGTCTCCGTCAGACGTGCCGGGCGATTCGCAGATGTTGACCGTGAGCTCGTAGGGACCGTGGTTCTCGTCGAGATACGTCGCGGCGTCGTCGTCGATTTCGATCGGGAGTTCGGTCGGCAGCGGGGCGTCCTCTTCGGGGAGTCTCGCGGACAGTTCGCCGTCGTCGAGCAGCCACGTCGCGACGGGGCCCTCGGCGTCCGAGCGCTCGGGGTCGACGCGACCCCAGACTTGCTTTGTGACGACGGTGCCGCTCTGTCTGAGGTCGAGCGCTTCGAAGCAGCCAGCGGTGCTGGCGAGGCCGGTCGTCGCTGCAGCGAGGAGGGCGCGGCGGCGCATACGGCTCGGTGTTCGTGTCACCTCATAGCACTTTCCGTTCGACGAGATCGCTCGGTTCCGGCGCGATCGGAGGCGAGCACCGCTCGATCGGGCGCGAACGCGACCCTTTTCCGCGGTGCGCGCCAACGCCGCGGTATGTTCGAAAACCGCCCGAACTGCTCCGACGAGGTGATTCTGGTCGGGCGCTCCAACGTCGGGAAGTCGACGATCATGCGGGAGCTGACGGGCCACAGCTTCGAGACCGGCGGGAAGCCGGGGGTGACCCGCTCGCCCAACCACTACGACTGGTCCGGCGACGACTTCATGATCACCGACCTGCCCGGCTTCGGGTTCATGTCCGGCGTCCCCGACGACGTCCGCGAGCAGATCAAGACCGACATCGTCCGCTACATCGAGGAGTACGCCGACAACATCCTCGCGGGCGTGCTGGTGCTCGACGGGAAGTCGGCCGTGGACATCATCGACCGCCACTCCGGCGAGGACGAGATCCCCCACGACGTCGAGATGTTTCACTTCCTGCGCGACGTCGGCGTCCCGACCGTCGTGGCGGTCAACAAGATGGACAAGGTCGACGACGAGGACGAGCGCCTGAACGACATCTGCGACCGGCTGGGGCTGTACCCGCCGTGGAAGCAGTGGCAGGACACGATCGCGCCGATCACCGCCAAGCGCGGGTCGATCGGACCGATGGAGGAGGCGATCCGCGGACATCTGGAGGACGCGAAGCGGGACGACCTGAAGAAGTTCTTCTAGCGGTTGTTACCGCCTCGAAATTTCCCAACGCTCTCTCTGGAACAGCAGCGGTTACTAACGCCCTGAAAGCCCCCGCCGCGCTCGACCGGTTGCGGCTCGCTGCGCTCCTCGCTTCGCTGTCGTTCGAAAGAGCGCGAAGCGCTCTTTCGTGATGACGAAAGACGCCTACGGCGTCTTTCGAACCACGGTGCTTACCTCGCCTCACCGGGTCGAGCACGCCGAAAGAGCACGCTCTTTCGAGCCTGTGCTCGCTTCGCTCGCACAGACGACGGCCCCTTTCATTCCCGAAAGACGCCTGACGGCGTCTTTCGACCCTCGCGAACCCTTCGGGTTCGCTCAGTCCCACCCAACCACAACCTCGTCCTCCCCAGCCGATTCGTTCGGTCGCTACGCTCCCTCACTCGTCGATCGCGCACTGCTGTCTCGCCATGAAGGCTCGACAGCGCGCGCCACCGCAACCGTACGGCCCGGCGCGCCCCTGTGGCGCGCCGCCGGAAGAGCTTCGCTCTTCCGAGCCCGCACTCGCTTTGCTCGTGCGGACGACGGGGGAGGGCCGGGCCGCGCGTGGTCGCCGTTAGGCGACCCGCGCACTGCGGTCGCGGTTTCCTTGGCGGACTGAAAGGGCGAGGGCCGGTGGCCGGTTCTCACGCGGCCCTATCCGAACGCAGTGAGGATATCCGCGCGAGAACCGGCGAGCGGGCCGAGGGCTTTCGTGGTGTTCCAAGCGGTCCCTGCTGCCACCGTTGCTAGGAGCGGGCCGAGGGCTTCGTGGTGGTATCCTGACCATCATCAGCAAGAACCGAAGGAGTCGCGCGAACCGGATCAGCCGAGTCGTTTCACGAGCGCGTCGCCGTCGACGAACGGAATGTTGTTCCGGGCGGCGTACTCGCGGGCGGCGGCGGTCGAGAGCGCGTCGCCAGTGTCGTCGTCAAGCATCTCGCAGACGACGACCGCCGGCGGCTGATCGGCGGCGTCGGCCAGCGCGAGGCCGAGCTCGGTGTGGCCCCGGCGGTCGGCGAGCAGCCCCTCGGCGGCCCGGAGCAGGTGGACGTGGCCGGGCGCGCGGAAGTCGCCGGCGAAGTCCTCGGCGTCCAGCTCGTCGCCGTTCGCGACTCGCTCGGCGAACGCGCCCAGTTCGGTGATCGTGAGCGCGCGGTCGGCGTCGGTGACGCCGGTGAACGCGTCGCAGTGGTTGACCGTCAGCGAGAACGACGAGCGGTCGCCGTACGCGAGGTGCTCGGTCTCGCCGGCGGGGTGGTCGATCACGTCCGCGAGGAAGGGAAGCTCCGCGGCGTCCGCGACGGCGTCCGAGAACGCGGTGCAGATCAGCCCGCCGGCGTCGTTGCGCATGCGGGCGACGGCGTCGGCGTCGACCGCGCGGGCGGGGTAGATCAGGTCGGTCTCGCCCTCGCGGTCGTCGAAATCGTGGACGCAGACCGGCCGGCCCTCGCGGAACGCCGCGACGGCCGCGTCGACCGCGCTCGCGGCGTCCGCGTCGCCGATCTCGACGTCGGTGTCGCCGCTCATCGCCGCTCCTCGACGGTGACGGTGACCTGTTCGTCGTCCTCGAGGCCCAGCTCGTCGCGGAGCCTGTCGGGAGCGATCAGCTCGATCTGGTCCTCGTCGTGGTGGGTGCGCTCGGGCGTGATGAGGTGGGCCCCCTCGTAGCGTTGTCCGTCCGCGGTCGCGATCGTCGCCGGGTAGCAGATCGCCGGGCCGTAGGTTCGCTCCTCGTCCTCCCAGCCGTCGATCGGCACCGGTTCGAGCGACTCCAGGGCGGACCGGCGCCGGACGCTCGCGTCGGTCAGGTCGACGTTGAGCGTCCCCTCGAACGGCGCGTAGTCCAGTCGCTCCTCGAACTGGCGCATGTACCCCGGCAGCGAGATGTAGTGGCGCCCCTCCCCCATCCCGCCGGTGACGGTGCCGGCCAACTCGACCGACGACGCGCCCTCGAAGATCCGCCGGTAGTCCTCGTACTCGGCGCGCAGGGCCTGCTCGCCGTCGTCGGTGATGGCGATCCACTGCCCGTCGGTGACGGTCTCGCGCTCGACGTAGCCGGCGTCGTCGAGCCGCTGGAGGCGCCGCGACGCCGTCTGCGTGGAGGCGTCGACCTGCTCGGCGACGTCGGCGCAGGAGACTTTCATCTCCCCGCCGGTGCCGCCGTCGAGCGCCAGCAGCTTCAGCACGGCCAGTTCGTCGTGCCCGACGGCGATCGACGCTGCGTTAGACATAGCTACGACTTGGATCGCGCGCGGCATAAGGATAACGAATACGAGACGCGTAACAGAAACGTGAACCGTTCGCCGGTTTCCGGTCGTTGACGTATCTTTGCGCGAGGAAGATAAACGTCTTCGGGAACGTGTTCGGGCCATCGGACCGGCCCGCCCGGCCCGACGACCGCTGCTCAGTCCTGCCCGGTCTCGATCTCGATCCCCTCGAACGTCACCTCGACGGGCTCGCCGTACCGGTCGCCGTTCTCCTCGTCGTGGCGCATGAACGTCGGCGGGTCGACCTCGATCGTCAGGTCGTACTCCCCCTCGCCGGGCACCTCGAGGTTCGTCCCGTAGTGGAACAGGCCAGGGTGCCAGACGAACGGCACTTCGAACGGCCCGACGGTATCGGCGTCCTCGGCAGCCGGATCGAGCGTCGCCCGCACGTCGAGCTCGGGGACAAACCGCCCGTCTGCTGCGTCCGTCACCGCGATTTCGAGGTGGCAGTTTTCCTCGTCCGGTTCCACCCACTCGAACTCGCCGTCGCTTTCGAGCCGGTACATCCCCTCGGCTTCCTCCTGGGCGTAGCCGACGACGTAGTCCTCGGCGGTCTGCATGTCGCCACCGGCGTCGGCGACTTTCTCGATCATGTAGTCGATCGAGCGCGTGTACGCCTCGCCTTCGGCCTTCGCGAGCTCTAGCTGTCGGTCGTCGACCTCGTCGCTGGTCGTTTTGGCCGGATTCTGGCTCATTCTTGTACCACCGTTCGAAGCTGCCACGGGGGCGGGCAAAACCGCTGGGGGACGCCGGAACCGTAGTGATGTGGTTGCAGTGAGAAAGCCGAGAGCGACAGGACGCCGTCAGTCGCTCGCGAGCGGATCGTCTGCCCAGAACTCGCTGTCCTTGTTCAGCTTCGGCACCCAGGTGTCGGCGTCGCGCGCGAGCAGCGCGACCCTGGACTGGGGAACGTCCTTCAGCGCGCCGTGCTCGGGCATGTGCTCCTGAATATCCTCGGCAAACGCGAGGACGTCCTCGTGGTCGGGCATCGAGGAGCGGTCCAGCCGGCCGCGCGAGTGGCCGACGTGCATGTACGCTTTGAGCTCGACGAAATCGGGGTCCGCGCGATCGTAGAACGCGGCGTACCAGTCGGGGTCGCGCATGTTCTCGCCCTCGACGAGCGTCGTCCTGAGGACGGTCCGCGTCTCGTCTTTCGCGGCGAGCACGTCCATCGTGTCGAGCAACGATTCCCAGGCGTCGTCCTCGACCGGCTTGACGACGTCCTCGAACATCGCCCGGTTGTGCGCGTCGACGCTGACGTACAGCTGCGTCGGGTCGCAGCGCGCTAGCATCTCGGGGTTCGTCCCGTTGCTCACGAGGAACGTGGTGATGTCTCGCTCGTGGAACTCGTCGATCAGTTCGGGGAGATAGGGGTACAGCGAGGGCTCGCCGTCGAGCGAGATCGCGACGTGGCGCGGTTCCATCGCCTGCTCGAACACCTCGCGTGGCACCTCGTCGTTACCGCCGAAGCCCGACAGGAGCCGCTTTTGCAGGCGCAGGCTGGCGTCGACGACGGCCTCCGGGTCGTCCCACTCGACGTCGTCGAGTTCGTATGCGTGGCCGGCGTGGTCGCGCCAGCAGAACACGCAGCGCTCGTTGCACTTGACGACGGGCGTCATCTGGATGCAGCGGTGGGACTCGATCCCGTAGAACGCGTACTTGTAGCACTTGCCCTCGCCGCGCAGGGCGTTAGCTGTCCACCCGCACGTCTGGGCGGCGGTGTGGTTCTCGCTGTGGTACTCCGGATCCGAGACCTGCTTGGGGCCGCCGGAGTCGCTGTCGCTCATTGGTGGGTGGAAGGCGGTCCAGCCCTAAAACGTCCGTCGCTCCTCGGCTCGCGGAAAAGGCGCTCGTTATCTGTGCGGACTAGAGATGTTAATTAGTCTGGAAGAGTAGATATCGAGTAATGGCGGACGACCCTGACAGGGTTGATGGTACTCCCTTCGACGGTATCGAAGATGCAGAATCGTCAACAGAAGGTGGCGGGTTCTGGTATCCGACCGTAGAGGATATCGTCCGCGTCCACGACGACATCATCGAGGAGGATCCCGATGGAGAACCGGGGATCGAGGACCGCGAACGGATCCAGTACGCGGTTGACTACGTCAAACACGGGATGTTCGGCGAGAAGCCTGAGACGATTCACGAAAAGGCGTTTGGCCTCATGCGTCTGATCGTTTCGAACCACTGGTTCGTCGATGGGAACAAGCGAACGGCGCTGAACACTACAAACTTGTTCTACCTCTTCAACGGATACGAACTCGATTACGGTGAGGACCTTCGAGCGATGCTCAAGCTCCTCGCAGTAAGAGAGGAGATCGTCGACAGGGATGTTGCGATTGATTATCTCGCAGATCAGACGGGAACGATCGACGAGGACGCGATGTGGTCTCTCGGACAGGTCCTCGTGACTGGTGCACTTGCGGATCAGTTCGGCGTGAATCTCGATACTCTGGACGTTCGGATCGACGGAACCGACGCAGATCCGGATCACGACGACCACAACGGTTAACAGCGAAACGGCCCCAAGGCTAGATCGACGAATGGCTGTCGAAGATAACGAGGATCACCCCCCGAAGAATCTCATGGTCTCTATTCTCGAATCGATCAGGGAGGCCTACGTGGAGGAACACGGGGAGGAGCCTCCGGAGGAGTTCATGCAGCGGGCTCGGAACGAGATCGTCCACAACTTCGCCAGCAAGGATCGTGACGAACACCGTGACATCTACGAGGCGCTTGCGAAGGAGTAGCGCAGGAACGCTTGGCAGGTGGGGGACACTGCGAGCCTGAGAGTGGTTTTGCATTCATCTATTTGCCGAGGTACAAGCAGATAGTCCGCCCGAAATGAAGCAGTAGCGACACCCACACAGGCTACTCCTCGTCGGCGCCGGGCTGCATCTGGCTCTGAAGCTTCTGGATCCGTTCCTGAATCTCCTCGGCCTGTTCCTGTCCCTGCTCCTGTGCCTGCTCGACCTGATCTTCCATCTGATCGAGCGCGTCGACGATCCGCCGTTCGGTCTGCTCGTGGGCGTCGACGAGGACGTCGAGCTGGTCGTCGAGCGCGTGGAGGTACGCTTCCGGAATCTCGTCGGCGCTCCCGGCGCTTTCCTCGACGACGGACATCGCCTCGCGCTGCTGGGCTTCGAGCTGGTCGAACTGCTCGTCGATCGTCTCGCGGATCTGCTCGACGGCGTCGTCGGACTGCGGGAGCGTCGCCTCGACGGCGTCGAGGTAGCTGTGGAGCGCCCGCCGGCTGGTGTCGATCCCCTGCTCGTACAGCTCGCCGGTCGTCTCCGTCCCCGAGACGACGGCCTCGCTCATCCGGCGTTGTAGCTCGACCATCCGCTCGAAGGCGTCGCGGCTCTGTTCGATCGTCTTCCGCTGGAGTTCGAAGGCGTTCGTGAGCGGCGTGTAGTCGTCTGTCATTGTCTGTGGTCGGTGACGGCCGCTCGCGCCGGCGGCCGACTGTCGGTTGACTCCCCTACGCGCGAAACTTCGAACGGTGCGTGCATAATGATACCGGGTGCCAAGATGCGATCGCGCACAGCGCGAGGGGCTTGCACAAAGATAAAAGCGGACCGCGACGTAGCGTCGACCGATGCTGCTGGTGCTGTGCGTCGACCTCGACGACGACCTGGGTCGGAAGACCTCGGTCGGTTCGCCCGTGATCGGCGAGGAGCCGGTGCGGGAAGCCGCGGTCGCGCTGGCGACGGCCGATCCCGAGGACAGCGACGTCAACGTGCTGTTCCAGGGGCTCCACATCGCCGAAGGTATCGAGGACGAGGCCGTCGAGGTCGCCGCCGTGACGGGGACCGACGGGAGCGACGTCGCGGCCAACCGCGCGGTCGGCGAGGAGGTCGACACCGTGCTGGCGAGCCTCTCGACCAGCGAGGAGGTTCGGGCGCTGGTCGTCACCGACGGCGCCCAGGACGAGAGCGTGATCCCGGTGATCCGTTCGCGGGTCGCCATCGACGGCGTCAATCGCGTCGTCGTCCGGCAGGCACAGGACCTCGAATCGATGTACTACACGATCAAGCAGGTGCTCAACGACCCCGAGACGCGGGGGACGCTGCTGGTGCCGATCGGCATCCTGCTGATGATGTACCCGCTGTCGGTGCTGGCGAGCTACTTCGAGCTGCCGGGGCTGGTACTCGGGACGACCTCGGCGCTGCTCGGGCTCTACTTGCTCTCGCGGGGGCTGGGCCTGAGCGAGTCGATCGATCGCTGGGCCGAGCAGGCTCGCAAGAGCCTCTACGCCGGGCGTGCGACGCTGATCACCTACCTCGTGGCCACCGTGTTGCTGGTGATCGGCGGCGCCAGCGGCGTCGAACAGCTCGAAACGCTCCAGTCGAGCAACGCGGCGCCGCTGAGCGCCGTCGAGGTGGCCGCGGCGCTGGTGTACGGCGCCGTGCGCTGGTTCGCGGCCGCCGGACTGACGACCAGCCTCGGCCAGATCACCGACGAGTACCTGGCCGAGCGGTTGCGCTGGCGCTACCTCAACGCGCCGTTCTACGTGCTTGCAATCGCGGTCGTGCTCCACGCCGTCGGCGCGTACGTGCTCGGCATCGTCGATCTGTCGTTCCTCGCCGCAGCGCTGACCGGCGGGACGCTGCTGGGCATCGCCAGCACGCTCACGTTCGCCATCGCCGAGGCGCGGTTCCCGCGGGACGCCGAGCCCGCGTCGTAGCCGACTGCGATCGAACGCCGTTCCGAAACGTTTTCTCTCCGCCGTCGAGTCGGCGAACGTATGCCGATCTACGACCGCGACGAGTCCGACGGCTTCGAGGCGATCGACCGTCGACCGGGCGGCGTCGGCTGGATCGCCCACCCCGACGAGGAGGGCCGGCGGGCGAGCCACGCGGTCCGGGGCGACGACGGCGTCTGGTTGCTGGATCCGATCGACTCGCCGGGCGTCGACGAGCTGATCGCCGACGTCGGCGATGTGGCTGGCGTCGCGGTGCTGTCGGACTACCACGCCCGCGACGCCGCGGCGTTCGCGCGCCGGCACGACGTTCCCGTCCACGTCCCGTCGTGGATCGACCGCGGCGCGGACCGCACCGACGCGCCGATCGAGCGGTTCGAGGGCGACCTCGGAAACTCGGACTTCCGCGCGATCGAGTACGACCCGTTCCCGGGCTGGACCGAGGCGTTTCTCTACCGCGAGTCGGACGGGACGCTGTACGTCCCCGACTCGATGGCGGCGTCGGTCCGGCCGACGGTCGGCGACGAGCGGATCGGGCTCTACCTGCTGATTCGCCTGCGACCGCCCAGGGAGCAGCTCGCGAGGCTCGATGTCGAGCGCGTGCTGTTCGGGCACGGTGCGGGCGTGTTCGAGGAAGCGGACGGCGCGCTCGACCACGCGCTGGCGAACGCCCGTCGCAACTTCCCTCGGGCGCTCGTCGACGGCGGCTGGTCGGAGTTGAAGCTGGCCGCGGCGGCGCTCCAGTAAAACGACTCCTCCGGGCTTACCGCTCACGAACTGCGTTCACGGCTCGCTACGCTCACCGCTCACGAACTGCGTTCACGGTTCGCTACGCTCACCGTTCACGAACGACCACGAACTCGGCTAAATCGCGCAGGTACTCGCCGGCTTCGGTGTCCGCGGCGTCGGTCCGTTCCAGGGCGCTCAGCGCGCGGTCGGCTTCCTCGCGGGCCTTGGCGTTGGCTTCCTCGGTCGTCAGTTGCGTCACCTCGACCACGGAGGGCCGGCCCATCTCGGCGTCCTGCCCGGTCGGCTTGCCCAGGTCGTCGGCGTCCGCGGTGGCGTCGAGGACGTCGTCGCGGATCTGGAAGGCGACGCCGACGCGCTCGGCGTACTCGCCGAACGCCTCGACGGTGAAGGGGTCGGCGTCGGCGGCGATCGCGCCGAGTTCGGCGGCCGCCCTGAATAGCGCGCCGGTCTTGCGCCGGGCGAGTTCCATGTACTCTTCCTCGTCGCCGGGGATCGCGACGAGCTCGGTCGCCTCGCCCTCGCCGAGTTCGATCATCGCCTCGGTGGCGGCCTGCATCGCGCGGGGTTCGCCTGAAAACAGCTCGAACGCCTCGCCGAGCAGGCCGTCGCTGGCGACGATCGCCGGCCCGTAGCCGAAGGCGGTCCAGGCGCTCTCGACGCCGCGGCGCACCTCCGACTGGTCGATCACGTCGTCGACGACCAGCGAGGCGTTGTGGACCAGCTCGACGCCGACGCCGAAGTCCACGGCGTCCTCGGCGTCGCCGCCGGCGGCCTCGCAGGCCAGCAGCGTCACGAGCGGCCGGACGCGCTTCCCCCCCGAGAGCGCGACGTGGCCGACCTCCTCGCCCAGCTCCGACGGCTCGACGCCGTCGATCACGGCTTCGAGCCGATCCTCGACGAGCGTCCGTCGGCGCTCCAGAAACTCCATCACCGCCGGGTTAGGAGTCGCCCGGCAAGTAGGTGACGGATCGGAGCGTCTCGATACCGACCGGAAGTAGCCGGAGGCGACGAACGGACGACCTCTCGCGAGAGCCGCGGCATAGTTTCCCTCCTGTTCGCAGGAATTTTATTCGGAGAGAGACGATGCTGCGCCGATGGACAAGTACATCGCCGCGATCTCGGGCGTGCAGATGACCGTCGTGGGCGGATTTCTGGCGCTACTGTTGGAGGGTGACGGCACGGTGGGACTCGTCGCGGCGACGGCGATGCTACTGGGCACGATGCTCGTCGCGACGACGGCGTACGACGATCTCCAGTCGCGATAGCCGGCTCCCCGACCGTCGAATGCCGACGCCGCCACCCGGTTTTAGGCAGCTGTTACCCGGCGCGAGAGAGCGGTAGTCGCGCGCCTACCAGTGTGGTAGGTTGAAACAAACCGAAGGAAAGGCTTGAAGGTGCTGAGTGACGTGGTACGTGTATATGTCCGAGGCTCAGAGCGTCACACTCTCCTACGAGGACGGCGCGAGGGCGGTGGAGCTGGCTCGGGAAGCCGTCGAATCGTACGTCCAGAACGGATCCCGCGAACAACCCGGCAGCATGCGCGAGGCGTTCTACGCGCGAACCGGCGCCTACGTGCGCCTGCAGTCGACGCGGGGCCGGGGGAGCCTGCGGGGCTGCGCCGGCGCTCACCAGGGCGGCGACCAGCTCGGTCACGTCATCGTCGACGCCGCGATCCGCGCGGCAAGCGACGACTCCTGCGGGTCGGAGGTACGACCCGCCGAACTGTCGAATATCACTGTGTCGGTCTGCGCGGTAACCAACCTCCTTCTGACGGACGATCCGATCGAGGACCTCGAACTCGGCCGCCACGGCGTCGTCGTCGACGCCGGCAGCGAGACGGGCTGGCTCTACCCGACGGTGCCCGTCGAGAACAATTGGACGGCCGAGGAGTATCTGGGGCGGACGTGCCGAAAAGCCGGGCTGCCGCCGCAGGCCTGGCAGCGCGAGGACGTCATGGTCACGCTGTTCGAGGGCCAGACGTTCCGCGAGCGCGAACCCGAAGGCAGCGTCGAGCAGCTGAAGCTCGAGTAGACGCCGCGCGGCGGACTTCCTGGAGAGCCGTACTTTCGGAACGTAGAGATCCTCGACCCGATATATCTTCGAAGCGAAAGCAGTGATATCGGGAAGCTTTAGACTGTAAAGGAGATACCGGGCAGTCGTTGATGCTCCCTAACGCCGGCTTACCAGACCCTACGGTCCTCCTTATCGCCGCTAGCCTCTCCCTGTTCGGCGTCGGTCTCGTCAAAGGCATCGCCGGGTTCGGGACGGGGCTGCTCGCCGTCCCGATCATCTCGAAGCTGTACTCCCCCGCGCTGGCGCTCGGCGTGCTCTCGGTCACCCTCTGGCTCGTGAACGTCCACGTCGTGACGACGAGCGGGCTGCCGCGTCGCGTGCTCGCCACCCACCGGGGCCACATCCTGATCGCCGTCGTCGCGTCGGTCCTCGGCGTACTCGGGATGACGCTGCTGCCGGAGTTCGTGGTCTACATCGGGCTCGGGAGCTACATCTCCCTGTACCTGCTCTCCCGGAACGTCCGGTGGACGCCCGGCATCGGCCCGAACCGGCCGCAGAACAGCCTCCTGGCGGGCGGCGTCGGCGGGTTCATCACCGGGGCGTTTCTCTCCGGCGGGCCGGTGTTCGTCAGCTACTTCCAGTCGATCGAAATCTCCCAGGACGAGTTCGTCGGCGCGCTCGGGTTCGTGTTCACGCTGACGATGATGGTCCGCATCGCGCCGCTGTACGCCACGGGCTCGTTCGGCGTCTCGCAGACGGCGCTCGGAGTCGGGTTTCTCGTCCCCCTCTCGATGGGCGTCGCGACGGGCGATCGACTTCGACCGCACGTCCCCCGTGGCGCGTTCGACCGGTTCGTCGAACTCCTGCTGGTTGCGGTCGCAGCGAACTTGCTGCTGGACGGGCTGCCGGCGGTGCTGTAGCGGCGACTGTTCACTCAAGGTCGACCAGTTCTGCGTCTTCCCGGAGCCGCGCGGCCGCGGCGTCAACGTCGAACTCGGCGACGATCTCGCCGTCGCGCACGAGCGGCTCGAACAGCGCTTCGGCGTCCGCGGGAGCTTCATTGTCTGCAAGTCCGACGTGGTGGCCGCCGTCTGCCGTTCGGTACACTTCTTTGACCCCCGAGAGCTTTCCGCGCTTGGAGATCGCCTCGCCCTCGATCGCAACGATGTCGAGCGCGAAGTCCATCGGGTCGGCGTTCGTGACGTAGCTGCCGACGCCGAACCCGTCGACGATGTCCCGCAGGCTCCGCATGGCGTCGGGCGTGATACCGCCGCTGACGAAAATGTCGACGTCCTCCCGGCCGACGGCGTCGAGTTCCCAGCGCACCTCGCGGACGATGTGCCTGAAATCGCCGCGGCGCGAGCCCGTCGTGTCGATGCGCACGCTGTCGAGATCGTCGCCGAGCGCGGCGGCCGCCCGTAGCGTCTCGTCGACTTCGTCGGTGAACGTGTCGCAGAGCGCGACGCGGGGCACGTCTTCGCCGACCGCCTCGTCGAACGCCCGCCAGGCGGCCTCCTGCTCGCCCTTCCCGAAGAGCAGCATCAGGGCGTGAGGCATCGTCCCGCCGGCCTCGCGGCCCAGCACCTCCCCGGCGGCGACGTGGGAGAATCCGTCCATCCCAGCGAGGAGGCCGGCGCGCTCGACCAGCGGCGTGATCGCGGGGTGGACGTGGCGCGCACCGAAGGACAGCACCTGCGAGTCCGGGGCGGCCCGCCTCGCTTCCAGCGCGCGCGTCGCGAACGCGCTGGCCTGCGAGAGAAAGCCCAGCAGCGACGTCTCGAAGCGCGCGAACTCCAGGTACGGCCCCTCGATGCGCATCACCGGGCCGCCGTCGAACAGCCGGCCCTCCGGGATGGCATCGACGTCAACCGCCCTGCCCTCGAAGAGGTTGGCGACGTCTTTCACGCCCGCGAGGGCGTCGAACTCCCCCGTGGGAAACTGGTCGACGGTCACTTCCGCGACGACGCGAGGGTTCTTCCCGGCGTGTTCGAGCGTCCGCTCGGTCCGCCGGAAGTACGCGTCGGTCGCGGTGCCCTCCCCGATCGCCTCGTCGGACACCGTGTCGAATGGGCCGCTCATGCAGGAGAGTTGCGCGAGGCCGGAGGAAAAGCTATCCGTTCGCGGGCGCCGCGGCGCCAGCGGCGTCCGACTCGACGGGCGACGCCGCTACCGAATCGCGAGCGGCCGTTTCGGCTGCCGCGACCGTCGGGGCGTGAACGCCGTCGAGCGCGTCGACCGTCGGGGCGTGGACGATCGTCACGACGTCGTCAGTCCGGGTCACGCGGTACGCGCCGGTGAAGGAGGCGCTCTCGGGAACGCGATAGACCCCCGCCGATACCTCGGTCGCGTTCTGCGAATCCAGCAGTCGCTCGTAGCCGCCGCGGAACGCCGTCGCCTCCGAGGCGTTCGTCCAGGCCGTCCGGAGCACGTAGCCCGTCCGGCCGTCGCCGTCGCGGTACGGAACCAGTACGTCGCCGTCCCAGCCGTCGGTGATCGGGTGCTCGTACCGGTAGATCGTGTGCTCGCCGGACGCCGAGAAGGGGTACTGGTAGCCGATCACGCCGTTGTGCCAGAGCCCCGCGAACAGCGACGCCTCGCCGAGGCGTTCGGTGCGAGCGTCGCTCTCGCTGCTCTCGACGGTCTCACCGCTCTCACCGCTCCCGTCCTCATCGGATCCGCTCGCCCCGAACCGCTCCCACTCGCCGTCACTGCGGTCGGTGACGGTGACCTCGCGCGGCGGGTCGTCGGGGTAGCGCTCGGGATGGATGATCTGGGCGGTGCTCGTCGGCGGATTCTCGTACGCCCGGTCGACGGCGTCCCAGCCGCCTCGTTCGTGAAGGTCGTCGACGAACGCCGGCCCGTCGCTGTAGGGCAGGAACGTCGTCAGGTACAGCCCCATGTTCAGCGACTCCGAGGCGGGACCTCGGCCGTCGGTCGAGACGTCGACGCACTCGAACGCCGCGCCGCAGTCGGCGTCGTAGCGCTGCATCAGGTAGTTCGCTTCCCCCTCGATCAGGCCGTTCCAGGCGAGCCGCTCGTCGCGCGTGTCGGTCGCCCGCGCGATGCCGAACTGCTGGTCCTGCAGAGCGTGGACGAGCTCGTGGACGAGCGTCGACCGATCGATCCGGACCGCGTCTGGGTCGTCGCTGACGATGACGATCTTGCCGCCACCGGCGGAGGTGTAGTAGCCCGCCACAGACGAGCCGTACAGCTCGTCGAACGCCGCGGTGACGTTGCCCTCGTCGCCGACGATAAAGGAAGCGCGCCAGGCGACCGTGTCGACCGCGTCGTACGACCCGAAGAGGCCGCTCGACGACTCGCGGTACTCCGCGCGCGAGACGACGTCGACCGGGACCGTGCGCTCGAAGTTCAGCCCGCGATCTCGCTCGATCCGGGCCATCGCCCGCGCGACGACGGCGTCGAGCTCGGCCTCGGAGAGCCCGTCGGAGCCGTCGACGGCGATCGACTCGTTCCAGCGGTAGCCGTCGACCAGCCCGAGCTCGTCGTCGGTCAGCTCGCGAGCGCTCGCATCGTCCTCGCCGGGGGCGCCGTCGGCGCCCGGCGCCGTCGGTAGGCCGGAACACCCCGCCAACAGCGCGATCGCGAGCACCGCGAGCAGCGCCGCGGCCCGTCCATGCATGGCTCGACGGTACGGGAGAGACGTGATAAAATGGCCGGTCCGCGGCGTCGGTCGCGCTCGAGTCAGTTCCGAACGGCGCGCCGCACTGCGAGCAGCGCCGCGCCGATCAGCGCCGCCGCGGACGCCGCGGCGCCGAAGCCGGGGATGGGGTCCTGCTCGTCGGTGTGGGCGTCGGAGTCGGTGAGGTTGGACTCGCCCTCGGGCGCCGCGTCGGGGTCGAGCTGCTGGAGTTCCTCGACGGTCGGCGCGTGGACGATCCGGACGGTCGAGCCGTTCAGCTGGACGGAGTAGGCGCCCTCGAACTCACCGGACAGCTCGTACGTGTCCGCCCGACCGTCGACCGGATCTGCGTCGTAGTACCGCAACAGTTCGCCGTAGGCGCCCGCGAACTCCTCGGCCTCGGCGGGCGACTCCCAGGCGAGCTGCCAGACGTAGCCCGTCTCGTTGTCGTCGTTCCGGTAGGGCGTGAGCCGGTCGCCGTTCCAGCCGTCGGAGGGCGGCGCCGAGTAGTCGTAGGGGTCCAGGGAGTTCTGGCCGCCCGAGAGGAACTCGTTGGCCCGGACGAACTCTGGCTCCTCGTACTTGAACGTCGGCGCCGCGAACATCATGAACACGGCGGGCTCGCCGGCGATGCCGTAGTTCGGGCGACCTTCGACTGACAGTTGCTCCCACCGGTCGGCTGTTCGGTTGGGCGCGGAGATGTTTTGCGTGGTCTCGTTCGGGTACCGATCGGGGTACATCACCTCCTGGCTCGTGTTGGGCGCTCGATCGTAGGCCCGATCGACGGCGCTCCAGTTGCCGCCCTCGCGGAGGTGCTCGACGAACGCCGGTCCGTCGCTGTAGGGCTGGAAGGAAAGCAGGTACAGCGGGAGGTTCGCGAGGTCGCCGGCGGAGGGCCCCTCCCCGCTCTCGACGGTGCGGCAGGTGCCCGACCAGTTACCCTCGCAGGCGTTACGGTAGATCGTCTCGACGTAGCGGGCGTCGCCCTCGATCAGCCCGTTCTCGGCGTTGGAATCGTCGAGCGTCCGCGCGTCGAAGCGCGTGAGGTTGAACTGCTGGTCCTGAACGGCGTGGACCAGCTCGTGGGCGAGGACGGGCTCGGAGAACTGGACGGCCTCGGGGTCGTCGGTGACGACGACGAGGCGATCGGTCACGGGATCGTAGTAGCCGCCGACACCCGCGCCGAGGTTCTCCTGCTGGACTTCGACCGCGTCCTCGTCGGCGCCGACGAGCATCAGCGCCTCGTAGGTGACGTTCTCGAACTGGCGCTGGCTCTCGGTGATGTTGCCGAACGCCGAGGAGTTCTGGAACTCCGACCGGGTTCTGATCTCGACATCGACGTCTTCCTCGAACTCCAGACAGCGGACCGCCTCGACGCGGGCTTGCGTGCGCGCGACGAGGGCGTCGAGTTCGCTCTCGTTGAGTCCGTCGGAGTCGTTGACGGCGATCGACTCGTTGTACCAGTACCCTTCCGACCAGCCGAGGACGTCCTCGTCGGGATCGGCGCGGTCCTCGGGCGGCGAGACGGCGCAGTCGCCGATCGGGGCAGACTGCTGGAGGGATGTCGACGGCGCCGCGGCGTCGGCCTGCTGTGCGGGGGCGACCGTGTGCACAACCCCACCCGAAGGCTGGACGCTCGATGCCGGCGCCGCCGCGGCGGGGGCCGCGACGCCCGACAGCACGAACAGCAGCGCCGCGCCGACGGCGAGGAACTGGCGCATGCGTGAGTGGACGTGACAGTCGCACAAAAAGTATGGCATTCGACGGGGATCGTCGTGAGGCGCCCGCAGGGCCGATCTTCGGCGCCTGCAGGACCGTTCACCGGGCGTTCGTTTCGGTGATCATTCCGCACGGAAGAAGGTATGACGGCCGTCTGACTGACCTTTTTCCCCCGAGCCTGCGAACCGACTGTCGATGCCCCGCCGGTACTCCGTCGTCTGCGACGACGACCTCGGCGACCGGGTCGAGGCGCTCGCCCGGGAGTACGACCTGACCGAGCAAGAGGTCATCCGCCAGCTGCTGCGCGAGGCGCTGGAGGAGGATTAGGCGTTCGAGGGGTTCTTCCGGGACAGCGAGCTGCCGCAGATCGGACAGCGATCCTTGCTCTCGTCGAACTCGCGGCCGCAGCCCTGGCACTGGAACCGCCAGTCGCGTTGCTCGTCGATCCCCTCGCGGGCGATCACCTCGACCGCGACGTTGAGCTTGTCGGCGACGTTCTGCATCGCGTAGTCGTCGGTGACCAGCGTGCCGTCGAGCTCGAACGTCGCGGCGATCAGCCTGACGTCAGTGCTCGACAGCTCCTCGAAGTCGCCGCTCTCGCGGGCGGCGCGCTCGACCGTCTCGACGGTCTCCTCGCCGGGGATGTGGACGTGCATCCCCGAGCCCTCCATCGCGTCGTACCGGTAGGCGCTCTCGTCTTCGAGCTCCTCCCGAACCAGCGGGATCGAGGCGGTGTCCTCCGTCGTGTGATACTCGTTGATGAACGCGGAAGAGTCGAGAACGTACATTTAGCGGCTGACGACGATGTAATCCTTGACCGCCTGCACGGCCTGGACGGGCACCCTGTATCGGCCCGCTTCGTCGGTGTCGAGGCTCACGTTGCGCGTCGTCTCCTCGTCCGGTTCGATCAGGACCTCGTCGAGCTCGCCGCTCTTGAGATCCATCGTGATGTTGTACAGCATTCCGAGTTCGGTTCCGTCGCTCCCCATGACGGCCTTCCCCGAGAGGTTCTCGGCGAGTATGTCGGGCATACCACCGGCTTTCGGCTGCTGTACTATAAACTCCACGGGCATCCTTTCCGTCGGGGACCGTCGGAAAGATGTCGCCGGGCGGACGAATCGGTCGAGATTACGAGCGTCGCTCCGCGAGATTTTTTCCGTGCGGGTCGCTACCACCGGGTATGGAACTCGATCCCGACGCCGCCGCGATCGTCGTGGTGGACATGCAAAACGGGTTCGCCCACCCCGACGGCAGCCTCTACGCCCCGGGGAGCGAGGCCGCGATCGAACCGATCGCCGAACTGGTCGACCGGGCGCGCGACGCCGGCGCGCGTGTCGTCTACACCCGCGACGTCCACCCGCCCGAGCAGTTCGAGGGGAACCACTACTACGACGAGTTCGAGCGCTGGGGCGAGCACGTCGTCGAGGGAAGCTGGGAGACCGAGATCGTCGATGGGCTGGATGTCCGCGAGGAGGATCTGGTCGTCGAGAAACACACCTACGACGCGTTCCACGAGACCCAGCTCGACGGCTGGCTGAGCGCCCGCGGCGTCGACGATCTGGTGCTCTGTGGCACGCTGGCGAACGTCTGCGTGCTGCACACCGGCGGGAGCGCCGGGCTGCGGGACTACCGCCCGCTGCTCGTCGAGGACGCCATCGGCGCGATCGAGGACGACCACAAGGAGTACGCGCTGGAGCACGCCGACTGGCTATTCGGTGAGATCGTCGACCGCGAGGACGTCGAGTTCGTCTGACGCCCGGGTAGCGATGGATACGGTCCCGCCGGCGAGGAATTTACGGGTCTGGAGCGGGACGTCCCCGGCAGATGCCCTCCAGACGACGATATCTCGCCGCGGTCGGTGCGGCCGGCGTCCCGCTCGCGGGCTGTAGCTACATCCACGGGTCGCCCTCGGCCGACGAGCCGCCCGAAGCCGGGGTCGACGATCCGCCGGAACCGAGAAGCGACCTCCACGGCGCCGACGGCGAGTGGTCGAGTTTTGGCTGCAACGCCAGCAACGCCCGCGCGGTCGGCGACGGTCGCGCGCCGGTCGACGGCGTCGCCGAGCGGTGGCGCGTCGAGGTCGCCGGAAGCGCGTACCGGGAGCCGGTGGCCGCGGACGGTCGGGTCTATCACTGCTTCACCGATCTCAGCGCGTACGACGCCGACGACGGGTCAGAACTGTGGCGTCACCCCGACGTCGAGACGACGCCGGTCGTCCGGGACGGCGTCGTGTACGCCGGCGCCGAGGGACGCCTGCTCGCGCTCGACGCCGAAACGGGCGATACTGCGTGGGAACTGACGCTCTCCGAGAACGAGTCCGTCGGCGTCCCGGCACTGTTTCCCGGAGAGGGCCTCTACGTGCCCGTCGGCGAAGCGGTGTACAAGATCGATCCGGAAACGAACGGCGTCGAGTGGTCGCGCGACGCGTTCGGGCGGGTCCTCGGCCCGCCGGCGTACGTCAGCCAGATGGGGTGCGCGTTCGCCACGGAAGCGGGCTACGTCTACCTGCTCGGACACGACGGAACGGGCTTCGGGCGGTGGAGCCTTCCTGCCGTCCCCGAAGCGCCGCTCACCGCCGACGTTGACGCGCTGTACGTCAACTGCCTCGACGGAGCGACGTACGGTATCGATATGGAGCGATCGCCCCGACTGGATATCGACTGGCACGCCGAAACGGGTTGGGCGAGCGCCGGGATCGCGGTCCACCAGTTCGTCTACACCACCGGGACGAACGGTCTCCGGGCGATCGATCCGGACTCCGGCGACTCGCTCTGGGAGTACGACACCGGCGACTGGCGCTGGACCGCGCCGGCGCTGGGACGGGACACGCTGTTCGTCGGCGGCGGCCGCCTGTACGCGCTCGACCCGACGCCGGGATCGGGGACGCCCGACCAACCGGCGGTGCGCTTCGAGAAATCCTTCCACGGCCGCGTCGGGCCGGGACCGGTGCTGGACGACGGAACCGTCTACGTGATCGCCCAGACGGGCGAGCGAACTTACCACCTGCTCGCGCTGGAGTGATCCGCCCCCGATTCGACGTTCCGGCCGACCGTCGTCCTCAGTGACCGATCTCGACGCGTACCCGATCTCCGACATCGAACGGGACGTCGGGACAGATCAGCTTCGCGCCGAACTCGTCGCGGGCCGCAAACAGCGCGATGCCGGTGATCGGTTCGCCGTTGGCCAGCACCGTCACGCCGCCCCAGGTGACGTGGCGACCCGTCGCGACGCCCACCCGGTGGCCCGCCAACGTGACGGGGCGATCGCTCGCGGACGCCGCGGCCGATCCGGCGTCTGCCCCGCTCGGCGTAGCGTCACCGTCGGCGTCTGTCGACGGGTGCCCCGCTCCGGCGTCGGCCGACAGCAGACCGCCGCCCTCGTAGTGCGGGAAGCCGCCGTCGAGAACGCCGATCGGCCGGTCGTCACTGTCGGTTCCTCCCGTCGCCATCCCGACGAAGCGCTCGCCCGGAGCCGGATGAGCGGGCTCGTCGAGGACGACGAACGTCTCGCCGCGCTCGACGACGCGGCCGGCGCCGTCCCACGCCAGCGGTTCGACGCCGACGGCCGGCTCGACGCGCAGCGAGCCCGCCGCCCGGTAGGGGTTCGCGTCGGCCGACCGGAAGCCCAGATGGATGTGATTCGGAACCCACGGCGCGAAGAACCCCGCTCGCACCAGTTCGCCCAGCGGGTCGCCCACCGCAATCGACTCGCCCGGTTCGACGGCGGGCTCGACGTGCAGGATCCGGGCGATGCGGTCGCCCTGGTCGACTACGATCAGGTGGTCGTGCTCGGCCGCGTACGGCTTCGGCGGCGCCCGAACGGTCCGAGTGTCGACCACCTCGCCGGCGACCGGGCTGGGCGCCACGGTCTCGCCGGCGGCCGGGTACAGGTCGATCGCCCGGCCCCGGTCGTGGGCGTCGAACGGCGAGTTGTACAGCGAGAACCGGCGGTAGCGCGAAATGGTCTCCTCGGGCAGCGTGACGGCCATCGGGCGTTCTTAGGGCCGCCGGCTCTTAGTCCCGGTCATGCGCGTGCTCCGCGGGCGGGCCGCGACGCCCGAGGCCGACGCCGAAGCGACCGCCGAGCTGCTGGCGCGGACGGGAGAAACCGGCGAGCCCGGGCTTCGCGTCTGGCGGCCCCACCGGCAGGTCGCGTTCGGGCGTCGGGACGCAAACGCCGAGGGGTACGAGGGAGCGCGGCGCGCCGCCGGCGAGCGCGGGTTCGAGCCGGTCGAGCGCAGCGTCGGCGGGCGGGCGGTGGCCTACACAGGCACGACGCTCGCGGTCGCGCACGCCCGCCCGATCGACGACATTCGACAGGGGCTCGACGAGCGCTATGACGAGGCGGTCGACCAGCTCCGCGCCGCGCTGGGACGCCTCGGCGTCGACGCCGAACCGGGCGAGCCGCCGAACTCGTTCTGCCCCGGAACGCACTCGCTACAGGCCGAAGATCGGAAGATCGCCGGCGTCGCCCAGCGCGTCAAACAAGAGGCCGCGCTCGTCGCGTCCGTCGTGATGGTCGACGAGCGCAGCGAGATCGCCGACGTGCTCGCCCCCGTCTACGGCGCGCTCGGCGTCCCGTTCGATCCCGAGACGGTGGGGTCGGTCGCGGACGCGGGCGGACCGGACGATCCGGAGACGGTCGCACGAGCAATCGAGGACGCCGTCATCGGGAGCCGAGAGGCGACGATCGAGCGGATCTCGTAACCGCGCGCTTCCGGGACGTTTAGGGGCGCGCCCCGACGAGAGCGAGTATGCTCATCGCCAACGCCACGCTGCCGGACGGCCGCGAGCGCGACGTCCGGATCGCCGACGGGGAGATCGACGCCGTCGAGCCCTCGCTGTCGGGCGAGCCGGACGTCGACGCCGCGGGCAAGCGACTCTTTCCGGGCGCGATCGACGTTCACGTCCACTTCCGCCAGCCGGGCTACTCGCACAAGGAGACCTGGGAGACCGGCTCGCGAAGCGCCGCCGCGGGCGGCGTGACGACCGTCGTCGACCAACCAAACACCGACCCGGCGACGGTCGACGGCGCCGGCTTCGACGAGAAGGCCGACCTCGCCGCGGCGTCGTACGTCGACTACGGGATCAACGGCGGCGTCACGGAGAGTTGGAATCCCGACGAGCTGTTCGACCGGCCGCTGTTCGCGCTCGGCGAGGTGTTTCTCGCGGACTCGACCGGCGACATGGGGATCGACGCCGACCTGTTCGGCGACGCCGTCGCGCGGGCTGCCGAGAACGACGTGACCGTCACCGTCCACGCCGAGGACGCCGATCTGTTCGACCAGTCCGCGCGGGATGCCGACGCCGGCGGCGAGGGCGAGGCGGCAAACGCCGACCTCTGGAGCGCGTTCCGGGCAGCCGAAGCCGAGGAAGCCGCGGTCGAGCGCGCGGTCGAGGTCGGCGGCGACAGCGACGCCGACGTGCACATCGCCCACACGAGCACGCCCGAGGGGATCGACGCCGCGAGCGCCGGCGGCGCGACCTGCGAGGTGACGCCGCACCACCTCTTTCTCTCGCGCGAGGACCTCGGCGAGCTGGGCACGTACGGCCGGATGAACCCGCCGCTGCGATCGGCCGAGCGCCGCGAGGCCGTCTACGAGCGCGTGGCCGACGGGACGGTCGACGTGATCGCGACCGATCACGCGCCCCACACCCGCGAGGAGAAGGAGGCCGGGCTCTGGGACGCGCCCAGCGGCGTCCCCGGCGTCGAGACGATGCTCCCCCTCCTGCTGGAGGAAGCCAGACAGGAGAACCTCTCCTACGAGCGCGTCCGGGACCTGATCGCCGCCAATCCCGCCGACATCTTCGACCTGCCGAGCAAGGGGCAGATCGAGGAGGGGCGCGACGCCGACCTCGTGCTGTTCGATCCCGAAAGTAGTCAGAAAATCCGGGGCGAGGATCTGAACTCGAAGTGCGAGTGGACGCCGTTCGAGGGCCGGCGCGGCGTGTTCCCGGAACTCACGCTCGTCCGGGGCGAAATCGTCTACCGAAACGGAAACTTTGGCACCGCCGTCGGGCGGAACGTCCGCCGATAAGCGAGTCATAACTAACCCGCGTCGAGGGGGAGTCTCGGGGTGATGGTCGCCCACCTGCCGGAGACGCTCTGGCGCAGCGCGACGCACTACGTCCGCAAGCAGCGCGACGAGCCGACCGGCCCCGCCTCCCCCGAGCTGTTCGAGTCGATCCTCGCAGAGTACGACGAGGACGCCGTCTTCGTCCACGCCGGTCTGAGCGACGTGAGCGCGGCGTTCGACGGCAACCCCTACGAGTTCCTGCTCGATCGGCTCGACGCCGAGTTCGAGTCGATCCTGACGCCGGGCTACACCCAGTCGTTCCGCGAGACGGGCCACTTCCACCGTCAGGAGACCGAGCCGGCCGTCGGCGCCTTTGCGAGCCTGTTCTTCGACGACGCCGACTACCGGACGTGCGATCCGCTGCACTCGATTCTCGTGCGGGGGGACTACCGCTTCGAGGGCCGGACCCACCGCGACACGTTCGCGCCCGACGGCTGCTTCGGCAAGCTCGCCGACGACGGCGTCCGTATCCTCAACGTCGGGACGCCGTGGCTCGTCTCGACCCAGCTCCACTACGTCGAGCGCGTGCTGGACGTCCCCTACGCCGAAACCGTCGAGGTCGAGGGGACCGTGGAGTACGAAGACGGGGAGCGCGAGGACGTGATCCAGCGCAACTACAGCAAGAACAAGTACGTCTACTACTGGAACCGCGTCGGCGTCCAGCGCGATCTGATGGAGGAGGGCGTGCTCGACCTGTTCGATCTCAACGGCCTCACGGTCATCTCGGTCCGGGCCGACGAGCTGCTCGACGCGCTGGAGCCCAAGATCGAGGACGATCCGTACTACCTGGTGCGCTGACCCGCCGGGGATCAGGGCCGGTGACTCAGTCGTCCGCCGTCAGGTCGTGACCGCACTCGGGACACTCCGAGTGGTCGTGGCGCAGTTCGGCGCTGGACTCGCGGACGTCCCGCATCACCGCCGAGATCCGATCTTCGGCGTCCAGCTCCTCCTCGACAGTGAGATCGACGCCCTCGACCTCCAGCAGGAACTTGGCAACCTCGGTCGCCTCGTACATCACGTCGTCCAGTTCTTCGGCGGTGAAGAAGTCGCACATCGCGCCGTAGAGGAAGGTCGCGCCGGCTTTCCGGACCTTCTCCTCGAACGACGAGCGGGCCTGGTTGACCGCCTGGGGCGTGTACGTGTCGGTCATGAAAGGAACCAGCTCGGGCAGGTTCTCGCCGATCTTGGTCATCTCGACGCCCGTCTCGGTCCGGAAGTCCGCGCAGAGGCGCGCAATCGCCCACTCGCGGGCGGTGACGTACGTGCGCTCCCGGAGGAACTCGTTGACCCGGTCGTACTGCGCGCCGTCCATCTTCTTGAACCGCGCGTACTTCTGGACGTCCGGCGGGACGTCGGGCGCGTCGTCGCCGCCCGACGCCGCGTCGGCGTCCGGAACGGAGGGCTGGGCAGCCGGTGCGTCGTCGGCGTCGGGCGACGCCTCGGCGTCCTGTCCGTCGGCGTCGGGCGACACCGCGGCGTCGTCCCGGTCCTCGGAACGGGATTCGGGTTCGGTCGTCGTGACAGATCCGTCCGGATCGTCGGAGCGGTCCGCAGAAAGATCGTCTCGGTCGGCAGAGGGATTCGGCGACTCGTCGGACATGGCGAGACGTTGCCGTGCACCCCCTAAAAGCGTTGTCGTGGGGAGGTGGAGCGCACTGGACTCGCAGCGCGCCCGACGCCAAGAACCTGCGACGCACCGACATTTAGGTGAATGGAGTTGGAACCTCCGCCAATGGACTGGAAGAAGCTCGCGGCGATCGGCGCCGCGCTGATCGTCGGGGCGATCGTCGTCGGAACGGTCGAGGGAACGGTGATCGATCGGCTCGGTGCGCCCGACGCCTACGGCGCCGCGACGACGGCCGCGTACGTCGCCGCGGTGCTCGCGACGCTGACGGCGTTCACCGGGTACGACGCCGTCGGGAGCGCGCAGTACCGCGACGCGTCGGTTCGGCGGCGCGCGATCGACGTCGGCGTCGCCGCCGTCGCGGCCGGGCTCGTCGCCGTCCCGGCCGCCTTCCTCGCGCTGGCGATCGGCGTCGGGACGATCGACGGGGGCGTCGGACCGCTCGCGTTCAGCTTCGGTCCGGAGGGCGTCGCCCTCGTCGTCGGCGTCCTCGCCGGGGTGGTCGGGCTCGACCGCCGGATTCGAGACGCGAACGAGCGAACGCGGCCGGACCGAGCGTAGCCGCGGATCGCGCTACAGGTCGACTCTTCGCTCTTCCTCCCAGGTCGTCTCGTCGACCACGACGAGTTCCTGCTGGCCGAACACGTAGAGGTAGTCGTCGATGTAGGTCGCCCGAACGGCCGGGCCGTCGGTCTCGACGACCGTCTCGCGCGCCAGGCCGTCCTCGTAGTCGTAGACGTAGCCGCCCCGATCGGTCGGCAGGAAGAACACGCCGTGGCGCTCGTCGAGCAGGAAGGCGTGGTGAGATTCGGAGATCGCCGACCAGCGCGCGTCGAGGATCGCCTCGTCCTCGACTTGCGGGTTCGACCGATCGGAGATGTCGAACGTCACGGCCTTGACGTCGCCGTCCTCCTGCCCGATGCCGAGCACGCGGTCCTCCGAGAGCGGGTGGAGGTACGTCGAGAAGCCCGGCAGCTTCAGTTCGCCCATGATCTCGGGATTCTCGGGCTCCGAGAGATCGACAGTGTAGAACGGATCGATCTGCCGGTAGGTCACCAGATAGGCTTCGTCGCCGACGTAGCGCACCGAGTAGATGCGCTGGTCGACGCCCATCCCCTGGACCTCGCCGGTAACGTCCAACTCGTCGTCGAGCACGTACAGGTCGTTCTCCGATTCGGCGGCCGGCGCCGCGACGGTCGTCGCGATCCTGAGGTGCCCCTCGTGCTCGGAGAGCGAGAACTGGTCGAGCGGGCGCCCGGGAACCTTGCCGGTGGCGCTCACCCCGAGCGAGCCGGTCGTGTCGACGCGGACGATCCCGGTCGACTGGAACTCGCGGAGATTGTCCTCGCTGTAGCTCTCGAAGGCGCTCTCGAGTTCCTCCCGGGCGTCCCCGCGCTCGTCCTCGTCGAGGCGGGCGCGCCACTCGCTCAGGATCGCCTCGATCTCGGCGCGTCGGGCGCGCTCGGAGAGGTCGTACTCCTGAAGCTGTTCGAGATCCGCGACGGCCTGCTCGTCGAGGACGTCGCTGCCGGGGCCGAGCAGGAACTCCAGTTGCATCTCCGCGCGCGACGCCGAGTCGGGGTAGGTGAGATACACCGCGTTCGCGGAGACGTAGGTGACGGTGTGACCCGCCGAGCCGACGAAGCTCGCGGCGTCCTCGACCTCGCCGTCGGCCGGATCGAGTCGGACGACGCTGTAGGTCGTGTCCGCGCCGGTTGCCTCGGGCGAGTAGTTGACGTCCGAGCACTCGACGGTAGCGGCGGCCGAGTCAGCGTTCCCGCCGGCGGTGTCGTCTCCGCCGCCGACCGGCCGAATCGGACAGGGATCCTCGCGGTCGGTGTGCTCGGCGACGACGAGGTAGAGTTCGCCGCCCTTCAGCCGAGCCGTTTCCAGTCGCCCGTCGATCGGCTTCGTCCACTCCCGTTCGGGGTTCTCGCGGTCGGAGACATCGAACCCGTGGAGCTCGTCGTCCTGCAGCACGACGAGCGTGTCGTTCGCGAGCAGCAACTGGCCGGTCTCGGGGACGCCCGCCACCAGCTCGGGGTCGGCGGGCTCCTCGGCGTCGAGCACGCGCGTATCGACGTAGCGGCTGTACTGCTGGCCGGCGTAGAACACCGATCGTCCGTCGGTCTTGAGCACGTCCGGCTCGTCGATCCCCTCGACCTGAACGTTAGTGTCGGCGTGACGGTCGGCGCCGCCGGACGCCGATGCGCTCTCGCCGCTCGCCCCACCCGCGGCGCCGTCCGCGCTCGCGGCGTCGTCCGTCTCGGCGACGTCCTCCCGCGCAACGTCTGCGCCGCCGGTCGTCACGCCGCCGCCGACGAACGCGGCGCCGCCCCGCGCCTGCGAACTGCTCAGGTAGTCGCGGAACTGCGCCTCGGAGTCGAACGTCTCGACGGTCGCGCCCTCGGTTCGCCAGTCGGCCGGCTCGTCGGTCCCGTCGTCGGCGCCCGGCGGTCCCAGCGCGAAGCCGGCGACCGCCAGCGCGCCGGCGAACAGGACGACGAGTCCCGCCGCGGCGAGCTTGTTCGTCTCTGGCATCGTGACGGCACCTACGACGGAGGGTACCATTCCGGTACCGATGACTCAAACAGCCGTTTGAGTGTTCGTCCCGACCGAAGCCCGGCGGCGGCCGCGACTGACGCGCCGCTTCGTCCCGGCACAACTGTTTTGACGGGGGGACGAAAACCTCCACCCGATGAAGGTACTGCTCGGGATCGGGGGGAGCGACGAGTCCCAGCGCGCGCTCGACGAGACGGTCGCGCGGGCCGCGGAGACGGACGACGAGCTGACGATCGCCATCTTCGAGAAGCCCGGCGTCGATCGCGATCCCGACGAGATCGAGGCGACGGCCAGAGAGCGCCTCGACGAGGCGGGCGTCGACGCGACGATCCGGCACATCGAGGGCGACCCCGGGAGCCGGCTCGTCCAGATCGCGGAGGCCGACGGCTACGACCAGCTCGTGATCGGCGGCGGCGAAGTGAGCCCGATGGGGAAGATCCAGCTCGGCTCGGTCACCGAGTTCGTCCTCCTGAACGCCCAGGTCACGGTGAAGCTGGTACGATGAGCGACCGAATCTACCCCGACGAGGCCGCGAGCGGGTTCCCCGAGCCTCCCGTCGAGTTCGAGGACCGCGAGGGACGCACGATCGAGGTCCGGGCCTACGAGTCGGGCGACGAGGAAGCCCTGGTCGAGATGTACGACGCGTTCGACCCGGCCGACCGCGCCCAGGGGATCCCGCCGTCGACCGAGGAGCGGATCCGCGACTGGCTGGAGCTGATCGTCGACGAGGGGCACAACGTGATCGCCTGGCACGACGACGCCGTCGCCGGGCACGCGACGCTGGTTCCCGACGGCGCCGAGGCGTACGAGCTGGCGATCTTCGTCACCCAGGAGTACCAGCGCGCCGGCATCGGCGGGCGACTGATCCGCGCGCTGCTGGGATACGGCGCGAGCCAGGACGTCCAGCACGTCTGGCTGACCGTCGAGCGCTGGAACCGGGCGGCCGTCGCGCTGTACGAGGACGTCGGGTTCGAGCGCAGCGGCACCGAGAGCTTCGAGCTGGAGATGTCGCTCCGGCTTGACTGAAAACGGCGCTTCTTTTACACCGAAAGAACCGGCTGGCTGGCGTACAGCAGCGTGTACTCCGCAGCTTTCTCCAGCACGTCCGGCTCGTCGTCAGTGTGGGACTCGCGGGGGATCACCAGGAAGTCCGCCTCGACCTCCTCGGCGACGTCGAGGACGACGCTGCCGGGGTGGCGGGTCTTCCGACGGGTCGAGAAGCCGAAGGCGATCGTCGTGTCGACCGGGACGCCCTCCTCGGCACCGATCTCCGACACCGTCTCCAGGTACGCCTGGTTGTTCTCCGCCACGTCGTCCTCGTCGAGATCGCCGCTTTCGAGGCCGCGCACGACGTCCTCGCCGACCACGTACACCGCGGACACCGCGGCGTCGTACCGGTCTGCGATCGCGACGGCGTACTCGACGGCGCGGGTCGACTCGTCGCTGCCGTCGACCGGGACGAGCACGCGCTCGACCGAGAGGGGGTCGCCGGCGGCGTCTAGCTCGTTCGCGTTCATACGTACCCCTCCGGATCCGCGGGGCAAAAACTCTCCCCTCGCTGACGGACCGGGCGCCCCGTCGCGCCGGTGATCGACGCCGCGCGCGAGCGGGACGGCGTCAGAGGTTTAATGCCGACCGCGGCGAAACGACTTCCTATGATCGATACGGTCGTCGTCGCCACCGACGGGTCCGCGAGCGTCGAGCGCGCGGTCGACGTCGCGCTCGACCTGGCAACCCGGTTCGACGCCGAAGTCCACGCGCTGTACGTGATCGACGAGAGCGAAGTCGACGGGTCGCCCGAGGAGTTGCGCGACGAGCTGCGCGACGCGCTCGAAGAGAAAGGGCAGGACGCGCTCGACGCGGTGCGCGAGCGGACCGACCGCGAGATCGTCACCGACGTGCGCGAGGGGCGGCCCGCGGTCGAGATCTCGAACTACGCGCGCGAGCAGGACGCCGACGTCGTCGCGACCGGCACGCGCGGGCGCCACGGCGAGCACCGCTTCCTGCTCGGCAGCGTCGCCGAGCGCGTGGTGCGCTCCTGTCCGGTGCCCGTGCTGTCGGTGCGCCAGCTCGCCTGATCGGGCAACTACAGCCAGAGCGCCCACCGCGCCCGCCGCTTGCGACCAACCGGCGGCTTCTTGCGTCCGCGGGCCACACCGGCCTACATGGACGACGATCTCATCGACGACGAGGAGCTCGCCGCGCCGCGCAAGTCCGTGCTGCCCGGCGAGGGCTTTTTCGTCCCCGACTCGTTCGAGGAGGACTTAGAGGAGCAGGAGGCAGCCGAGGCGCTCGAGGGCGCCGAAGTCGCCGTAGTGGCTGATCCGGACGCCGACGGGCTGGCCTGCGTCGCCCTGCTCCGCGAAGTGTACGGCGAGGCCGCGCTCGTACCCGCCGGCCCCCACGACCTCGAAGAGGGGATGGAGTACGTCGCCGAGTACGGCGAGGACGGCATCCGCGCGTTCGTCTGCGACCTCTGTCCCGACAAGTTCGAGTACGTCGACGAGGAGCTCGCCGCGCTGTCCGAGCGCGCGAGCGAGGTGCGCTGGTTCGACCACCACCAGTGGGACGACGACGTCGCCGCCGCGGTGCGCGACGCCGGCGTCGAGCTGGTCGTCGGCGAGTCCGACGAGGAGTGTACGGCCGACGTGGCGCTCCGCGAACTCGACCACGAGTTCCCGCGGCGCTTCCGCGAGCTCGCCGCCGTCACGCGGGACCACGACCTCTGGATTCGCGAGGACCCTCGCAGCGACGATCTGGCGGACTACTCCTACTGGTCGGAGCCCGAGGAGTACGTCGCGACGGTGCTCGAGCACGGACCCGACCTCCCGGAGGACGTGCTGGCGTTCCTCGAGGAACAGCGCGTCGAGAAGGAGGACCTGATCGAGCGAGCGGTCGCCCGCGCCGAGTACGAGGAGATCGGTCCGTGGACGGTCGGGGTCACCTACGGCCGCTGCTCGCAAAACGAGGTCGCGGAAGCGATGCGCGAGGACGGCGCCGACGCCTCCGTGATCGTCAAACCGGCGGGCTCGGCGTCGATCCGCGGCACGGACGGCTTCGAGCTGTGCCACGAGGTCGCCGGCCAGGTCAACGGCGGCGGCCACCCGAAGGCGGCGGGCTGCAAGCCCGACATCTACGACGACATGCTCGACTACGCCAACCACTGGACCTCCCGAGGCGCCACGACGAAACAGGTGATCCTCGACGCGTTCCGGAACGTCGTTCCGGAGGACTACGAGGACGAAGAAAAGGACTCCTCGGCCGACGACGAGTAGCTTACCGCTCGCCGGCGACCCACTTGTGGGAGTACGCGGCGCCACAGGCGCACTGGGCGTACGCGTGGATCACGTCGCCCTCGCCGTAGAGGCCGCCGACGTCCTCGTTCTGTTCTTCGGCGAACGCGAAGACGAACCGCGCTTCGTGGCCGTCGGCATCACTATCGTCGGCGTCACCACCATCGGCGTCCCCGCCGTCGGCGTCCGGACACGCGCCACCGGTGAGATCCTCGTGGATCTCGCCCTCCGCCCCCATCGCCTGCTTGGCGAAGCCCATCGCGTCGGTGCCCGTGGCGGCCTGAAAGGCGCTGCGGCCCGCCTCGCCCTCGACGACGATCAGCGTCCCGTCGGCGACGCGCTCGCCGTACTCGTCGAGCGTCGAGGGGTCGTCGACGGCGTCGTCCGCGACGTAGAAGGCGACGTCCTCGGGGCGCTGTCCGGCCAGAAACTCCTTGCGAGCGTCGGTCATACCCGCCGTTTCGTCCGGACGGGGAAAAGCGGTGCGACCCGCGGCCGATCAGAGGAGTCAGGCGGAGAACCGGACGGAGGCGCCGTAACCGACTTGTCACCCCTACTTGAACACGTTACGTAGGTAGCGGCAACGCGAATCCGGGCCACCGTCGGAGTTTCAGTATGGATGGAACACACAGCAGCGCCGCCCGAGCGACCTCCGCAGACGAATCTCCCTCCGCCGGCCCCCGATCGTACGACGTCCCCGACGGCGAGTCGCCAAGCCGAACGGTCGTCACGGCGGTCGCCGACGCGCTCGACGTCGATCCGCTGTCGCTGCCGCCGCTGTACGACGCGATCGACCCGGACGCGCTCGATGCCTTTCTCGACTCGATAGAGGGATCGGATCACCGCCTGACGTTCTCCTACGCCGGCGTGTCCGTCGAGTTCGACGGTGCGAGCCGCCTGTGGATCAGTCGAGCGTGAAGCGCGGTCAGTTTGACTGCCGGAAACGTCCGGACGCTACATTCTCCTCGCGCTCACGAGGCGATCGACCTCCGTGTCGCTCGCCGTTAGTTCGCACAAATGTAGCGTCCGGACGGCGTCTCACGCGAGCGGTAGCGAGCGTGAGGCTCGGCCGGTCGTGACTGAACGACTGAAAGGAGTGAAGGAACGTCCGGACGGCGATTTGAACTCGCCGAGACGGTCGGCCTCGCTTCGCTCGGCCGCTGCGACTCGCCTGCTCAAAATCTCCTCGTCGACGCATAAGCGCTCACGAGGTGAGCGACACGGAGGTCGCTCACCGTTAGTTCGCGCAAAATGTAGCGTCCGGACGGCGATTTGAACGCCGGTCCCTGGCTCCGCAAGCCAAGAGGATAGTCCACTACCCTATCCGGACTCATCTCTACGTATCCCGCGTTTACTTAAAGGGATTACGATACGGGGGCGGAGTGCCACTGAGTGACGGTGCCGTCGGGGGAATCGCCGACGCTCAAACGGTCGTTTGAGTCAACGGCATTCACTTCATACTGGCGCGAGTACGTCCGAGTATGAACCGACGAACGCTCCTGTACCAGTGCGCCGGTGCCGGTGCGGCGGCGACGCTGGCGGGCTGCATCGCGGACCGACCGGGAGCCGGGGGTGACGACGCCGAGCCCGAGGAGCAGCCGCTCGCGACCGACGGCGGAAACGAGTCGACCGACGACGACTCGAACGGAGACGAGGGAAACGACGGCGACGACGAATCGGATGATGGCGACGACGAATCGGACGGCAACGCGACCGACGGTGGCATGTCCTCGCCCGAACTCGTCGGCACGGACGTCGAGACGCACGGTGACGCCGACGAGGCGCGCGACGAAGCCGAGATCGCGTTCGGCGATGAATCCGTGACCGTCGAGGGGACGATATCGGCGCCGACGCCGAACTACGAGGCCGCGGTGAAAGAGGCCGAGTACAGCGAGGCGGACGACGAGTTCCGAGTGACGATGACGACACGCGAACGAGACACTGACGGAATGAGCATCCAGCCGATCACGGGGAAAGAGTACACGCTGGAGGCCACCTTCGACGGCGGGACGCCGATCCACGTCACGGTGCGCCACGAGACGCCCGGCGGCGAGACGACGACCGTCGCCGAGGGCTCACGCCGGTAGCGCGACGCGCCGCAGGTTTTTCTACGAGGGGGCGGCGACGCCCCAGTGTGATCCCCAGTACCCCCGAGACGGCGCCGCTCCGGTCGAACGCCGATGCGAGGAAAATCGCACGAGGGCGGCGCCGTGCCCGGCAAGGACAACGCTTAACCGGAGCCCACACCACCACAGACTACTAGAATGGGAGCTATCGAGGACGTATACGAAGACCTCGACGCCGACGTGGACCTGGAAAAGTTCCGGGAGGCCGTCGAGGCCAAGGTCGACCAGATGGGCGGGCTGGCCGACGAGGAGACCGCGGCGATGCTCGTCGCCCACGAGGTCAACGACGAGGAGGTCAACGGCATCGCCGACATCGAGCCGGGGATGGAGGAAGTGAAGTTCATCGCCAAGGTGATCGACGTCGGGGAGCTGCGCACGTTCGAGCGCGACGACGAAGAACAACCCGAGGGGCAGGTGATCAACGTCGAAGTCGCCGACGAGACGGGGAGCCTGCGGGCGGCGTTCTGGGACGAGCGCGCGGAAGCCGTCAAGAACGAACTCGAGGAGGGCGACGTGCTGCGCATCAAGGGCCGGCCCAAGGAGGGGTTCAACGGGATCGAGGTCAGCGTCGACGACGCCGAGCCCGACGACGACGTCGAGGTCGACGTCGCGATCACCGACACCTACCGGGTCGAGGATCTCTCACTCGGGCTCTCGGACGTCGACCTGGCCGGGCTGGTGCTCGACACCGAGTCCGTCCGGACGTTCGACCGCGACGACGGCAGCGAGGGGAAGGTCGCGAACCTCGTGCTCGGCGACCCGACGGGGAAGATTCGCGTGACGATGTGGGACGAGCGCGCCGATCGCGCCGAGGAGATCGAGCCCGGCACCTCCGTCGAGGTCGTCGACGGCTACGTCCGGGAGCGCGACGGCTCGCTGGAACTGCACGTCGGCGATCGGGGCGCCGTCGAGGAGATCGACGAGGAGATCGAGTACGAGCCCGAGCGGACGCCGATCGACACCGTCGAGATGGGCCAGACTGTCGATCTCGCCGGCGTCGTCCGCTCCGCGGACCCCAAGCGAACCTTCGACCGCGACGACGGCAGCGAGGGGCAGGTCCGGAACATCCGCGTGCAGGACGACAGCGGCGACATCCGCGTCGCGCTGTGGGGCGAGAAGGCCGACAAGGAGATCGCGCCGGGCGACGAGGTCGCGCTGGCCGACGTGGAGATCCAGGACGGCTGGCAGGACGACCTCGAAGCGTCGGCGGGCTGGCAGTCGACGGTCACGGTGCTCGAGGACGCCTCGATCGACGCCGGCGGAGCGGGCGAGGGCGCAGGCGGTTCGAGCGCCGACAGCGGCGCCGACCAGACGCTCGGCTCGTTCGAGGACGGCGGCAGCGCAGGCGGCGACGACGCGGCCGCCGCGTCGGACGCCGACGGCGGGGCGAGCGCGGACGCGTCGGCGTCCGGCGGCGACGGAGCGGACGCCGGCGGCGAGACCGCGGTCGCGGCCAACGGCGGCGGCGGCGCGGCGCTCGCGGACGGCGAGCAAACCGAGTTCACGGGAACCGTCGTGCAGGCCGGCGACCCCGTGGTGCTGGACGACGGCGAGGAGACGATCAGCGTCGAGACCGACGCCGACGTCCACCTCGGCCAGGAAGTGACCGCGCGCGGCGAACTCCGGGACGGCCGGCTGGACGCCGACGACGTGTTCTGAGCGCGCCGACGCGGTGGATTCGGCGCCAAACGACGGATTCTCAGCCCGTTTCACCGGCGGAAACGATCGCTACGGAAAAGGTTAAGGAGCCCACTTCCCCGAATTTGGGTATGAGCGTCGAGTTACCGTTTGCGCCCGTGGACACGATCATCCGTCGGAACGCAGGCGAGTTGCGCGTCAGCGCCGAGGCCGCCGAGGAGCTCGCCCACCGGATCCAGCTTCGCGGCGCCGAGCTGGCCGAGGACGCCGCCGACCGCGCGACCGAGGACGGGCGCAAGACGCTGATGGCCGAGGATTTCGGCGTCGAGAACGTCGTCGACAAGGACGACCTGACGCTCCCGATCGCGCCGATCGACCGCATCGCGCGCATCGACATCGACGACTCCTACCGCGTCGCGATGGACGCCAGGATCGCGCTGGCCGACATCTTAGAGGACTACGCCGACAACGTCGCAGCCGCGGCGGCGACGCTCGCGAGACACGCCGACCGGCGAACAGTCAAGGCCGAGGACATCCAAACGTACTTCGAGCTGTTCGAATGAGATGAGATTCGGCTACAGCGAGACGTGCCTCGACCACGACACCGGCGACCGCCACCCCGAGACGCCGGACCGCCTGCGCGCGATCCGCGAGGGGCTCAAGCGCAAGCACGGCGTCGAGTACGTCGACGCCGATCCGGCCGACGTCGAGACGGTGAAAGCGATCCACGACGACGACTACGTCGAGGAGTTCCGCGAGTTCTGCGCCGACGGCGGCGGCGACTGGGACCCCGACACCGTCGCCGTCGAGGCGACGTGGGACGCTGCGCTCCAGAGCGCCGGGCTCTCGGCGTGGGCAGCCGAGCGCGCGATGGCCGGTGATCGCGGCCGCTCGACGCCGTTCGCGCTCGGGCGCCCGCCGGGCCACCACGCCGTCGTCGACGACGCCATGGGGTTTTGTTTCGTGAACAACGTCGCCGTGGCGGCCCAGCACGCCCTCGACGAGACGGCGGCCGAATCGGTCGCGATCGTCGACTGGGACGTCCACCACGGCAACGGGACGCAGGACATCTTCTACGAGCGCGACGACGTCTTCTTCTGCTCGACGCACGAGGAAGGGATCTATCCGGGGACGGGCGGCACCGGCGAGACGGGGTCCGGCGACGGCGAGGGAACGACGCTGAACCTCCCGCTGCCCGCGGGCGCCGGCGACGCCGAGTTCGCCGCCGCGTTCGAGCGGGCCGTCGAGCCGGCCGTCGAGGCGTTCGACCCCGATCTGTTGCTGGTGAGCGCCGGCTTCGACGCCCACCGCCACGACCCGATCTCGCGGCTGCGCGTCTCGACCGACGGATACGGCGTTCTCACCGGCCAACTGCGGAGTCTCGCGGATCGGACCGACGCCGCGCTCGCCTTCGTCCTCGAAGGCGGGTACGGGCTCGACGTGCTCGCGGAGGGCGTCGCGATGGTCCACGAAGTGTTCGACGGGCTCGACCCCGTCCAGCCCGACGGCGACGTCGACGAGGACGTCGAGGAGCTGCTGACGGGGCTGCGCTCGCGACACCCGCTGCTGACCGGCACGTAGTTCGCGGGGCTGCAGAAAGCTAGTTCCGAGCGACCGATTTCTCAGGGTTCGGGATCGAAGTACCGCGCCAGTTCGACGCCGAACTCCTCGGCCAGCGCCGCGATCTCCTCGCCGACCAGCACGTCGTAGTCGTCTTCGAGGGCGCTTTCGACGTGCGTCCCGAGGCGGACGTCGAGCAGCCGGTCGCTGTGCAGGAACGCCGCGGCGGTGTGGAACTCCCGCTCCCGCTCCACGACGTAGCGACCGTCCTCGATGAACGGCCCGTAGGCGTCCGGATCGTCGGCGTACTTCTCGTAGAAGCCGGTCGCGTGGTCTCGCACGTGGACCGGCGGCCCCTCGTGGCGCTCGATCGTCGGCCGCTCTGCGACGCCGAGTTCGGCCAGCAGGACGGCCCGCTCGTCGGCGAACGCCGTCGAGCGCATCACGTCGAACCCGCGCCGGTCGAGGTCCTCGGCGACGCCGTCGAGCGAACGCGCGAGCTGCGGGTAGAGCTGGTCCTCCACGACGTCGGGCGCCGCGAACCGGATCGCGACGGGCGTCGTTTCCCGATCGTCGATAGCGGCTTCGACGTCGTCGGGCGAAAAGCGGTCGGGCTCGTCGGGGAAAAACAGCTCCTCGCGCGGGTCGTCGAGCAGATCGCGCGCGTAGTGCTGCAGGCGGGCGACGTTCTCGGCCGACAGCACCGCCGCGACGTTGCGACCGGGGTCGGTCGGGTCGATCACGACCAGCGGGTCGTCGAACGTCTCCGCGGCGTGGCCCTCGGGGTCGAGTTCGACCGGCGGATGCCACTCGGCGGCGGCCTCGACGAGCTCGCGGAAGCCGCCGTACTCCAGCACGAGCAGTTCGGTGAGGTAGCCGCTGAACCCCCGGGTCCGGAGGTCGCTGCCGTACGCGCCGATCCCCGTCAGGAACTGCTTGGCGAGCCGAACGTCCGCGGCGAGGTCGTCGTCGAGGCGCTCGGCGACGTACTCGGTGTGGAACGGCGTCCGGTCGACGGCCGACCGGATCGCCGCGGCGTCGTCGACGTCGTAACACGGCACCAGATCGACGTCGAACCCGTCGACGCTGCCCTTGACGTAGGGGTGCTCGGCGTACTCCTCGTGGCCCTCCGGCAGGACGCTGTGGCCGACCTCGAGGCCGTACTCCTCGAGTTCCTCGCGGTCGAGATCGGTCGGGAACCGGACGAACACGTCGACGTCCCGGTCGCCGCTGATCCACGTCCCCCGGGCCGTGCTGCCGACCTGCAGCACGTCGGCGTCGACCGGCAGCGCCGCGATGGCGCGCTCGGCGCGCTCGCGGAGCTCGTCGGCGACCGACTCCATCCGCTCGCGCTCCGCCGGCGACGGGTCGATCTCCTCGCGCACCGCGGCGACGGCGGCCTCGAAGTCCTCGGCGTCGCTCATCGCGTCGCGATTGCGCCGCGCCGCGTGAAAGGGTATCGATGCCCGACCGCGAGGGAAAACGAAAGCCCTATCAAAACCACCCGACTACATCGGAGTGCAACGGGCCGCCGTAGCTCAGTTGGTAGAGCACCTGGTTGTTACCCAGGTTGTCCCAGGTTCGAGCCCTGGCGGTGGCGTCTTTCTACGACTCACCTTTGCGAGGCGACGCCAGTCGCCGAGCAAACGCGTTACGTCGTCGAAGACGGCAACGGTCCGGCTCGAGCAGACGAGTCGCAGCCCGCGCAGGCGAACGAAGTGAGTCGGGCAGGACCGTCTCGGCGAGTTCGATCCCTGGCGGTGGCGTAAAATCGCACGACGATTTTACGGCTAATCAGAACGCTGCGCGTTCTGATGATGGCGTCACTTCTGTGGAGTCCCTCGAGAGAGGAGGCGAACCTATTCGACTCCCGACGGGCGGGGAATGCGACAAACCTTAGTTCGGGTTGATCCAACGACGACGTACGGGCCCGTATCTCAGTCTGGTTAGAGAGAGCGGCTCATAACCGCTTCGTCCTTGGTTCAAATCCGAGCGGGCCCACTTCGAAACGAAGCGTTCTGTGGCCGGCTCCGAAACGTACGTGATAGCGCCCGAGAACCGAGAAAAGTAGCGAATAGTGTTTCCGAATTTGCGGGGGCGCTCGGTGAGTTCGCTTCGTTCCGAAGCGGTGCCCTGCGCAGTCCGGCGATCACCGTAGCCGAACGGGGGTGTTTGGCGTGACGATCGTCCGCTGGTCGTCATCCCGTAGTACTGACTGCCTCAACTGTGAGGCCCACGTCTCAGGCGACTTCCGGCGGGTCTACGGCGACGCCGACGACCAGGCCCACCGTTGTCCACAGTGTGATACGTGGGTGCGGCTCTTCGAGGGGAGCGCTGCCGGGCTCGATGTTCGGACGCCGGACCCTGAAACGTCGCCCGGTCGTCACGGGAACGATCCAGCCGAGGGGTGGTCGGCGTGAGCCGCGTTCCCCCGGAGTTCCAACAGCGGTTCGATGATAGCGGCGACTTCGACGCCGCAGCGCGGTACGTCCGCCGAAATCCCGAGACAACCGTCGCCGAAGTTCTCGGTCGGTTCGAGCTGGATCTCGACAAGCGAGACGAGGTCGCTACGCTCCTGGAAGAGATCGACGTCGATTCCGATACCCCGCCGACGCGCGTCGGCCACTGCAAAGTCGACGATTGCGACGTGTACGGCGGTCGGTCGACGAGTCAGGGACGGATTCGCCACTTCGGGAACACCGAGATCGGCGAACGCGGGTGGCTCGGAAATCCGCTCGTCCACGAGGGCGGTGCCCGCGACGAGCACCACGCCCAAGACGACGTGACCGTTGTCGCGACGCGCGAGGAAGCTGTCGCCCGGTTCGCCGACCTGTTCCTCGACGCCGTCGACGCCAGCCACGAGCTGCGCCGGACGCTCTACGAGGACGTTCGCGGTGGCGTGCTCGGAGGGTGGTGCCAGTCCGTCGACGACGATGGACCGGCGTGCCACCTGGAGGTCGTCGCCGAGGTCGCCGACGCGATCTCGAAGCGAGGTGGATCCGAGTGAGCGCCGCCCATCGCTTCGGCCCCCTCGTCGAGCACGATTTCTGGCCCGCAGAAGAGCGCCGCCGTCTCGAACTCGCTCTTGCGGGCGCTCGCAAGTGGCAGACGATCGAACCGCACAAGGTCGAGTTCTGGGAGGCGTTCGATAGCATCCTTCTCGAACACTATCCCCAGTGCCGGTTCGAGGAACGTGAGCAAACTGGCCTCGACGAGTGGGGTAGTGAGCAGTGAGTCACGTCCGAACGTCGCCCCACGAACTCGAAGGGAACTTCAACTTCTTCGAGCATGGGCTTGGGCCGTACTGGGCGGTCTCGAAGCTGCTATTCGAGGGGTTCGACGGCGACTCGGGCGAGATCGACGCCGAGATCGGCGGCGAGGACTGGATCGTCACGCTCCGGTATCAGAAGGGCGGCATCGCGCCGCGCCCCGAGGACAGCGACAATATCGAACGCCTCTACGAGTTCCGGATCGGCATGAACGGCCACGGCGAGCGGAAGGCGAACTTCCACGTCCGGCCGCGATTCGCCGACATGGAGAACTTCGAGACGGGCAAGGAGATCACGTCGCCATGTGACCATGACCAGTATCCCGACGAGGCGACGAACGTCCACTTCAGCGGCAGCAACATCGAACCCGACGACTACCCAGTCCTACTCCGGAAAGCGCTCCAGGCGCTCGCAGCGGACGCTGGCATACGGGTGAATCCGAACTACTTCGTCCAGCTCCACGAGACGAGCAACATCACCACCTACGAGCGCTACGTCCGCGTCCGGCGCACCATGGCGAAGAAGTTCGTCCGCTCAACGGGAGCGATGCGACGCATCCTCGAACTCTTGGCGCAGAAGGAGGGATCGGACACGGTGTACAAGCCGAGCAACGCCGGCCCGAACGAAGATATCGTGGGCTACAACCACCGCCTCGTGCTGCCGAAAGCCGACGCCCGCGAACTCATTCCGATGCACACCCGCGGGAAGCAGATCAAGCACTACCACCCGCAGTACGTCAACGGCGACGAGGAAAACCCGCTCCACCACCCGAAGATCGGCATCCTTCTGAAGAAATCGCTCAACAAGAGTCGCGCGTTCGACTGGTCCGAGCGCGATGGGCTTCGCCGCGAGATCGACGAGACGATCATCAACACGCTTCGGTGGAGCGGCATCCCGATCGGCGCCGACGGAACGACGTTCGTCGCCGACGATCACTTCAGCGCGACCGCGACCGACGAGACCGTCGAGTTCTACCAGGACCCGACGCCCGAGATCGAAGCCGAGCAGGAAGCGCTACTCGTCACGACGCTGCGCGACATGACCGACGCCGATGTCGATTTTCTGGAAACGCTGGTCGCTGACGGTAGCGGCCAGCACCCCCAGAAGATCGCGAACAGCGCCGAGCGCGGCATCTCGACGCTGTACCGCTCTCTGGAGCGGCTCGATGGGTTGGTCCGGAACGACAACGCCTCGGTCGAGTTCGTGAGCCGGAAGATCGAACAGGAGATCGCCGGCATCGTCGAGAGTACCGAGCACCGGATCGAAAACGCAGCTGACCGAGCGGCGAAGCTCTTGGACGTCGACGCCAGGCAAGCGGCGTCGAGCGCGTTCCAGCAGTGGATGCAGAAGTACGCCGCCACTTTCGAGTTCGACGAGGACCGCGGTGAGCGAACGATCCGAATCGACACGCTCCTGGGCGAACTCAAATCTACGTCGTTCCCCTACATCGCCGACGTGATCGACGCCGCGAAGACGGCGTGGGTGAAGGACGGTCGCGATCCGCGTGATCTGCGGGAGGCGTGGGTCGAGTGGCTGAACGCTGACGGCGATCGGCGCCGCTCGAAGCTATCGACGCTCGCCCGGTAGCGCGGCCCCTCGTAGTGGCAACGCTGTTCTTCGACCCCTCTTTTTCAAGTAGAGGTTAGTTTTCGAGTAGTTACGTTCAAGTTAGGTTTACTTGCGGCGAGCGGCGGCGCCGCGATCGAGGCGATCGGCGCCGAGCTGGCGCCGGGCGATTCCCGCTGCACGGGAGATCCCCCTTAGGAAGTGTGCCTAAGGGCACTCGGCGGAAAAAGTACTCCGCTCCGCTGAGTTCCAGTTGAAGCACTCGAAACATTCGACGTGATGGATGGCCAGTCCGAGATTGAAAGGGGCGTAGTCCTTTTTTCACCCCAGAACCAGCATCTACCATGGCGATACACGGACAATTTGTTACAGACGATTGGAAGTATATCCGAGCCGCGCGAGATAACGAGGATCATCTTATCCGAGTATTTGTCCATGAAGAGTGGTATCCCTATTTTAAGTCCCTCTACGACTATGCGGAATTGTTAACGGCTGGTGTCAGTATAGAGGAGGTACCCAGTCGCATCGAGTCCTGTTTTGATTGGTTCTCTGCTCTAACAGCAGAAATCGGAGCAAATGGATGGATCTTCAGTATTGCTATTATTGGCTGGATAACTCATTTAGTCAAAAATAGAATTGGGATTGGGGAGTTTACGTATGACACGGTTGGGTACGGAGATCTAGCATATGGTGAGGCTCCCTATGGTGGCGGGACAAGAATTCTTGAACTTCCGGTAGAGGAGTAGTCAAACGAAAATGGGGACTGATTCTAATCCTTAGACTCTGTCTGAAACGTTCTTAATAGCCGTCTGGATACTCCATAGAGGGAGGCCAATTATAGATATGACAAACAACACTGCGTAGACTAACAAGAAGAAGCTCAAGGAATAATACAATGACATTGCCGCCCAATCTATGAGTGTCCGTGAAACATCTTCTCCTGGCATCGGCTGAAATTCTAATAGAACTGCTGCTGCTGCAATCCCCAGCATGAACACTATAGAATATCCTATAAATTTCAATGGGGTTGAGAACCTGCCAAAATGACTGGCAATCTTGTTGACCGCCTTAATAGAGAAAAATGACGAGAAGATCCCAATAACCTCTCCAACTAGAACCAATACTAATATTGCGTATGTGAAAAGTATATTATCAAACTGGGAAAGAAGACCAAATATAAGAGCGACTATTTGGAGATAGAATACTCCAAATCCGATCAAAAAAAGGTTCTCCAGTTTCACCACTGTAGATAGTCTCCAACCAATTATCCTAACTAACTTTATGAATATTACGATGGATATAAGAATGATCAAAGCGAATCCTGAAAAGATAGCGTAGTTCAATACGTCAGTATAACCCGCTTTTTGCGTTGCAGTATCAAGATATACTGTTATACCTCCAAATACACCAGTTAGGGTAAACAGATGTACGTTCTCCTCAAGAAACTCATCCAGATCTGAGATTGATCCTATAATAGTTGGTATAAGATAGAGATGCAGATATTGACTAAGCAGTGATTTCTTGGCAGTACGTAACTCTACTTCGCGCGACATTCGTTCCAGATGCTAAATACGCAGATACAAAATATACCTGGAATATAGCTCAATCACACCTGCAAAATAGATTTAGAATATGTTTTTGATTGCGATCTTCGTCTGCTGACTGTTTCTGTGTTTACCACCCCCATGCCACCGAATAAGCGGTAGATCTCCTGCTCGAACCATTTTGTCGTCGAGCACGGTACAGCCAGAGCGTCCATGCGGCCGATAGACGACGAAACAGTACCAGCCGTCAGCTCGCCGAAGCCGATCGTGATACTGCCGGTAGATCTTGAAGTTGCCCGGCTGACCGTTTGCGTGCTCGACCATCGTGCTCTTGATCTCGACCGACGTTCCGTTCATGAATCTGATTTATAGCAAAATCAGTCGGGCATGAATATTCACTTCACGGATGATGGCAAACTTTTTGACCGTCCAAATGAATTATTAATTCGCGGTGGTTTCAGTACTGCCGCTCGTCGATTCGTTGGCAGACCGAGGGTAATACACAGGTATTGCCTGTGGGCGGGTGGGTGCCCACCACTCATTCACACTTGTCGTGAATTATTACTTCACAAATTTCGTATTGCCAATGGCGATTGCCAATAGCATACGTGAATTTATATTTCTCAAGCCCATAGAATTGTTACCAGCATTGTGCTGGCGTGCCACACGATGGCCGAATCCCGATCGAGCATCCCATCCGCTGGTATCTACCGTCGTGTGGTACAGGCGTAATGCACGACCCCGGTCGTGGGCGGGCCGATAGCCCCGCCGCCTCACCATCATGTTCCGCCGGTCATTCTTAGAAAAGTTCGTCAATCCCGAGTTTCGCCTGTTGGGTATCGCGGTGATCGCCGCCGCCGTGCCACCGGATTAGCGGGAGATCGCCAGCCCGGACCATCTTGTCGTCGAGCACAGTGCAGCCTGATCGCCCGTGCGGGCGGTACACGACGAAACAATACCAACCGTTAGCTCGCCGAAGCCGATCGTGGTACTGCCGGTAGATCTTGAAGTTCCCCGGCTGGCCGTCGGCGTGCTCGACCATCGTGCTCTTGATCTCGACCGGCGTTCCGTTCTGGAAGCGGGCGTCGTGCCACGACGCCCGCTCGAGCTGGAACCGGCGCTTCTTGGCCATCCGCTTCTCGCAGATCGTCCCGAAGTGGTTCGCTCGGTGGGACCGGCTCACGCGGACCACGCGCGTCGCGCGCCGATATATATACGCCTCCGCCGGGTGCTCGCCGCCACGCCCATCGCTGGCGCTCGTCGCCCACCAGGGCGGCGAGCGCGCTGTGGGCCAACCTCTCTAAAGGGGGGTCGGTTGAACTTGCAACGTTGGAATCCTGACGCCGTCATGCAATCACCCGGTCGACCGTTTCAACCCATTCGCGCTTCTCTCGGTCGCCCTCGTCGTAGTCGTCGAGCCAATTGTAGACCGTCGTGTTGCTGAACGGAACGAACTCAGCGGCCTGGTTGGGCGTCATGCCCTGGTCGCGCACGCACGTTTTGATGGTCCACATCGCGACGCGTTTGATGTCGTCACGTTCGAGATCGTCGGTCGCGGGCTCGTCGTTCGACGGCGCCTGCCAGGACCACTCGCTCGCCTCTTTGGTGTTCATCGACCAGTCGGTCGGCGGGATGCCCTCCAGGGGGCGCGGGTCGACATCGACGAGCTTCCCGCCCGAGATCCGGTCGGCGACGACCGCTTTCTTCTTCGATTCCTTCTTGATGATCGTGCCGACGCGCCAGAGCATCGGGTGAATCGAACTCTCGTCGTGGCCGATGTAGATGAGAGCGCCGCCGTACTTGCGGATCTTGAACACCAGCGGCCCCATCAGCTTCCGGACTAAATGGCCGTCCTCGCCGGTCCCGCTGGCGTTCGACGAGAACTCGTCGCCGACGAACAGCTTCGGCTGCTGGGTGTTCTCGACGGGATCGCCGTCCTGTTCGACCCACTCGGTCAACAGCGGGTAGTGCGGGATGTACCCGTCCTCGACGCTCCCGTCGTCGCGGACCCACTGGTCGTTGCGGTCGAGCGTCCGGATGTTCGAGCCGACCAGGAGGTCGCCGTCGACCCACCGCTCGCGCAGCTGGCCCAACAGCCCAGCGAAGTCTGACTTCCCCGCGCCCATCTCGCCGAGGATCACGATCACCGGCGCCGGCCCGGCGACGATCTCCTGCATTCGCGTCACCGTCTTGATCCCGGCCATGTCGGCGTGCTGGGACGGATCGCCGACGTAGTGCTTGAGCGTCACCGTGTCGCCGTTCTGCATCGCGTTCCGGGCCGTCTCACTCCCCTCGGCGCGCAGGATGTCGCGGTTCTTCTGGACGCTGAGGTAGTCCGCGGCGGGCTTGCCTTCCCAGCGGTCGGGATCGTGGTGGATCGCCCGCATCGTCATCTGACGGTCGACCTGTTCGTCGCGGACGAACCCCGAGTGCGGGACTACCTCCTCGGGATCGCGTTCGAGGTTCCCGCTCTGGAACTCGCGAAACCCGCCGACCGTGTAGTTGTCTTGCTCGTCACCCATCGTTACCTCCGTCGGTGGCGGCCTGATCCGGCGAGAGCGTCGCGGGCGGGCCGTGGGGCGCGTCGTGTTCCTCGGCGTACTCTTCGACGTAGCCGCCGATGTCCTGAATCTCTTCGAAGTCGTCTTCCTCGGCGTCCGCTTTGGCGTCCTCGAAGCGTTCCTTGACGGCCGTCTTCGGGTTCATCAACCCGCGTTCGTCCGCCTCGGCTTCTTCGTTGATCACGTCGCTCTGTATCTCCAGGCCCATCTTCGAGATCCGCCCACGCAGGCGATTGAGCTCGAGGTACGCCTCGACGAGATCGCCGTGGACGTCTTCGAGCATCGCCTTCGTCGTGACGAGTTTCGAGTCGGCCATCTGGCTCATGTAGCAGCCTCGCACGGTCAACTGGCCCGTATCCTCAAACCAGTTGAACTCCCGTACCTCGAACGCCTCGCCGTCGTTGCACAGGTACGGACTCGGGCCTTCGACCGTCTTCTCGGCCCACGCTCCCGGCTCGACGTAGTATTTCTTCCGAGTATCGGTCTGGCCGTTGATATGGTAGACCGTCACCATGTTCCGGTTCCGGAGCGCCCGCGCACCGGTCACGAACAGCCCCGTCAGTGGCGGCCCCAGGAGTAGGAGCGCCGCGAAGATCCCGCCAGCGATGGGCGGGATGCCCGGCAGCGACGGCTTGAACCACAGGAGCACGATGCCGAACGAGACGGCCAGCCCCGCGACGAGCAGCTGGCCCTCTGCCAGGATGTACGTGAGCCGATCCGACCACCCACCGAAGGTACCGCTGGTGTCGCTCACGCTTCGATCACCCCGCTATCCTCGGAGCGGACGACGTACGCCGCCGAGAGCGCCGCCAGCACGACCGACATGATGACGCCGGTGAACAGTCCGGACTCACCGCCGAACGTCTGTAGCGGGTTCTGGTCGGCGTCATCGCTCCCTGTGCTGATGATCGCCCCGCCCTGCTCGGCTTCGCGCGCCGCTTCCGACATGATGCCGACGCCAGCGCCGGACTCCTGGTAGACGCGGAACGTTACTGTCGTTTCGCCTGCGTCGATCTCCTTCGACGCGTAGGCGAACTGCTTGCTGTTCTCGCTCCAGTCGCTCGCCTCGGTCAGCCCGAGCGATGCTCCCTCCTCGCTCCAGAAGGTCAGCGTAAACGTTCCCTCGTCGTACGTCCACGCCGTTACGCACGTCTGGTTATCGACCACGCGCTCGCACTCGAGATCTTCCTTCTCGTCGATCGGCGCCGCGGTCTGCTCGTCGCGGAGCTCCTCGGGATCGGGCGCCTTGGCGAGCCACTCGTCGAGTTCGCTCAACTGCTCGTCGGTGAGCTCGTCTCGCACCGCCGAATGGTTGCCCCACTCCTGAACGCGCTCGATCGTGACCGCCGGCACCTCGTCGGGGTCGTTCTCTATTAGGCTCACGATCTCCGACGCCGCCACCTCCGGCGGCAGGTCCAGTTCGTCGCCCGACTCGTTCTCCTGCCCGATCGCCGGGCCAACGCCCATGCCCATCGCCAGAGCCGCCGCTGTCGCCAGCAGCAGCGCAAGAAAAATCCGGCGCATGGTCTCAGGGCAGCACCTTGCTCACGAACGCGCTAACGGCCGTGATTGTCCCGCCGATGATCGCCGCCCCACCGAGCCAGCCGCCCGGAACGTCGGGCGCATCCAGTTTCGGGAACATTGGTCCGCCACCGCCATCATCCATGACCACGTTGATCGTTTCTTCCCGGGCTTCGTTCTCAGCGTCGCGGTTCTCTACCAGGATCTTCCGAGCATCCTCGGGCGAGGTGTCGGTCGTGACCATCTGCCGGGTCTCAAACGCCAGCTCGTCGCTATCGTTCTCAGTGCGAACGATAGTGAACTCGTCGGTCAGTTCGGCAACGTCGGCCTGCACGTTCCCGGCGTCGTCTTCGTAGTTGAACGCGAAATAGAACGTACCGGGGAAACTACCGACCGGAACCGTCGTGCCGACCGGTAGCGTGTTCCCGTCCGGCGTCGTCCACGCTAAGATCCCCTCGAAACGACCGGACTCGTATTCGAGCGTCGAGTCCGTCGTCGAGTCCGAGGTGTTCGTCGTGTTCGTCGTGTTCCCACCGCTCCCGCTACCGTCTTGGATCGATTCGGTGCCCTCGGCGGTCGGGATCTCGACCACTGCCGCCTCGGTCGCCTGCGGGATGTTCATCGAGCGGAACAGCAGCGCCGCTTCCGCGAAGTCGTCGGCGTTCGCCGCAGTTTCGGCGAGCGCGCTCGGCGCGAGCATATCGGCGAGATTCAGATCGCCGTCTTTCGCCGCCTGGAAGAAGTTATCGACGAGAGACTGAGCGACGTCTTTCGTCGCCGTGGCGCTGTCATGCAGTTCCCGCATGATTGCGGAGTATTCGAGCGCGTTGAACAGGTGCTGCCGGCTATCGAAGGAGTAGTCGTAATTGCTCCCGTCGATCTCCGAGAACTCGCCCGTATCCGGCGGCATCACGGTGTACTGCGTGAGGTTGTCGGAGTGCGGCCACGAAACCGAGTCGTCGTCGCGGGCGTCGAGGTAGTCCGTGATCAGGTTCCCGCTGGTACCGACCTCCGCGGTATGGTCGGGAGTGAACAGGTGAGCGCGCCCGTTAGAGATATCCAGCCACTCGGTGATCTGGTGAGTCTCACCATTTAGAAGCTCGTAGCTCCGGGTTGTGCCTCCGTCTAGGCGGGAGTTGATACTTGAATCCCATTCGAAGTTCCCGGCTCGTTCGGGCGTGATCTTGTCCTTCACGGTGCTGGAGTCGATCAACCGCTCGGAGAGGGTGACCGCCAGAGTGTACCGCTGTTCCCACCACGTGATGAGATTCTTCTCGGGGACCGAGTAGACGCGATCAATCGCGTTCTTCGCGGCAGTGAGGGCGTCCGACTCGGTGCCGCCTTCGAGAGCGGTTTCGTAAATCGCAAACGTCGCTTCCTCTTCCGCCTTCGAGTCGAGAAAGCGCGCGTCGCTCTTGAGGCTCGTCAGCACCGTCTTGTCCTCTTGCCGGGCCGCTCTCGCGTCGGTGTAGGCGTTCACCCACTGCTCGTACTCGTTCTTCTGGTCGAACTCCGCCTGATCGGTGCCGTTGATGTTGCTGCCGATCACGTAGCCGAGGCCAGCGGCCGCGGCAGTCCCGACCGCGTACCCTGCCAGCACGAGAGGGACTGCCGCCTCTGCATCGGCGGTCGGGTCGAGGCGATCGGGCAGCTGCCCCGAGACGCCGAGCGCGGTCGCCCCGCCGGCCGCCGTCGCCTGGAGCATCCGCCGGCGCGACAGGGACGGCCCGATTTGTGGGCTGTGGGCGCGACCAGATCTGTCCATTTCGTCGACGCTCTCGTCGACCGCCACTCAGACCACCCCCGCCGTCGCCGCGAGCAGCCCGCCGACCCCGGCAAGCGCGGTTGCCGCACCCGAGAACGCGATGAACGCGACGGTCTCCGGGTGAATCTGTTCGAGTTCGTCCGAAATATGAACGCTCATTGTGTTGAGTCTCCGTGTTTCGCGGTTACTTGTAGGCGATAATCCAGAAGCCGGCGCCGTTGAGCATCACCATGAACACGCCGATGTACCAGGCCGCACTGACCGCGACAGCGACGGCGGGCACGAGCGCGCTCAGGATGTTGAGGATCACCATCAGGAGCACGATCACGAACTCCATGTCGGTCAGATCCTCGCGGGTGGTCTGGCCGTTCGTGATCCAGGCGATGAAGATCACCGCCATCGTCACGACGAACGCCCAGGTGATCTCGGTGCCGTGGGCTGCGTACAGCGCGTCGTCGAACGACCAGTCGTACGGGAACGTTCCCGTAGTGAGGTTGAACAGCCCGGTCAGCGCGATCGTGGCCATCACGAAGATCGGCGCGAGCAGGCTGTCGGTCAGGTCGATACCATCCTCCCGGCGGACGCCAGGGGGAACCATGTTCTCCGGTAGGCTCAATGCCATGCGACCATCGCGGCTATCCGCTCTAATGTCAAACTCCGGATTTTGGTGATCGCGTGGCGACGCCGTGGTCACAGGGGCAACGACTAAGTGCAATCGGATAGCCGCCGGTTGTGCCGATGTTCAGAAAACTCTGCGACCGCGACGGAACGCCGGTCGTCTCGCTCGACAAGGACGAACTGCGACTCGACGGGATCGTGGGCGACGACGGGGAGATCCCCGAAGACCAGGAGATGTACATTCAGCGCGTCGACGAGGGCGCGTACCTCGTGCGTGCGGTCGACGGCGATACCGTGCCCGAGGTTGAGGAACTCTCAGCATGAGACGTCTGGAAGGCGGTTCTCAGATCAGTCCCGTGGAGTCAGATACGGATTGAATGGCCAATCCGGTTTGATGTATTTTTGCGTTGGGGCTACTGCCGCGAGAGTACATCAAATCCGGTCGGTTAGTTGCTCCCGTCTCCGCTGTAGACTCGGGGTTGAACAGCAGTACATAAAGAGCGGACGAGTTCGTGACTCGCGAGAGCTGGTTTCGCCTGTATTTCAGGGCCGGTACATCAATCAGTACTTATGAGCCACTACAGCTACCCCCTGAACGACGAACGGGAACGACTACTCGACCAGCTCGAAGGTGTGACCGATGAGAACACGCGCCGACGCGATTGATGCCGCAATCCGGCACTATCTGGAGGACAAAAAATAGACAGAAGCATTGGCGCGAGTTCACGTCCGACCAGTTAGAGCTGTTGAGAATGTCGGAACTATCGGTATCATACTACACGAAGGTATGATAAGTCCAGACTGTCTACTTGCCAAAAGAGATCGAATAGTAGTTGGTTGGGTTCTACCCGCCGTACTCACTCAGAACTTGACTAGAATCTCCGCTCGACGCTTCCCAGATCAGGGTTACACTATCTCCTTCTTTGAAGCTGGTTGCTGCTTGCATAGTATCGCCAGCCGTGAAGGAACCACCACTAGCGAAGGACTGTGCAGTTGCACTACCACTAGTTTGGATACTGAGTGTGTTGTTATTCAGATCCTCCCCACCATTGTGATCTAGGAGGATATCTCCACTGCTATTGCTCCAACCGTACTGTGCTTGAGGAGCGGCTTCCTGACTGCCACCGATGTCGAGGACGAATGCCCCGATCACGGCGGCGAGAATGACCGTTATTGCGACCATGAGGATGACGCCGATAACCGGCGACACGGCCTCATCGTCCGTGAATAGCTGTTTGAGTTTCATTAGGAGGAAACCTCCTGGCTTCCGATCACATTCGAACTATCTCCGCTACTAGCTGCCCAAATGATCTGAATTTCATCACCAGAGCCGTGTTTCGCGGTTATTAAGGTCTGGCCAGAGCTAAGGGTTCCAGTAGTATTGAAGTCATTACCACTATACGAATTTCCTGCTGCATCGACAGTTAACGTCGACGTGTCAATGTCCTCCCCACCATTATGTGAGACGGTGACATTATCATTGCTACTGTTGAATGAATAGTCCCAACTCACTTGCGGTGCTGCTTCCTGACTGCCACCGATGTCGAGGACAAATGCCCCGATCACGGCGGCGAGAATGACCGTTATTGCGACCATGAGGATGACGCCGATAACCGGCGACACGGCCTCATCGTCCGTGAATAGCTGTTTGAGTCTCATTGTTTGCGGTTGGTTCCGCCGGCGAACGACAGCAAAGGACTAAGCACTGGTACCTGATACCAGTGGTGAGGCGATCGGCTACTATGTACCTATCACCGCCACGGTGTCCCTCTGTCGTGGGCCCGGCGTTACCAGTGCTATACCAACTATACGTAATAAATCCATCCCTAACTTTGACTGGTCTACAAGAGAACAAATTAAACAGTAACTAAAGATAGGTACGCTATGATCGAACCACCTTTCGTCACCGATGCTGATCTCTCCAGAACCTACGATAGTGGGGCATACGAGGACCCGTATGATCGAATTGAGGACTACCGACGGGTGATCGAATACGCGGCGGATCATCCGAACCGCGGCTCGCAAGCGATAGCCACTGCGCTCGAGCTCCCGCGCAGCCGAATCCGTCCCTGGGTTGACGGCGACGCGAAACCTGACCCGATGCGCGGCGTCGAGATCGCCGAGCAACACGGGTGGCTCCGACTGACCTACGACGACCCGAAGTTCCAAGCGCTCAATCGGCTCGTCGCGTGGGTGTTCTCCGGCGGAAGCCTCGCGTCTGATACGTTTGCTCCACTGTTCGCGGTCGAATCGGAATCGGACGCCGACCAGCTCCGATCTGACTTCGAGACGCTGGGGGTCAAGTACGCGGTCGAGCGCGATGACGATCCCGACCGCGCGACCGAACTACGGCCCACAGCCCACGGGACGGTGCTCGGGCGTGTGCTCCACGTCCTCGGCGCCCCGATCGCAGACAAGAACCCTGACGCGAGCATCTCGCTGCCGGCGTATCTCGACGACGCGCCCGGGTCGATCCGACTCGACTTCGTTGACGTCTACCTCTTGAATCGCGCCGTCGAGTTCGAGGACAAGCGGATGCTACAGGTCGCCGAAGATCGCTCGCCGGACTACCTGGAGGCGCTGGCAGCGTTCTTCGAAAGCGTAGCTGGTGAGTCGGTGACCGTCTCGGCGAAGAATATCTACTTGTCCTCGGCGGCAGCGCAATCGCTGTACGAGAAAATCGGCTCGCCGAAGTAATTGTTCTCAGTCTTTGCTGGCATTGAGCGTTCTTCAAGTCACTGACCTCGTTCCTCTAATAGATGGAACAGGCATTTATTCTAATTTGATAGATCGGAATCCACAGCGAGGATTAGAACATTCGAGATTCCTGGTGAATGGATCGCGTTTTAGGTCACTCTCACAAATGGGACACGTGCGATTCGACTCGTCGGATGTGGAATTTTCCGACATTAGATCAACGAAGAATTGACTCTAATTGAAAAAAGACACTTTTTACTTATTTGTCACTTCATCGGTTCTGATCTATCTTCTGAAGATGAGTCTTGCAATATCTCCTTTGACGGAGTAAATAAACTACACTATAGGAGGAGAGATAGATAAGGGGATTCTCAGCTTCTTAGTTCCGTGCCCGAGCGTATACCTCGTCGGCTAATTGTCCGGGATTATCCCCCTCATCTAGTGGCGTGTAGGCGCCGCTACCAAAGACCGGTCGTCCACAAATTTGTTCTACTTCCTGAGCTGAAATCGCTTCAGATTCACTCAAAACAGTCTGCCATCGAACAGGAACGTGATATTCACTCTCCGGACTATCCGCATCGTGGAAGATCATATTACTCGGTTCAACTGCTGTCTCGTCGAATGCTCCCACGACAAGACCGATCGCGCGGACACCGACTCCGTTTTGATAAGAGAACACCAGATCGTCAGGGGAGAGGTTTTCGAGGTGAGATCCGAACTCCTCGTAATCCCCGAAAGTAGCTACAACATTGTGTGCATAAATTTCAGTCCCAGTAGCGTCGTCTGGGAGATGCCTTTCATTTGTGTTCACAAAGTGGTAGTCTCGTGTCACGAGGATATAGTTTGTTAGAAGACATAAAAAATTAATGCTTTACTGGATCTGCTGGAGGATTGTTTGGCCTGAAATCCAACCAAGAACCCAGCAACGAGACTCTCATTCCCTACTACTCATTCCTCGCATTGCGATCACCACTGAGATATTCTTTCCCACGTGAGGTAATCCGAAAATGAGTCGTATAGTTTCTATCCCGCTCTACATATCCTCTCTCTTCGAGTTCCTCAAGAGCAGTTTTGATGGTCCGATAAGAGGGGTCAAGCTCGTTGTCGAGCACGCCGATCGGGACCGCAATCTCGTGCTCGTCGAGAAATTCCAGTACGGGATCCGTCGCCGAGTTCATCCAGGGACCCCGCTTTCGCCGCGTCATTGACGAACCCACTCAGACGCGATACTTACCGGATTTGGTTTCTCGCAATTGCTGCAGCTTCAATTGCAAGAATTTCAGTTTATGCTGCAAACTATAAGTAACTGGCATCGAAACGGTATGGATACGGAAGCTACACGGACCCGGCGGTCGGCGCCGTGATCTGTCCGAAAAGGCGGGCCCGGTGCTGGAATACCGGCCCGCCGTGGCTCCCGTACCCACCTACGGAAGCATGACCGCGTTGCACGACACGGGGTATAAACACCCCGCACGATCTCCAGTATCGAAACCAACCACTTTCACTCGCCCCCAGCCTCCCGAAAGCGATGGGCTATGGGCATGGCTGTCGGCAAGACGGCGCTTCGGACGCCAGAGCGGACAGTTTCACTTCCACTTTGCAGACAAGGCCGACCGCTTTTGTAGGGTAGTTCGTCAGGTCGGCGTGATGACTGGACGCAAGACGACGATCCACCTCGACGACGAGGCCGATCGCTGGCGATGGGTGTGCCCGCGCGGGCATCGCTCGTGGGAGCCGACGAACAACCACTTCTGGTGCGCCAAGTGCGCCCGGCAGATGAGCCACGACGACGAGTTCTCTCCCGAGTTCCACGAGCTGCACGACAAGCGATCGGGCGAGACGCGGACGCGCGACGAGATTCAACTCATCACGACCGTCGGCCCCTACGAGCACCGGGAGGGATCGGCATGAACCTGCGCGAGCGCCAGCACTGGATGACGGTGCAGGATATCGCTCGATCCGCGGTGATCCCGCTGCTGACCGGTCCCGCCGAGACGCCGACCGAGGCCGTCGAACAGGTCCGCCCATCGCTTGGTCCCGCTAAGCGCGCCGACGCCGCCACGATCGTTGAGGCGATCGCGGATCGCGTCGACGAAGAGGACATCGCCGAGATCGAAGCCGCGGAAACCGAGGGATCGACGTGAGCGACGAGCTCCAGCCGCTGGCGCCGGAGGCTGCCGTCGATTTGTATCTCGACAGCCGTCGCGACGAGGTGACTTCGGAGACGCTGACCTCTCACAAATACCGGCTGAAGATGTTCGTCGAGTGGTGCGAGGAAAATAGCATCACGAATATTAACGATCTCTCCGGGCGTGATCTCCACGCCTACCGCGTCGATCGGCGCGATGACGGCGAACTGAAGCCGGTCACGCTTCGTGGGCAGTTGAGTACGCTCCGGGCGTTCCTCAGGTTCTGCGCCTCGGTCGACGCCGTTCCGGAAGGGCTGGCATCGAAGGTACTCCTACCGACGCTTTCGGAGTCCGACCGGGCGAGCGAGACGAAGCTCGACCCGGAGCGCGCCGAACATATCCTCGAATACGTCAGTCGCTATCAGTACGCCAGCCGCACGCACGTAGTGTTCGCACTACTCTGGCGGACGGGAATCCGAACCGGGAGCATCCGCGCCCTAGACATGGGCGACTTCTACCCGGAGGAACAGGCGCTCGAACTGGTACATCGTCCGGAGACGGGGACGCCGCTGAAGAACAAGCAAAACGCCGAGCGCATGGTCGCACTCGACGGGCGCCTGATTCGGATGCTGGAGGAGTATATCGACGGGCCGCGGCACGACAAAACGGACGAATACGACCGCGAACCACTGGTAACGACCCAACAAGGGCGCCCGGCGGCGTCGACGATCCGGGACACGATCTACCGGATCACCCGACCCTGTACGGTCGGGAAGGAATGCCCGCACGATCGCGACCCCGACGACTGCCCCGCGATGGAAACGCGGTCGTCGAGCCGGTGCCCGTCATCGCGGTCGCCCCACGACATCCGAAGCGGCGCGATCACCGCGCACCTCCTGGAGGACGTTCCGGTCGAGATCGTCAGCGAACGCTGCGACGTGAGCCGCGACGTTCTCGACCGGCACTACGACCGGCGCACCGAGCGCGAGAAGATGGAACAGCGACGCGACCACCTACCAACCAACTAACAGCCATGAGCAAACTTAGTTCCCCTACGCAGTCAGGCGATTCCAAAGACGACAGGACCCGAGCGGGCCCATGGATTCTGCGAGGAACTGACGTGACGAGCGAAGTCTGAACGCCGATTAGATTTGCAACTCCGGCGATCTCTCGCGAGATCAGGACGCAAACTATCCGAGCAACGGGGCAGTTCCGGAGACCGGAAAAGAAACCAATGGAGTGACACAATTAACGTAAACAAGTTGACCATTATGTCATATATAATATACCATCTACGTTGCACACAGGATTTATCGACTCATACCACATTATATCAACAATACGAATAGCGATAGATATCACAAATAACTGGGAGGACCAGTACATTCATTATAGTTCGTAATTGTGTACCGGTCGCATGCTCGAAGGATTCCCACTGGTACTGTTGCTCGCCGCGGCAGTGGCGTTCATCATCGTCGCCACGGCGAAGTTAGACCTGCACGCGTTTCTCGCACTACTTCTGGCAGCCTACTTCACGGGTCTCGCCGCGGGGCTCGATCCCGCGGAGGCTGCGTCGCTGGTGACAGACGGGTTCGGCGGCATCCTCGGCTACATCGGGATCGTCATCATCGCCGGGACGATCATCGGTACCTGCCTCGAGCGGTCGGGTGCGGCGATCGTCATCGCGGAAACGATTCTCGATTACGTCGGCGAAGATCACACGACCGAAGTGATGGCGATCACGGGGAGCTTCGTCTCCATCCCGGTGTTCTGCGACTCCGGGTTCGTCATCCTCTCCGGGCTGAACCGATCGCTCGCCGAGCGCTCCGGGCTCTCGCTGTCGACGCTCGGCGTGGCGCTGGCCGGCGGACTCTACGTCACGCACGTGTTCGTCCCGCCGACGCCCGGCCCGATCGCGGCCGCGGGGATCATCGGCGCGGACATCGGCCTCGTCATGCTCGCCGGGATCATCGTCAGTGCCCCGATCGTCTTCGTCGCCGCGATCTGGGCCGACAGAGTCGCGTCGAACTACCACATCGATCCCAACCCGGAGATGACGATCGAGGAGATCAAAGACGAGTACGGGACGATGCCGTCGCGCGCCGCGTCGTTCGCGCCGCTGCTGATCCCGATCGTGCTCATCGCGCTCGGCTCGATCGCGGCCTACCCCGAAGCAGAAAACCCGGAGCTGATCACCGGGGCGCTCCAGCGCTGGCTGCTGTTCCTCGGCGACCCGGCGGTCGCGCTGTTGATCGGCGCGTTCATCGCCTTCGCGATCGTGCCCGACTTCAGTAGCGACGTCACCGACGAGTGGGTCTCGGACGGGATCAAAAACGCCGCCGTCATCCTCGCGGTGACCGGCGCCGGCGGCGCGTTCGGCGAGGTCCTCGGCGCGCTGCCCCTCGAGAACTTCATCACCGACACGCTGGGCGGCCTCGGCATCGGGCTGCTGGCCGCGTTCGTCATCGCCGCGGCGATGAAGTCGGCGCTGGGCTCCTCGACGGTCGCGATCCTGACCACGGCCAGCCTCGTCGCACCGCTACTGGGCTCGCTCGGACTGGACACCGAGCTCGGCCAGGTGTTCGCCGTGCTCGCGATCGGCGCCGGCAGCATGACCGTCAGCCACGCGAACGACTCCTACTTCTGGATCATCACGGAGTTCTCTGACATGGAGACGGCGACGGCCTACCAGGCCTGGACGCTCGCGACGCTGGTGCTCGGCGTTTCGAGCATCGTCTGGATCGTCGTCCTCCGGAACGCCGCGGGACTGGTCTTCTAGTCGACGACCAGCACCCGCAGATCGTTGAGGTTCGTCCCGGTCGGTCCCGTCAGGACGAGGCCTCCGCGGGACTCGAGGAACGGATACACGTCGTTTTCGGCGAGGGCCTCGCGTGCCGCGTCGGGATCCTCGACGGTCGTCCCGTCGACCAGTGCGCCGGCGGCGTCCGACGCGCCGTCGATGCCGTCGGTGTCGACCGCCGCGACCGTGATCCGGCCCTCGGCGCCGACTTCGTCTCCGGCTTCGGCGCCGCTATCGTCCCCGGCTTCGGCGTCGGTTCCGCCGCCGCCAAGTTCGAGCGCCGCACTCGTCGCGAACTCCTGGTTCGGACCGCCCGTCCCGTCGCCGCGGATCGTCACCGTCGTCTCGCCGCCGGAGAGCACCACGGCCGGCGGCGAGACCGGCGTGCCGGTCGCCCGTATCTCTTCCGCGACGGCGACGTGCGTCGTGGCCGCGTCGCGGGCCTCGCCGCGGACCCGCGAGGAGAGCACGAGCGTCTCGTAGCCGCGGTCGGCCGCCGCCGCTCGGGCCGCCTCGAGCACCGTCATGCCGTCCGCGACGACGTGGTTCGAGACGGTCGCGAACGCGGAATCGTCCGCTCTCGGCGTCTCGTCGATCTCGCCCGCGGCGCCGCGCTCCAGGCGGGTTACGACGGCGTCGGGCGCGTCGATCCCGTAGCGATCGAGGACGGCGATGGCGTCGTCGAACGTCGACTCGTCGGGGGCGACGGGACCGCTCGCGATCACGCTCAGGTCGTTCCCGACGACGTCGCTGAGGATCAGCGAGGCGACCGTCGCGGGCGCGGCGCGACGCGCGAGCCGACCGCCCTTCAGCGCCGAGAGGTGTTTGCGGACCGCGTTGATCTCGTGGATATCCGCCCCGCTCGCGAGCAGGGCGTCGGTCGTGTTCTGGAGATCGGCGAGCGAGACGTCCCCAGCGGGAGCGGCCATGAGCGCGCTCCCGCCGCCGGTGATCGCCGCGAGGACGAGCGTCTCCTCGTCCGCCGCGTCCGCGGCCGCGAGCAGCTCTCGCGTCGCGTCGACGCCGCGTTCGCTCGGCACCGGGTGATCGCCCTCGCGAACCGTCACGCGCTCAGTTTCGACGGGATCGTCCGTGACGACGACGCCGCCGTCGATCCGATCGGCGAGAATGTCCTCGAGCGCGACCGCGACGTGCGCCGCGGCGTTGCCGCCGCCGAGGACGACGACCTCCTCGTACTCGGCGAGGTCGTACGTCGCGTCGGCGATGCTGAGGGAGTCCCCCTCGAGCGCGACTGCGTCGCGGACGACCGTCCGGGGGTGGCCCGCCTCGATGCCGGCCTCGATGCACTCGAGTGCGGTCTCGCGGGCCTCGCTGGAGGCGAGGGAGTCGCGGTCCTCGATCACGCGGAAACACCCGTTCGATCGGCGTGTCCGGATACGTTCATAGACACCCCGTCTTTCGGGAACGGCTAAAATCATCGGGATCGGAGCGGTCACGGTACGGTGACGGCGATCGAAGCCAGCGGCGGCGGTCTCGGACGCGATCTACGGAAGTTCAGACGCGAATAGTGAGCCCGAAAGCCGGGGATCACCGAGGACCCGCAAAAAACGAACCGCCCTCAGTACAGCTGCTGTTCGCGCTCTTCCTGTTCCTGCTCGCGCTTGCGCTTTTCCTTGAGCTTTCGGCGACCGCGGAGGTACTGACGGGCGCCGGGGATGATCTTGTTCTTGAGATCGAGGCCGAACGAGACGATCCCGTAGATCCAGAAGAAAAACAGGACCGCCATGCCGCCGAAGTACACCAGCGCGACCGTACTGACCACGCTCAGTCACCTCCCTCCGATTCGGCGACCGCCGAGTCCGCCGCGGGGGCGGCGGCGGTGTCGACGACGCCGTGGGCGATCGCGTCGCCGGAGTCGGCGTCGAAGAGGTGGACCTTCGAGGCGTCGAGGACGACGCTGATCTCGTCGTCCTCCGCGATGTCGCTGTCCGGGTCGACGCTCATCAGGAGGGAGTTCGACGAGCGCTCGCCCTCCATCGTGTCGTCGGCCTCGGCGCCGTCCAGCTTGAGGTAGACGAAGATCTCGTCGCCCATCGGTTCGAGGACGTCGGTCGTCACCTCGATCGGCGCGGTCGGGTGGGCGAGTTCGTCGGCCGCCTCGGCGGGGTGGACGTCCTCCGGGCGGATCCCCAGCGTGACGGGGTCGCCGTCCCAGACGCCGGATAGCGACTCGGGATCGAGCGCGACCTCGAACGTGTCGGTCGTCACGCCGCCGGGTGTGAGCTCGCCGTCGACCATGTTCATGCTGGGCGAGCCGATGAAGCCAGCGACGAACCGGTTGGTCGGCTCGTTGTAGCAGACCAGCGGCGGGTCGATCTGCTGGAGCTCGCCGCTGTTGATCACGGCGATGCGATCGGACATCGTCATCGCCTCGGCCTGGTCGTGGGTGACGTAGATGATCGTCGTGTCCAGCTGTTTGTGCAGGCGCTGGAGCTCCGTGCGCATGTGAACGCGCAACTTGGCGTCGAGATTCGCCAGCGGCTCGTCCATCAGGAACACGTCGGGCTCCCGGACGATCGCGCGGGCGATCGCGACGCGCTGGCGCTGGCCGCCGGACATCTCCTCGGGCATCCGGTCGAGCATCCCCTCGAGCTGGACGATGTCGGAGGCGCGTTCGACCCGGCGGTCGATCTCCTCCTTGTCGTAGTCGCGCAGCCGCAGCCCGAAGCTGATGTTGTCGTACACGTCCATGTGGGGGAACAGCGCGATGTTCTGGAACACCATCGCCACCCCGCGGTCCTTCGGCGGCAGCTTCGTCACGTCCCGCTCGCCGATGTGGATCGTCCCTTCGGTGGGCTTCGTGAGGCCGGCGATCGTCTCCATCGTCGTCGACTTGCCACAGCCCGAGGGGCCGACGAGACAGACGAACTCGCCGTCCCTGATATCGAGGTTCATGTCGTCGACGGCGACGACGTCCTCGTAGCGCTTCGTCACGTTGTCGAGTGTTACGTTTGCCATGGTTACTCCTTGAGTGCACCCGCAGTCAGTCCGCTCACGATCTTCTCCTGTGCGATGATGACCAGAATGACGACCGGCAGCACGCCGATGATGGCGGCGGCCGCCATCAGGTTGAAGTCGGTCGTGTACTGGGTCTGGTAGCTCAGGATCCCGCCGACCAGCGGCGACCACTCGCTGGGCTCGTTCTGGAGCGACATGATCGACGAGAAGAAGTACTCGTTGTACACCGAGATGAACGTCAGCACCGCCGCGGTGGCGACGCCGGGCGCCGACAGCGGGATGATGACTCGGAACAGCGCGCCGAGCCGCGTCGTCCCCTCGACGCGCGCCGCGTCCTCGAGCCCGTCGGGAATCTGGGCGTAGAACGTCGTGAGGATGAAGATCGACAGCGGCAGGAACAGCGCGCTGAAGGGCAACACCATAGACCCGGGGGTGTTGACCAGCCGCGGCGGCGTGAACAGCTCGATGCCGAGGAACGGCACCTCGATCGCGTTGCCGACGAACGCGTCGAACAGCGGCAGCAGGAACGCCGCCGGCGGGAAGTACGAGATCATCAGGATCCCGAGCATCAGCAGTCCCCGGCCGGGGAACTCCAACCGGCCGAACACGTACCCCGCGAGGCTGGCGATGACCAGCACGATGATCGTCGTCATCGTCGCGAGGATGAAGCTGTTCAGCACGTAGAGGTGGAACGGGATCTGCTGGAACACCTCGACGAACGCCTGCGGGTTGAACCCCTGGGGAGCGAGGAACGGCAGGTTCCAGTCGCCGCTCAGAATCGCGTTGTTCGGCGTCAACGCGAGCACCAGCAACCAGTAGAACGGGAACAGCGTGGTCACGAGGAAAAACAGCGTGACCGCGTAGAACAGCCCCCGGTAGAGCCGGTCGCGGGTGTCCTGATCGGTGATCACGCGCCTGGTCCACCGCGACAGCGGGCCGAGGTTCGACTCGGCGTCCGGATCGGTTGCCATCTATATATCACCCGATTTGTACTGCTGGTAGATCACGACCATCACGACGACGCCGATGATGGCCGCCGTGACGAACGCCAGCGCCGCCGACAGGCCGCGCTGGGTGTTGAACGTCTCGACGACCATACACGACAGCGACGGGACGACGGTACAGCTCGACACCGAGTCGATGAGCCCGTAGATCCGCATCGCCTGGATCGTCCGGAACAGGATCGCGATCCCCAGCGTCGGCAGGATCAGGGGGAACGTGATCAGCTTGAACCGCTGCCACCTGGTCGCACCCGCGACCTCGGCGACGTCGTAGAGGCCGCGGTCGATGCTCTGCAGGCCGGCGAGGATCAAAAGCGCCATGAACGCCGACGTCTTCCAGATGTCGCCGACGGTGATGATCAACAGCGAGCTGGCCGTGTCGTTGAGCGTGTTGGTCTGGGCGACGATCCCCCACTGGGCGAGGATCTCCGTCAGGAAGCCGGTCTGGGGGTGGAACATCAGGAAGAAGATCATCCCCTGGATGACGATCGGGATCGCCCACGGGATGATGATCGCGGCGCGGACCCAGCCGCGCCCCCTGAAGTCCTGATCGAGGACGAGCGCCTGCCCGAAGCCGATGAGCGTCTCGAAGAAGACGCTCACGAGCGTGAAGATGAGCGTGACGGCGAGGGCGCTCCGCAGGAGGCCGTTCAGGTGGACGAACGGGAAGGTGCCGTTGACGCTCACGCCGGGCAAGAACGTCGTCGAGCCCGGGAGCCAGCGGTTGGCATCGCCGGTGAACAGACTGACGTAGTTCTCGATCCCGACGAACTCGGCCTCGCCCAGGCCGACGAGGTTCTGGTACAGCGATAGCTCGAACGTCCGCAGCAGCGGGTACAGCGCGACCGTCCCCAACAGGACGAACACCGGCGTCAACAGCAGGTAGGCGAACCCCGTCTCGCCGAGGTTCTCGATCCGGCGCGTGAGCGTCACGAGCGCCCCCGACTTGCGCGATTCGCGCGTCGTGGCGTCCGGCTGTGTTTCTGCCGCCATATCCTACTGTTGTTCGATCTCTTCGAGCGAGCTCTGGAGGTCGTTCATCGCCTGTTCGGCGGAGGTTTCGCCGGCGACGACCTCGTTGGCCGCCTCGGCGATCACGGTCGACTGGTTGGACCACACCTCGGTGACCGGGCGGGGCATCGTGTTTTCGCCGGCGACCCGGATCGTGTCGAGGTAGTTGCCGACGACGCCGGTCTCCGCGGCGCGGTCGGACGAGAACAGCTCCGGCTTGGGCGGGAGCCATCCCCAGAGCTCGAACAGGCCGAGGCTGACTTCGTCGGTCATCGTGGCGCGGATCACTTCCAGCGCCTCCTCCTTGCGCTCCGAGTTCGGGTTGAGGACGATGTGCCAGCCGCCGAGGGCCGAGGTCGTGCCGCCGGTCCCGGGCTGGGCGGCCTCGCTCTCGGGGACGGCGTACGGCATCGGCATCGTACCGTAGTTGTCGACGCCGAGCGCGTCCTCGGCCGCGTTGTTCCCGATCGCGTAGGGCCAGTTGCGGTGCATGACGGCGTTGCCTTCCGCCATCGGCGCCCGGGAGGACTCCTCGACCCACTGGGTGACGTCCGACGGCATGATGCCGCTCGCGTACCCCTCGAGCGCGTTGTCGTAGTCTTCGTCGACGAACGTCCGCATCATGCGAAGGGAGTCGATCGTCTCCTGTTCGTTCACCGTGACCGGACGCTCCCCGACGGGACCGAACAGATTGTCGCGGCCGCCGAAGTACGCGCCGCCCCACGACGACATCACTTCGTTGAACGTACAGCAGGCCGTTCCCACGTAGATGTCCCACTGGGTCGTGAAGCCGTACTCGACGTCGGCGGCCTCCTGGATCTCCGCGGTGAGCTGGGACCATTCCTGCCACGTCTTCGGTTCGGTCGCCCACGTCTCGAAGTCGGACTCGCCGTAGCCGGCCTCCCGAGCGTGTGCCTTGTTGTACTGCATCACGGGGAAGTCCGGGTACATCGGGAGGCCGTACAGGTCACCCGAACTCGGCGCGCGGGCGGTGTCGGTGAACCCGGTGAAGTAGTCGTCCTCGACTGTCTGGAGTTCCGACTCGTCCAGCTCCTCGCTGAGGTTGGCGATCAGGCCCTGCTGGATGAACACGTTCACCCAACCGTTGTCCATCATGAAGATGTCGGGCTCGGACTCGCCAGCTTCGAGGAGCCGCTGGTAGTTGTCCCGGCGGGCCCCCGTCTCGGAGTCGCCCGGGCGAAGCTCGATGTCGGCCTCGACGCCGTTGTCCGCGTACAGCTGCTTGAGGTCGTCTCCGATCTCGTCGGCCGCAGTCGGGTCGAAGCCCCAGACGACGGCGTCACTGCTGCCGCCGCTGTTACCGTAGATACAGCCGGCCATGCTGACCGCCGCGCCCGACGCGCCGGCCGCCTTGACGAAGTTCCGCCGCGATACTCGCGATCCGTTGTCCGATTGCTTGCCAGGCATCTATTACACAGTCCGGAGATAGCTATTTATAATTAATGGTGCAATACAACTGGTGTTGTAAACGAATGATGTCGCGAGGCGTTACTCGCCCAGTCGACGGGGAAAACGCGATGGTACAGTGATGCTACGGCGGCATACCGCTCGGCGAGTGGGCATCCGGCGCGGACGGTGAGTTCCACCGACCGACGGAACTCGCGTCACGCCGCTTCCCGACCACGGGATCGGATCCAAATCCGTCGTACGCGAATATAAATGTTTGTCCGAAGTTAACGTGGCACATTCATTCGTTCATGAGCGCACGAGGCCGTGAGAGCGCTCACCGAAACCAGATCGGGGCTACGAACGGGAACGATCGCAAAGAATTTCGTCGCTGGACCGTGGTCCGACGGGGGCACTCACCGATCTCAACGGCCTCACGAGTCGATCTCGGTAACGCTGATGCGTAACGCCTCGATCTGTTCGAGAGTCGCGCCCCACCCGCCCACTTCCACGAGGCCGTCATCGGTCCTGACGACGATCGTCGCCTGCCCAGCGTACTGCGCCACCGAGACGTCGTCGTTCGTATGGAGATTCCCGGTCGTGATGACGTCGTCGACGACCCCCTCGATGCTGCGCTCCTCGCCGGTCCTCGTGTCGATTCCTCGAACCGTTACGTGGACCGTCTCGCCCTCCTCCAGGCGCGGCGTGATGTCGCGGATGCAGTAGCGGATGTCGCTGAAGGTCCGCATCAGGTCGTCCTGATCGGCCGTATACAGCGGGTCCCAGACGTCCCACAGGCAACTGAGGAAGAACCAGTGGAACACGTAGGCGTGAGTTCGATCCTCGACGATGATGCCGTACTCGTTGATCGAGCCGGCGTGGGGGGCGAAACAGACCTTCGATCGGTCGACGATGGCGAGGAACGGCGAGGGGATCTCCCTGTGGCGCGCCTCCGAACAGACCTCGGCCACGTCCTCGGGCGCGGGCAGGTCGTCGTGCTCCCCCTCGCCAGTGTGAATCGAGAGTTTGACGTTGACGTCGTTCCGGCGCGCGTCGGCCAGTGCGGGACGGAGCGTCTCGTACTGGGAGGGAGAAACCGAGATCTGCACCTGATCGGACGCCGACCGAATCGCGTCGGCCGTCTGCTCGAGGACGGTGTCGAACCGCTTGACGATCCGGACGTCCGTGTCCTCCAGTTCCGGGCGCTCCCAGCGCTCCTCGATGTCCTCGGCCGCCTCCGAGAGCTGCTCGGCGCGGGACCGAAGATCCTCCAGCACCGACTTGACGTCGTGAGCCCGAGCGTGCAGCGATCCCTCCTCGTAGGTCTCGATGTATCCTCGATCCTCGAGGTCGCGCAGGACGTCGTAGATTCGCGGGTCCGGAACGCCGCAGGCGTCGACGATCTCGGTCGCGGGCGAGGCGCCGAGTTCCAGCACTGTCACGTAGGCGTCGGCCTGGTACGGCGACAGCCCGGCGTCCTCGAGGATCGAAACGAGGTCGTCGCGCTCCATGTGGTCAGTTGCTGGCGGGGGCTTCGCCGTCGGAGCCGATCGACGGTCCAGTACTGTCGCTCGGCGGACTCGAACGGCGATGCGTCGGAGCACGTCCCGGTAGACGGTCGCACGATGACATGGAACGTAGATATTCATCCCATTGTGAAAAGGTTCCGGCCTGCCCCCGACGCGATCGTCAGGCGGGGAACGTGTAGAGCCGGCGATCGCACGACGGACAGGCGAGAATTCGGTCGTCCTCGTAGCGAGGGTTCGTCGTGCCACAGCAGCTCCGCGGCGTCGTCTCGACGACCTCAGTTTCGCAGACCGGACAGCTCTCGAGGAAGCCGCGGAGGGGGCGGACTGCACCAGCCCGTACTGCGGCCGACAGCTCGGGCGCCGTCGTTTCGAGCGCGCGAGCCGCCGCGGCCTCGGCGACCGCGATCGGGCGCGCGAGCGTGACGCCGCCGTCAGACCCCTCGACGAGGATCAGAGCGCCGTTGGTCCCCTGGGCCCGCGCAGTCACTCCCTCGGGCGTCGTCGACTCGATCGCTGCCGCCAGCGCCTCGCCGTCGGCATCGCGTAGCGTACGCTGCTCGTCCGTCCACGCGTCCCGAAACGATGGATCGAGCGCGAGCGCCTCGCCGTCGTCGGTGACGACGCCGGCATCGAGCAGCGCGCCGAGCACGGCTTCGCCATCCGGCGCCGCCGAGTCGCCCGCGCCTGCGATGCTGCCGCGGCCAGTTGCCTCGCCGGACTTCGGCGACGAGATCGGAAGCCGATCGAACAGCGGAGGCGCTACCCGCGGCGTGTACGGCACCAGATACCCCCGCAGCCAGATCCCGGCGCCGCCGCCGGCGAGCACTGCGGCCGCCAGCGGTAGCCAGACGACCGCGGCGACCGCGCCCAGCACCGCCAGTAGCGCCGCGTTCGTGATCGTACAGGGCCAACAGCGGTTCCGGCCGGTGTACTCGGGCCGCCGAATCCGCTCGAACGCGCTCATCGCGCACCCGGGGCGTCCTCGCCCCCTCCGTTCGCCTGATCGTCACGATCGAATTGCACACCCGAGACGTGAACAGTGAGCCGATAAAAGCGTTGGCGACGGCGGCGGAGCAGTCACTGGCGATCGGCGTCGCTGGTCGGATCGAACGCACATCGAAACGGGACGGCGGGACTCGCCCGCCCGCGGGAACCCGCGTATTACGTCCGATGCCCGGCCAGTCGACGAACGCGAGGATACACAGCTGGACGCGGCATCCCAGCAAGCGCTGGCGTAGGAAGCTTGGTTCGTCGCGATATTAATAGCTTCGATATGATAGATAAAAACAACGTTCCCGCGGATCGTCGCCACGCGAACCGGCGCTGGGCGGGTTCTCGGACGAAAGGTAATCGTTATACGGTACGCGTCCCACCTCCCGATTATGCAACGACGAGCAGCGGCCGTGTACACCGCTCTCTTTCTCGTCATCGCGGTCGGGGCGTTCGCGTTCGCGGGGGCGGCGCAGGAGCCCGCGATCACGGTAGAAGACCCCGAGTACAATTTCTCGGAGGGCGACGAGTTCGAGATCAACGGCACCACCTACGCCGTAACCAGCGTCGGCATGACCGAGCCCAGCGGCGGCGGTCACGGCGGTGGCGGCGGCGCCCACATGGAAGCCACCATCGAGTGGAACGTGACCGAGCAGGGCAGCGCGGAGTTGGCGACCGGCCCGGACAACGCCATCGAGTACAACGACGGCGAGTACGAGGTCGTCATCGAGAACGCGACGAACGTCTCCGAGTTCACGCTGCGCCAGATGCCCGGCGACGACGTCACCGTCTACACGAACGACGACGGCGAGCGCGTCGTCGAGGTCCAGCAGGACGGCGAGACTCAGATCATCCCGATCGACGAGTATCAGGGCCTCCAGCGGTTCAACTTCAGCGAGGGCGACGCGATCCAGTACGACGGCCAGAACGCGACCGTCGGCAACGTGACCAACGGCTCGGTCCAGCTCTCCTGGTCCGAGGAGGTGACCGAGGACGTCACGCTGACCGAGGGCGGCACGACCGAGGAGTTCGGCGATGAGACGCTCGTCGCCCACTTCCCCACCGACAGCTCGGTGGTTCTCAGCACGAACGTCGACGCGTACAACGAGCAAGCCGACCAGCAGTCGTTCTTCCACGACCGGACCGACGGCCTGCTGATGATCTCGTTCCTCTCGGGCGCGACCGGGTTCATCCTGCTCGGGATGGCCTACCTGCCGCGTCGCGAGTGACGCGCCCGCCGTTTTTCTGACGCCGCTACTCGATTTTGCGTCCTGCTTGACGCCGTTTTTCGATCCTTCGACGACGATCGATGGCGACGCCGCTGTTCGGTTTTGACGCCGCTGTTCGATGTCGACGCTGTACCTCGGTCAGCGCCGGCAGTCCGCGAATCAGCATCGCCACCGCACGCCCCGCTCGGTCGGCCGGGAGGGAGTTGAAGTAGAGAACGCCTCGCTACCGCTCGGCGTTCTCTACTTCAACTCCACCGTTGCCGCTTCGCTCGTCACGTCCGTTCCTCACAGGAAAACGGGCCGGGAGGGAGTTGAACCCCCGACCGTCTGGTTAAAAGCCAGACGCTCTCCCTAACTGAGCTACCGGCCCTCTGTCACTCGCTTGGAGCAGGGGCGATTAAACGCTTTTGATGCCCCCCGATCAGCGATCCGCGAACTCGGCGGTCAGCGCCTCGGCGGCGAGGTCGTCGGGATCGCTGCCGTCGAGCGCGGCGCGACGCCGAAGCTCACGGTACACGTCCGGGGGGAGATCGAGTGCGATCCGCCCCAGTCGGACTTCGCGGTCGGCGAGCGCGCGCTCGGCGCTCGCGCCGTCGTTGATCTCGCTGGCGAGCGTCCGGACCTCGCGGACGGTCAAGTCGTTGTCGAGGACGGCCCACGCGAGGTCGAACCGCGCCTCGCCGCTCACGCGCGCGACGTGCTTGGCCGCGGTCGGAGCGATGTGACCCATCGCGACGTGGCGGCGGATCGACTGGGGCAGGTCGTGGACGCGCGCCCACTTGCGGATGAACGCGACGGTGGCTTCACCGCCGGCGCGTTCCGCTGCCGCCTTGTAGGACCCCTCGCCGCGAACCAGCGCCGCGCAGGCGGCCGCACCGCGCAGCATGTAGACGTTGTCGTCCGCGCCGGCGGTGTTCTCCGCGAACGCGCGGACGGTTTCGGCGGCCTGCGCGAGGCTCTCCGGGTCGTCGGGATCGAACTGGACGGCCTGCTGTGCGCGGTCGCCGGTGACCGCCTCGTCGCCGCGGACGACGGGCGCGCCGACGGGTTCGTCCCGATCCGAGGGCAGCTGTACCGCCTCGCCGGACGCGTTCTCGCGAGACGAAGACGAGCGAGGGGTTGGAGAGCTTTGCTCTCCGGCGTCTTCGCGAGCTTGCGAGCCGGGGCTCGACGAGCGTTGCTCGCCGGTGTCCGACGAGTCGCCCGCATCTCGGTCACCCGCATCTCGCTGGTCCTCCGACCGGTCTGCAGTCATCACTGCGGGCTAGCAGCGGCAGCGTAAAAAAGCCCCCTACTCGACGGGTAGGGGGTCCGCGTCGGCTGCGTCAGTCGTCGTCGCGCTGCTCGGAGAGGTGCTCCCAGATCTCCGTGCAGCCGGCCCCTTCCTCGATATCCGCGAGATGGTCGTCCTCCGGCTCTTCTTCGTCAGTCTCGTGAGTAGGTGTTGCGTTTGTCATCGCTGATCCTCCGTCTCGTGTCCCTCGTAGAGCTCCGGCGCGACGTCTACCGACGCGATCTGTCGCGACGCCCGCTCTCCGCGGGAACGGTCTGTCATCACACGTCCGTACTATCGCCATCACCTTAAAAAAGAGCTTCACCAACAAACCCTACCCGGGCTCCCAAATACCAGAACTATTATCCTGTTTCTCGGTCGCCGTTATCGGACGTGATACCGTTCCCGTCTGTCGGTTGTACGGGAATCGAATCGTCATATCCGCGGTAAGCCTTGTGGGCGCCGAGGGGCTAAGGTGGCTGGGCGCGTTGTACTTAAACAATGACTGTCGCCGTGCGGACGCTCGACGACGGAGCCTGGATCAGCATCAACGATTCGCGGGCGGTCTCGAACAGCGGCATCTGGCCGCTCGCGCACTACGACTTCTGCGACTGCGAGGTCGCGTACGTCCTTCTGGAGTCGTTCTACGACGTCGGCATCGACCACCACGAGGTCGTCGTCGGGACGATCGGTCAGTGCATCGAGTGCGGCCACCAGGACTCGATCGACGACTTTCCGGTCGGTCGGATCGTCGACGGCGAGTTCCACGCCTACGAAGCGAGCGAGTTCCAGTCGCTGGTCGAGCCCGAGGAGTGACACCGTCGATCGACGCGCTCGCACCTCGAATTCGCCGAGGAGACGCGCCGAGTGGACTCTCCTCGCGTTGGTGACGAACACCCGCACGCGCCATGCAAACCCCTGCCAGGCAACGTTTTCCGGTAAGCGCGAGACGAGGGGAGAACTGACGGGAGACGGCAGCGTTTAAGCCGGGGACGTATAGAGAAGGTATACATGCCTACCGACGTCGAGGAATGGAAAGACGAGGTCTACGGAACGGACATCCGTGACCACATGGAGCGATTCGCGGAGGAGGGCTGGGACGCCATCCCGGACGACGAGCACGACGCCTGGTTCGAGCGGTTCAAGTGGTACGGTCTGTACCACCAGCGCGCCGGACAGGAGAGCTACTTCATGATGCGGATCGGCCCGCCGGCCGGCATTCTCGAGCCCGGCCAGCTCCGCAAGATCGGCGAGATCGCCAAGAAGTACTCGACCGGCCCCGCCGAGAACCCCGTGTTCGGCAACGGCTGGGCGGACTTCACCACGCGACAGGCGATCCAGCTCCACTGGATCAACATCGAAGACGTACCGGACATCTGGGACGAACTGGAAGAAGTCGGTCTCTCTACTCTGCAGGCCTGCGGCGACTCCTGGCGGAACATCGTCGGCTGTCCGGTCGCCGGCAAGGACAAGCACGAGCACGTCGACGCCATCGAGACGACCCACGAACTCCACGACACGTTCAAGGGCAACTCCGACTACGCGAACCTGCCCCGCAAGTGGAAGGTCAGCGTCACGGGCTGTTCCGAGGGCTGCGGTCAGGGCGACATCAACGATCTGGCCTTCGAGCCCGCGACCAAGGAGATCGACGGCGAGGAGGTCGAGGGGTACAACGTCCGCGTCGGCGGCGGCCTCTCGCGCAACGAGCCCCGCCTGGCCCGCGACATCGACGTGTTCGTCACGCCCGAGCAGGCCACCGACGTCGCCGGCGGGATGTCCGGGCTGTTCCGGGACTACGGCGACCGCGACAACCGCTACAACGCCCGCATCAAGTTCCTCGTCGACGAGTGGGGCACCGAGAAGATGCGCGACGTGCTCCAGGAGGAGTACGTCGACTTCGAGCTCCACACCGCGGGCGAGGACTACCGCGACGAGTACTCCTACAACGCCGGCGTCGACCACGGCCACGCGGACCACGTCGGCGTCCACGAGCAAGCGGACGGCAACTACTACGTCGGCCTCGACGTGCTCGTCGGCCGGATGGGCGCCAACGAAGTGATCGAGCTCGCCGACATCGCCGACGAGTACGGCAGCGGCGAGGCACGGGTCACCCAGCGCCAGAACGTCATCCTCACCGACGTTCCCGAGGAGAATCTCGACGACCTGCTCGACGAGCCGCTGCTCGATAACTACAGCCCCGATCCGCACCCGTTCATGCGCGGCTCGATCGCCTGTACCGGCACCGAGTTCTGCTCGCTCTCGATCGTCGAGACGAAGAACCGCCAGGTGCGCTACGCCCGCTGGCTCAAGGACAACGTCGAACTGCCCGACGACGTCGAGGACTTCCACATCCACCTCTCGGGCTGCACGGCATCCTGCGCCCAGCCCCAGATCGCCGACGTCTCCCTGCGCGGCATGAAGACGCGCAAGGACGGCGAGCCGGTCGAAGCGCTCGACATCGGTCTCGGCGGCGGCCTCGGCGAGAACCCCGAGTTCGCCTCCTGGGTGACCGAGCGGGTCCCGGCCGACGAGGTGCCCGGCGCGATCCAGAACCTTATCCGGAGCTACGCCGAGCTGCGCGAGGACGGCGAGACGTTCCGTGAGTTCGTCGTCGACCGCGACGACGAGGAACTCGCCGAGCTAGTCGAGCCCGAGGAGACCAGCTACGACGACCCGATGATGCACAATACCAAGAAGACCTGGTACCCCTACGCCGAGGACGACGACATGGACGCCAGCCCCGCGCCGGCGACGGCGGAGGGCGAGCCGCTCCCGTCCGACGACTAAGCGGAACGCAGCGCGTCGAAGAACGGCAAGCGCGGCGTCGTCCCGTCGCTCGGTTCGACGTCTTTTCTTGCGAACGACCGTCGTGAGAGCGATACCAGATTCGCGAACGTCCAGTGGCATCGCGGCCGACTGTCGCGGGTGCTAAGTACGCCCGCCACCACGCTCCGGACATGACGGATCGGCTGATGAAGGTCAACGCCTACACGACGTTCGACCTGATCGACGCGACCGTGACCGGACAGGACTTCGAGGACGACTCGCTGGCGGTGCTGAACGCCACCTCGCCGCGCAAGGACCCCGACGAGGTGAAACTGCAGCTCGAACTCGACAACATGACCGAGGAGTACCTGCCGGCCCACATGGAGGAGGTCCACCTGACGCCCGAGCAGGCCCGGACGCTGGCGGCGGACCTCGAGAAGCACGCCGACAAGGTCGAGTCGGCGCAGTCGGAGTAGCGGTCGATCGTCGGCCTACTCCCCCGGGCTTTCGGCGAGACCGTCGGCGGCGCGCTCCCGGAGCTGGTCGCGCTGTCGCTTCTCGGAGATGTGGCGCTCGCCGTCGGCCAGTTCCTCCCGCACCGCGGCCTCGTAGTCGGTGAGATCCGCGTAGAAGCCGTCGCGGAACTCCTCGACGATCTCGTAGGTCCACTTGTCCTCGATCGCCCCGGCCGGCAGGTGCTCGTGGCGGAGTTCGTCCGCCAGTTCCTCGTGGCCGGCGTCGCGAAGCAGCTCCTCGGCGTCGGACATCCGGTCCATCGCGTGACCGACAGCGTGGTGACATTCCAGCAGGTCGCCGTACGCTCGCTGGAGGTACTCGGCGGCCAGCTGGAACTCGTGGAGCGCGTCGCGTTCGTCGTCGGTGAGATCCTCGCGCGACATACGAACAGTACGACGGCGGCGGACAAAACAGTTGCAGGCGCCGCCGTCGAGTGAGCGACAGTCGGGCGATGGCCGCGGTTGCGAGAGCGACAGTCGGGCGACGCCGCGTCACAGCGGCGTCCGTACGCCGCTACTCCGCCAGCCGGGCGAACTCGTCGTCGGTCAGCTCGATCCCGGCGGCCGCGACGTTCTGCTCCAGGTGGTCGACCGACGCCGTGCCGGGGATCGGGAGCAGGTTCGGGGAGCGTTCGAGCAGCCAGGCCAGCGCGATCTGGCGCCGGGTCGCGTCGTGAGCCTCGGCGGCGGCGTCGAGCGCGTCGGCCTTGGCCTCCAGGTCGCCCGAGTTCATCGGCGACCACGGCATGAAGCCGACGCCGTACTCCTCGCAGGCCTCCAGCACGGGCTCGTGCTCGCGCTCGACGACGCTGTACTGGTTCTGCACGGTCGCGATCTCGCAGACGTCCCGGGCGCGGTCCAGCTGCTCGACGTCGACGTTGCTCAGACCGACGTGGCGAATGACACCCTCGTCCTTCAGTTCGGCGAGCGCAGTCACCGAGTCTTCTATCGGAATCTCGGGGTCGACGCGGTGGAGCTGGTAGAGGTCGATCTCGTCGACGCCGAGCCGGTCGCGGCTGCAGTACGCGGCGTGCTGGAGGTGACCGGGATGGCCGTGGCGGTCCCACTCGAACTCCTCGTCGACCGTGCGAACCAGGCCGCCTTTCGTCGCGACGACGACGTCGTCGCCGTCCACCGCGTCGCCGGCCAGCGCCTCGCCGACCAGCCGCTCGCTGACCGCGGGGCCGTACGAGTCGGCCGTGTCGACGAAGTCGACGCCGAGATCGACCGCGCGCCGGACCACGTCGCGCGCGGCAGCTTCGTCGGCCGGCGGACCGGTGACGTGCTCGCCGGTCAGGTGCATCGCGCCGTAGCCGAGCCGGCGGACCGTCAGTTCGCCGCCGATGTCGAACGTGCCGCTGTCCTCGATGGTCATGGGCGTCCGGACGGAGGTGGGCGCCTAAGTCGTGGCGATACGCCGCCGAACGTGCGAAACACCGCTGGCGACCGCGTACGGCGATCGAACCGGGCGGCGAGCGCCGGATCTGTCGGACGGCATGCGACGAAAACAGTAGACTTTCCTATCGCAACGACGAAGGAATCGGCGAGAATGGAACCCCTCTGGATCGTGCTGCGGATCATCGCCGGATTGGGGCTGATCCTGGCCAACGCCTTCTTCGTCGCGATCGAGTTCGCGCTCACACGGGCGCGGCAGTACCCCGAGTCGGAGTTCGCCGAGGCGGGGCTCCAGCGCGCCTGGGACATGACCGACGACCTGGAGATCTACCTGACGAGCTGTCAGGTCGGCATCACCGCGTCGAGCATCGCGGTCGGGATCGTCGCCGAGCCGGCGCTGGCGGCGATCTTCGAGCCGCTGTTCGCCGGCTCGGTGCTGGCGGCGGTCGGCGGCGGCGCCGTGATCGCGTTCCTGATCATCAACCTCGTCCACCTGACCCACGGCGAGCAGACGCCGACGTACCTCGGCGTCGAGCGCTCGAAGACGGTCTGCCGGTACGGCGCGACGCCGCTGTACTGGTTCACGTGGATCATCTCGCCGATCATCAACGTCGGCGACACGGTCGCGAAGTGGACGCTCGGACTGATGGGCGTCGAGATGACCGGCGCGTGGCTCGAAACCGAGGAGGACGTCATCGAGTCCCGCGCGGAGCTTCGCAACAAGCTCGGCGAGGTCCTGGAACAGGGCGACATCTCCGAGGAGCGCCGCGGCGAGGTGCTGGCCGCCCTGGAGATCGGCGACACCGCGGTCGAGGAAGTGATGGTCGACCGCGACGACATCGTCTCGCTCTCGACGGAGGTCGACGCAGCCGAGAACGTCCGGCGAGTCACCGAGTCGCCACACACCCGGTTCCCGCTGGTCGGCGACGACCTCTCGGAGTTCAAGGGGATCATCTACGTCCCCGAGCTCACCCGCGAGTGGGAGCGGTTCGGCGAGGGCAACGTCGACCTGGAGAAGATCGCCCACGACACGATGACCGTCGACACCGACGACTCGGTCAGCGATGTCGTCGATCGGTTCCAGGAGGTCGGCCAGGAACTCGCGCTCGTCACCGAGAACGATGAAATCGTCGGCCTCGTGACGACGACCGACGCCGTCGAGGAGGTGATGGGCGAGCTCCGGGATCCGATGGACGAGGAGTACGACTCACCCCAGGTTGAGCCAGACGAGAAGCAGCTCTGAACCGCAGAGCGCGACGACGGTGAGCGCGGCGACGCCGTAGGCGAGCGCGCCCGCGGCGCGATCGCGGACGAGACGTGCGATCGCCGCGCAGACCAGCACCGTTCCGACGGAGAACGCAGGGAGCAGCAGGCTCCCGAAGAGCCTGCCGGCGGTGCGGTCCGCGACGAGGCCGCCGTCGGCGCCGAGCGTCCAGCGAATCGTCATCGGATCGGACAGCGTCGCGGCCGCCCAGACGCCGACCGCGACAGTCAAGGCGGTCAGCGCGACCGCGGTCGTTTGTAGCGGGCGGTACAGCCGGGCGAGACGATCGAGGATCGGTGCTTCGGGGTCGCCGTTCGAGGTTGCGGTGGCGGGCATCACAGTCGAGAGGACGCGCCGGAGCGACGTAGTACTGCCAGCGCGACTTCACGCGCTGCAGTCGGCGATACCGATTTATGTGATTCGGCCGACGAGACGCGTACAGTGAGTGAGGACAGCGAGATCGAAGCCGTCGCGGCGATGCTGGAGGACGCGACGGCCCGGACGATCCTCACCCAGACGAGCCTGGAACCCATGTCAGCGAACACGTTGAGCGAACGCTGCGACGCCTCGAAGCCGACGGTGTACCGGCGCCTGGAGGACCTCCGCGAGCTCGATCTGCTGGTCGAGCAGACCGAGCCCGACCCCGAGGGGGGCCACCACCGGACCGTGTACTCGACGAACATGGATCGGATCACCGTCGAGCTGCGCGACGGCGAGTTGCACCTCGACGTCGACCGCCGGGAGGACATCGCCGACCGGTTCACCGAACTCATCGAGGGGATCTGACCGTGGAACCGATCGTCCTCCAGCTGGCCGAGACGTTCCGACCGCCCGACTACATCATCTGGTTCAGCCAGCTCAGCGGCATCGCCAGCGCGATCGTCGGGCTGTTCATCGCCTACCAGGCCTACCGCGGGTACAAGCGCAACGACTCCCGCCCGATGCTGTACATCGGCGTCGGCTTCCTGCTGGCGCTGGGCGTGCCGCTGGCGCTGCTGCCCGCTCAGCTCGTGCTCTCGACGACGGGGCGCTCGATCGCGCTCGTGATCCAGCAGACCAGCCAGCTCGCCGGAATGCTGACGATACTGTACGCGCTTCGGATGGAATCCTGACGGGCGGCGGATCGTCCGACGGGTGCGCCGCCGCCGGCCGTCCGTTCTCCGAAGCCCGACCATGGTAGGGAGGAAGTATACCCGCAGCGAGTGCTTGAGACTGTCATGAGTAATCATGTCAGAGGCGAGCGCGAGAACGGCGAGAGAAGAGTGGGGGACGCGGTTCGGGTTCCTCATGGCAATGCTCGGCGCGATGGTCGGCGCGGGTAACATCTGGCGGATGCCCTACACGACGGGGCAGAACGGCGGCGGCGTGTTCCTCATCGCCTACGTCCTGCTCCTGTTCGTGATCGCCATCCCCGGGCTGATGGCCGAGACGATGCTCGGCCGATACACCCAGAGAGGCGTTATCGGATCGTTCAGACAGATCCTCGGCGACAAGCGGTACGCCGGGCTGGCGCTCGTGGTCGTGGTGGTCAACGTGGCGCTGATGTCGTACTACGCGCCCATCATCGGGCAGTCGATGTACTACGCCGGCCACTCCCTGCTGCCGACGTTCTTCCAGTCCGGGTTCGAGGCCACCCCGTTCTGGAATTCGTTCTCCGGTTCGCCGTTGCTGACGATCGGCACCCACACCGTCGTCATGGCGACCATCGCGGTCGTGTTGACGTTCGGGATCAAGAAGGGGATCGAGCGCGTCGTGAAGTACATGATCCCGTTCCTCATCCTCTCGCTGATCGCAATCTCGATCCGCGGCGTGACGCTGTCCGGCGGGATGGACGGGCTCGCGTTCGTGTTCACGCCCGACTGGAGCTACCTCTTCCGCGGAGACATGTGGGTCGCCGCCCTCGGTCAGGCCCTGTTCTCGACCGGGCTGGGCTGGGGGATCGCGCTGACCTACGGGAGCTACCTCCGCAAGCACGACGACGTGGCGCTGGGCGGCGGCGTGTTCACCGCCCTCGGGAACACGGCGATCGGCCTCCTGGCCATCTTCGCGGTGTTCCCGGTCGTGTTCGCGTTCGGCCTCGAACCCACCGCCGGCGCGAACCTCATGTTCATCTCGCTCGTGCAGGTGTTCCCGCAGCTCGTCGGCGGGCAGCTGTGGGCGATCATGTTCTTCTTCGGCTTCTTCTTCGCGACGTTCTCGTCAGGACTCGCGATCACCGAAGTGGGCGTGACGACGATCGCCGAACAGACGCGACTGAGCAGGAACCAGTCCGTGCTGACGGTGTCGGGCGCGATCTGGCTGCTCGGCCTGCCGAGCGCCTACTCGTCGTCGTTCCTCGGCTCGATGGACTACATCTTCGGGAACTTCGGGCTCCCGCTGGCGACGCTCGCCATCATCGGGCTCATCGGCTGGAAACTGGGGCCCGAACGCGCACGCGTCCTCGACCTGAATCGGAACTCGGACATCTACGTCGGCTCGTGGTGGGACGGCATCATCAAGTACGTCATCCCCAGCGTGATGATCTTCATCATCGGCTACGGCGCGTACACGAGCGTCGGCACGGGCGACCAGACGCTGATGATCGGCGGCATCGCGCTGATGGCGGTGCTGACGGCGGCGAGCATCGCAGTCATGCGAGTGCTTCCGGACAGCTCGGACCGCGATGCAGTTACCGCGCCCAAGGGGGGTGACTGATCGTGGCGCTCTCGCTCACCACGTGGGTCGTGATGCTCCTCATGATGGCCGTCCTGTGGGGCGGCGGGACGGCCGCTATCTGGCGGTCGATGCACGACGAGGACCGCAAGCTGGATCTCATCAGGGATCAGGGGAAGATCGACACCTACTCGCCGCGGGCGATGGCGGACCTCCGGGAATGGGTTCAGGCGAACCCCGCCGATCCGTACGCCGACGAGGCCAGAGAGCGGTACAACGAGTGCGTCGAAACGCTCCGCGAGATCGACGAGCCGTTCTACGACTGGAGCGACGATGAGATAGAAGAGCTGGAGCGACTGTAGTCCGACCGCGTGCGACCTTCTTTCACGATGCAAACTGACACTCTCGTCGAGACGCTCGACACGCACACCGCCGGCGAACCGACCAGAATCGTCACCAGCGGGTTCGACCGATCGAAGATCCGCGGCGGCGACGTCGCCGCCCAGCGCGACCGGTTCGCCGACGAACTGGACTGGCTGCGCGAACTGCTGCTGTGCGAGCCGCGCGGGCACGACGACATGTTCGGCGCGGTACCGGTCGAACCGGCCGCCGAGGACGCCGACCTCGGGCTGTTCTTCATGGACAGCCGGGGCTACCTGGACATGTGCGGCCACGGGACGATCGGCGCCGTGACGGCCCTGATCGAGACGGGCCAGCTCTCGCCAGCCGAGACCGTCACCGTCGAGACGCCCGCCGGCCTCGTCGAAACCCGACCGACGGTCGCCGACGGCCGCGTCGAGGACGTCACGGTGCGAAACGTCGAGTCGTTCGTCTACGACGCGGTGACCGTCTCGATCGACCGAGACGGCGGAGAGGAACCGCTCTCGGTGCCGGTGGACGTGGTATCGGCCGGCAACGTGTTCGCGATGGTCGACGCCGACGCGGTCGGCCTGTCCGTCGAGACGGCCTCGGTCGACGCGTTCGTCGAGTACGGCACCGCCATCCGGCGCGCGGTCAACGACCGCCTCGATATCGTCGATCCCTTCACCGGCGACGAGCGCCGCGTGTCGATCGTCGAGTTCTACGAGCGCGGCGGCGACGCCGACCGCAACGTCGTCGTGTTCGGCGACGGGCAGGTCGACCGGTCGCCCTGCGGCACCGGCACCTGCGCGAAGATGACGCTCCTGCACCACGAGGGCGAGCTCAGCGTCGACGAGCCGTACCGCTACGAGAGCGTCATCGGCACGCGCTTCACCGGGCGACTGGTCGACGTCGAGCGCCGCGACGGCATCGACGTGGCGACGCCGGAGGTGACCGGGTCGGCGTACATCACCGGTCGACACACGTTCATGCGCGACGAGCGCGACGACCTGGGCGGGTTCTCGCTCCGGAGCTGACGGGGAGCGAGCGGCGCGGCCGATACCGATAGCTTCTATTTGGCGTCGCTATCCGCTTACAGGGAGCCGCAGTTCCTCGGGTTCGATATTCAAAGTATAGTGACTTCAGAGTTCGAAGTAACGACGTATTGAATCTCGAAGGAAAGCGAACCAGTACTGCAAACGGGTGCTATGGGATTTCGCCGAGGTGCGGACGGACCGCCGTCGAGCGACGGCCGCCCGCCGCGGCGGCTCAGTCGTCGTCCTGCGTCGTGATGTCGGCCGAGAGGCCCTGGGCCATCTCGATGTCCTTCGAGTTGTTGAGCGTGAACGCCGTCCGCTCGGTGACGGCCTCGATCACTTCGCGGGCGCTGGGGTAGCCGTTGCCGGAGCTCTTGACGCCGCCGAAGGGAAGGTGGACCTCCGCGCCGATGCAGGGCAGGTTCGCGTACGCCAGCCCGATCTCGGCTTCGTCGCGGAACTGGTGGATCTTGCGGTAGTCCTCGCTGATGACGGCGCCGGCCAGCCCGTAGTCGGTGTCGTTGTGGATCTCGATCGCCCGGTCCATGTCGCCCGAATACTCGATCAGCGCGACGTGCGGGCCGAAACACTCCTCCTGCAGCGAGCGCAGGTCGCTATCGTACTCCATCTCGTAGACGAACGGGCCGACCCAGTGGCCGTCCTCGTGGCCGTCGGGGATCTCGTCGGCGTCGAGGTCGGCGCGATCGACGAGCACGTTCGCGCCCTCCGTCCGGGCGAGCTCGTTGTGCCTGTGGATCTTCTCGACGTGCTCGGCCTCGATCGCCGGCCCCATGAACGTGCCTTCCTCCAGCGGGTCGCCGACGGCGACGTTCTCGGCGACCTCGACGAACCGCTCCTTGAACTCGTCGTAGACGTCCTCGTGGATGATGAGGCGCTCGCTGGAGACGCAGCGCTGGCCGGTCGTCTTGAAGCTCGACATCACGGCGCTGTGGACGGCGATGTCCAGATCGGCGTCCTCGGCGATCACGATGCCGTTCTTCCCGCCCATCTCGCAGGCCGCGAGCTTGCCGGGTTCGCCGCCGACCTTGCTGGCGATTTCGAGGCCGACCTCCGCCGATCCCGTGAACAGCACGGTGTCGACGCGCTCGTCCTCGGTGATCGCCGCGCCGGCGTCGCCGAACCCCTGGACCATGTTGAACACGCCGTCGGGGATGCCGGCGTCCTCGAACATCTCGGCGATGATCTGGCCGCACCACGGCGTCTGCTCGGCGGGCTTCCAGACCACGGTGTTACCTTCCACGAGCGCGACGGCCATGTGCCAGAACGGGATCGCGACCGGGAAGTTCCACGGCGTCACGCAGCCGACGACGCCGCGGGGCTTGCGGCGCATATAGGCGTCCTTGTCTGCGATCTCGCTGGGGATCACGTCGCCGTGGGGGTGGCGGGCGTTCGCTGCCGCCCACTCGACCATGTGCCACGCCTCGGTGACGTCGGCTTTCCCCTCGCTGATCTCCTTGCCGCACTCCTTCGTGACGATCTCGCCGAGCTCCTCGTGGCGCTCGCGCAGCTCGTGGTAGATGTCCCAGAGGTACTCCGCGCGATCGATGTAGGAGAGCTCGCGCCACGCTTCCTCGGCGTCCTCGGCCGCCGCGAGCGCGGCGTCCACGTCGTCCTCGGTGCCGCGGCGGAACGTCGCCAGCGTCTCGCCGGTCGCCGGGTTCTCGCTGTCGAACGTCTCCTCGCCCGCGCCGTCGCTCCACTCGCCGCCGATGTAGTGTCGGTGTGTCTCCGCGTCGGCTGTCTGACTCATACATTCTTCATGGCTAGCCGGCGGATAGAAACCCACCCCTCCCATGGTCGGGTCCACTAGTTTATCCCCGCTGACGCTCTATCCGTAGTAAGATGGCACAAACGGAGGCACAGGGGGGCGAACGGCGAGCGCGCGGAACCGTCCTCACGCTTGAGATCTGGCATCCGAACTGCTGGACGCTGGAAGTGACCGACGCGGCGCCGGCGAACTTGCTCGCACACTCGGTGTACAACGCGACAGACGGTCACGTCAAGGGCCACTTCACGGTGTACGGCGACTCGACCGACGACATCGACGAACTGATCGACGCCGCCGCCGACTCGCGGCTCACCCACTCGGTCGTGGAGATGCAACGAAGGTACGCCCACGACTACGGCGGCACCGCGCCGGGCAACGCGACGCGGGAACTGTTCGTCGAGTACGACCCGACGGACACGATCAGCGACGCGCTCGCCTCGCGGGGGTTCATCCAGGAGGCGCCCGTCCGGATCCGCGACGGCACCGAGTACTGGTCCGTGTTCGTCGACGACGTCGACAGGGACGAGCTCCACGAGCGACTGGAGGAAGTGCGCGAATCCCACGACGCCGACATCACGGTCACCAAGATCAGCTCCCAGGACACCGTCGGCGACGACATCGTCGACCGGGTCGGGCTGCTCTCCGAGCGCCAGCGCGACATCTTCGAGCTGGCCTGCGAGCACGGCTACTACGACTGGCCCCGCGGGATCACGACCCGCGAACTGGCCGACGAGGCGGATATCTCGAAGACGACGCTGCTCGAGCACCTCCGACAGGCGGAGGCCAAGCTTCTCGATCCGGCGATCGAGGAGGCGACCGACTCGCTCTGATCGGCGCCGATTCGGCCAGAGGTTTCTTTCTCCCGTTTCTCCCCGGATAGTTTGGTCGGGTCCGAGATTATATCACGGGAGTCCCAGCATTACGGAGAGCAATGATTCCGCCCGTAGCTAGCAGGTTCGTGGCCGGCGAGACGCCGTCGGCCGCGCTCGACCACGCGGCGCAGAACCGCGAGGACGGCGTCGGGACGATCCTCAATCTGCTCGGCGAACACCACGACGACCCCGAAGTGGCGTCCGGCGACGTCGAGGCGTACCGCGACATGATCGACGAGGTGGCGGCGGCCGAGGAGACGGCGCCGTCCGGCCCCGAGACCTGCATCTCCGTCAAACCCTCTCAGATCGGTCTCGAGATCTCCGACGGCGAGTTCGCGGCGAACTTGCGGCGGATCGTCGAGCGCGGCGACGAGCGGGGCGTGTTCGTCTGGGTCGACATGGAGAACTACGAGACGACCGACGCGACGCTCGACGCCTACGAGGAGCTCGCCCGGGAGCACGACGGCGGCGTGGGGCTGTGCCTGCAGGCGAACCTCAAGCGCACCCGCGACGACCTCGATCGCCTCGCGGACGTCCCGGGCAAGATACGGCTCGTCAAGGGCGCCTACGACGAACCGGAGTCGATCGCCTACAAGGAGAAGTCCCGGGTGAACGAGGCCTACAAAACGCTGCTCGAAGACGCGTTCGAGCACCGCGACGGCGGCGTCGCGGTCGGCAGCCACGACCCCGAGATGATCGAGTACGCCCGCCAGTTGCACGAGGAGTACGGCACGCCCTACGAGGTCCAGATGCTCATGGGCGTCCGCGACGACGCCCAGCGCGAACTCGCCGCCGAGGGCGTCGACGTCTACCAGTACGTCCCGTACGGATCGCGCTGGCTCCTGTACTTCTATCGGCGGGTCCGCGAACGCAAGGAGAACCTGCTGTTCGCCGCGCGAGCGGTCGTTCAGGGTGTTGTACCGGGATAGCGGACCGCGACCCCGCCGGCGTACCGACGGCACGCGACGCCGTCGACGCACTGACGGCACGCGACGCCGTCGGGCCAAGCTGTGCGCGAGGCCCGAGCGCCGGAACGCGAAGCCCACTGTTTTATCGGATCGCAGATAAACGGCACCTATGGACAAAGACCAGCTGCTGGAGCTCGTCCCCCACTACGTCGCCCTGGTGGTCCTGTTGTTGCTGGCGCTCACCGCCGTGCGGGTGCTCGTCGGCGACGTCGGACTCTGGGTCGAGCTGGTGATCGCCTTCGTCGTCGCGGTCGCGTACCGGCCGCTCGTCGCGCGGCTGGGGTACGCGCCGAGCGCGTGGGAGCGCTAGTCGAACCGATCGATCGAGAACATCCCGACGTCGTGGTCGGTCCCGCCCGCCAGCGTCAGGTCCGCGAGGATCTCGCCGACGACGCTGGCGAACTTGAACCCGTGACCCGAAAAGCCCGCCGCGACCGACACCTGCGGGTGGTCGGGCAGCCGGTCGATCACGAAGTGCTCGTCGGGAGTGTTGGTGAACATGCACGTCGCGAGGCGCTGGGTCGGGCCCGCGGCCGCCGGGAAGTAGCGCTCGGTACACTCCCGGAGGATCGCCTCGTCCTCGCGGTTCGGTTCGCGGTCCATCTCGTCGGGATCGACGGTCTCGTCGAGGTGGTGGTACCGCCCGATCTTGAACCCCGGAACGTGGAACGTCGGGAAGCCGTAGTAGCGACCCTCGGACACCTGCAGGTTGAACACCGGGAAGTTCTCTGGCGAGAAGTGCTCCGGCGCGGTCGGCTGGAACCAGCCCAGCGCCTGGCGCTCGGGGACGGCGATCCCTTCCAGCGCGTCGACCTGCTCGGCGGCCCACGCGCCGGCCGCGATTACCAGCTTCGAGGCCTCGTAGGTTCCGCGGTCGGTCTCGACGACGACGCCGTCGTCGGAGTCGTCGGCGCCGGTGCCGCCGGTCGACTCCCACGACTGCACTCGTTCGCGCGCCCGGATCTCGGCGCCGTTCGCGTGGGCGCGCTGGACGTGGGCGACGATGCACTGCTCGGGCCAGAGGAACCCGCCGTCGGGCTGGTACACCGCCATGTGGTCCTCGGGCAGGTCGTAGCCGGGGAATCGCTCGCCCAGTTCGGCGCTCGAGAGCACCTCGTGGGGGATGTCGTGGTCCTCGCAGGAGCGCTTCGACCCCTCGAACAGCGGGTCGTCGGGCGGCGCGGCGTCGACCGATCCGGTCACGTGCAGGAGCTGTCGGTCGTAGTCGGCCTCCAGATCCCGCCAGAGCTCGTAGGCGCGGCGGAGCAGCGGGACGTAGGATGGGTGTTCGTAGTACGCCAGCCGGATGATCCGGGTGACGCCGTGGGACGAGCCCATCGAGTGGGGAACGTCGTACCGTTCGAGGCCGAGCACGTCGGCGCCCCGCTCGGCGAGGTGGGCCGCGGCCGCGCTGCCCATCCCGCCGACGCCGATCACGATGGCGTCGTAGCTGTCGGCGTCACTCATGGGTGCGCGTCGGCGTCAACGCGGACACTCGGACGGCGGCGCTCGGCGGCGACACTCGGACGGCGGCGCTCGGAGTCGATCATACGCGGCCATCGTTCGCGACGAAAAAAGGTGTGCCCCCTACCGCACCGGCGGTCCTACGCCGCCAGCCGCTCGTACTCCTCGTCGGAGAGGTCGATCGACGACGCTGCGACGTTCTCCTCTAAGTGCTCGATAGAGGACGTGCCGGGGATCGGGAGCATCACGTCGGAATGCTCGAGCAGCCAGGCGAGCCCGATCTGGTAGCGGGAGGCGTCGTGATTTGCGGCGATTTCGTCGAGGACCTGCTCCTTCTCGCCGAGGTCGCCCGCGCCCAGCGGGTACCACGGGATGAAGCCGATCCCGGCGTCCTCGCAGGCTTCGAGGACGTCCTCGGACTCGCGGTTGCCGAGGTTGTACTCGTTTTGCACCGTGACGATGTCGGTGATCTCGCGAGCCTTGTCGAGTTGCTCGGCGTCGACGTTGCTCACGCCGACGTGGCGGATCAGCCCCTCGTCCTGCATCTCGGCGATCGCCGTCACCGAGTCCTCGAACGGCGTGTCCGGGTCGGGGCGGTGGAACTGGTAGAGGTCGATCTCGTCGACGCCGAGCCGATCGAGACTCGCCAGCGCGGCGTTCCGGAGGTAGTCGGGGTCGCCGTTCGGGAGCCAGTCGCCGTCCCGATTCCGGAGGAGGCCGCCCTTCGTCGCGACGACGACCTCGTCGCGGTACTCCGGATCCGAGAGCAGCGCCTCGCGGATCAATCGCTCGCTGACGCCGGGACCGTACGAGTCGGCGGTGTCGATGAAGTCGACGCCCAGATCGACCGCTCGGCGGAGCACGTCGCGGGCGTTCTCGGGATCGTCGGGTTCGCCGATGATCTCCTCGCCGGTGATGCGCATGGCGCCGTAGCCCAGTCGATGAATCTCGTCGGTGCCGCCGAGCTCGAAGGCGTCGCTCTCGTTCGTTACCATACGCGTACCGTGGGCGCTCGTCCGGTTAGGGATGGGGGTAGCGGCGGCGTCGCCCGGAGCCGGGGGGCGGTCGCTGCGGCGCCCGGCGGAGTCGGTGTCCCGACGCCGGGATAGAAACGGCGTCACGGCGCCCGGCGAAGTCGGTGTCCCGACGCTGGGATAGAAACGGCGTCACGGCGCCCGGCGAAGTCGGCGTCCCGACGCTGGGATAGAAACGGCGTCACGGCGCCCGGCGGAGTCGGCGTCCCGACGCCGCGGCGGAGTTGACGTCACGACGCCAGCGCATCGTCATCGCGTCCCGGCAAGTCCGTTCGAAGTCGCGGGGTCTTTGAAACGGGCCGGCTTGCACGGTTGTAATGAGCGAAGAGGAGTCCAGCGCGTTCGAGCGCTACCGCGAGCACGTCGACCGGCCGCTGGTCCGGCTGTTCCGGGAGTACGGCGTCCCGCGGTGGCGCTGGATGGTGCTGGGCGTGGTCGCGAACGTGATCGCGCAGGTGGCCTCGCTGGCGCCGCCGGTCGTCCTCGGCGCGGCGATCGACTCGCTGTTCTCGGGGAATCGGGCCTACACCCTGCCGCTGGTGCCCCAGGCGTGGATCCCGGTCGGCGCGGAGCCGCAGTTCTGGTTCTCCGTGACGCTGATCGGCGGCTCCTTTCTGGTGACCGCAGCGTTCACGTGGATCTACGGCGTCGTCGGCAACGAGTTCGCCCACGGCGTGATGTACGCCGTCCGGTCGGACAGCTTCGAGAAACTGCTGGCTCTGGACATGGCCTTTTTCGACGACAAGCAGACCGGCGAGGTGATGGCGATCCTCGACAACGACGCCGCGAACCTGGAGCGGTTCCTCGACGACGCGCTGATGAACTCGCTGCGGCTCGTCGTGATGGTCGCCGGGATCGCGGCCGTGCTATTCAAGCTGCACCCCGAGCTGGCGCTGGTGACGCTCGTCGCGGTGCCGGTGATGGTCGGGTTCACGTGGTGGTTCATGCGAGCGATCGCGCCGCGGTACCGGCGGCGCCAGGAGTCGGTCGCCGACTTCAACACCCGCATCGAGAACGGTATCAGCGGCGTCGAGCTCGCCAAGACCACCGCCAGCGAACCCCACGAGGTCGACCGCGTCGACGGCGCCGCTCACGATCTCTACCGGAAGGTGATGTCGGTGCTGCGACTGAGCTACTTCTACCGGCCGGGGATGGAACTGCTCGCGGGGGTCGCGTTCACCGCGACCTTCCTCGTCGGGGGGTACTCGCTGATGACCGGCGCCGCGCCGCTCGTTCTCACCGAGCCCGTCGAGGTCGGCACGTTCGTCACGTTCGTGTTCATGACCCAGCGGATCGTCGCGCCGCTGGCGGAGGTCTCGAACATCGTCGACCAGACCCAGAACGCCAAGGCCTCCGCCGAGCGCGTGTTCGGCCTCTCCGATATTCCGGTCCACCTCGACGATCCCGACGACGCCGTCGAGCTGACCGACGCCGACGGGCGCGTGGAGTACGACGACGTGACCTTCGCCTACGACTCGGCGCTGATGGCCGACGAGGACGCGGAGACCGTGATCGACGGCGTCTCGATCGAAGCCGAGCCCGGCGAGACGGTCGCGCTCGTCGGGGCGACCGGCGCGGGCAAGTCGACGCTCGTCAAGCTGCTCATGCGCCTGTACGACGTGACCGACGGCGCGGTCCGCGTCGACGGCCGGGACGTCCGCGAGTACGACCTGACGAGCCTGCGTCGACAGGTCGGCTACGTCAGTCAGGACACGTTCCTGTTCGACGGGACGATCGCGGAGAATATTCGGTACGGCCAGTTCGACGCCGATCACGACGCCGTCGTCGAGGCGGCGAAAGCGGCGGAGGCTCACGAGTTCATCCGGGATCTACCCGAGAGCTACGACACCGAGGTCGGCGAGCGCGGCGTCAAGCTTTCCGGCGGGCAGCGCCAGCGCATCGCGCTCGCCCGGATCTTCCTGCAGGATCCCGCGATGCTCGTGCTCGACGAGGCGACCAGCGCGGTCGATACCGAGACCGAGCGGCGCATCCAGCGCGCGCTCGATCGACTGGCGGCGGATCGGACGACGTTCACCGTGGCCCACCGGCTCTCGACGGTGACCGGCGCGGACACGATCGTCGTGCTGGAGGACGGGCAGGTGGTGGAGCGTGGAAGTCACGACGAGCTGTTGCGGGAAGACGGCCACTACGCCCGGCTCTGGCGCGCGCAGGTCGGTGACGTGGGCTCGGTGGAAGCCGACGGCGGCGAGACGTGAGCGGGGAGTGATTGGCGACAACTCCCTGAAAGCCCCCGCCGTGCTCTCTTGAACTGCTGTTATGACTGCGAACTCACTGAAAGCCCCCGCCACGCTCGACCGGTTGCGGCTCGCTGCGCGCTTCCTTCGCTCCTTTCAGTCGCTCAGTCCAGTGCTTGCGTCGCCTCACCGGATCGAGCACGGCGGCCCCTTTCATTCCCTCCCACCGTACCCTCGTCCTCCCCAACCGACTCACTCGGTCGCGTCGCTCCCTCCTTCGCCCCTCGCGCGACGCTGTCTCGCCATGAAGGCTCGACAGCGCGCGCCACCGCATCCACACGGCCCGGTGCGCCCTCGTGGCGCACCGACGGGGAAGGGCCGGGCTGCGCGTGGTCGCCATCGGCGACCCGCGCAATGCCGATCCTGGCGGACTGAAAGGGCAAAGCGGGGTCGACGGCTCTCGTCCAGCTCTATCCGAACGTAGTGAGGATATCTGGACGAGAGCCGTCGAGCGGGCGAGGGCTTTCGAGATGGAATCATCCGTATCGGTTGCGGGAATTACTGGGATCGATCCGGTACCAGTCGAGACGTTCGTGTTGCCAGACGTTCCGAGCGCTCACGATCCTAGAACCCGAACAAAGTAGTACCCCGAGCGCCGCCCCCGAGTATGGAGCAGATGGACGGGCTGACGGTGACCGCCTGCGAGCGCTGTCCCGAGCTCTGCGAGTCGCGCAGCCGGATCGTCAGCGGCGTCGGGCCCGAGGACGCCGACCTGGTGTTCGTCGGCGAGGCGCCGGGCGCCACCGAGGACGAGCGCGGCGAGCCGTTCGTCGGGCGGAGCGGCGACGTCCTCGACGACGCGCTGCGGGACGCCGGACTCGCGCGGGCGGACGTTCGGATCACCAACTGCGTGCGCTGCCGGCCGCCGGACAACCGCGATCCGACCGACGACGAGCTGGCGAACTGTCGCGAGTACCTCGAACGGGAACTCGACCTGCTCGATCCCGAGGTGATCGTCACGCTGGGCAAAGTTCCCAGCGAGCACCTGCTCGAACGGTCGGTCGGCGTCACGAACGAAGCGGGCACCGTCACGGAAACCCGCATCGCCGGCGCGCCCCGGCGCGTGCTGGTCAGCGTCCACCCCGCGGCGACGCTGTACGACCCGAGCCAGCGCGAGACGTTCGCCGAGACGATCGACACCGCGGCCGACCTCGCGGGCGTCGAGGACTCGGGCGACGGCCAGGCGCGGCTCGGCGACTTCTGAGCTCCGCCGCAGTGTTTCCCGAAGCTACCCCCGCTCCCCGATTTCGACGGAGTAGTCGGACCTGATCCAGGCGTCGTCGTCGTCCCGATCGTACACGACGACGGAACCGTCCTCGATCCGGATCGCGCCGTAGCGCGGGACGCCCTCGAACTCCTCTTCCTCGATCGCGTTTTCGAAGCGGTCTGATGAGAACATCGGCTGTGCAGCAGTTCTAGCCGCCAGAGCAGGTTAAGCGCGCTACCAATCTATTGGGGTGCTTGCGCGGGCCGGTCCCGTCGGCTCACAACTCATCCGCCCCCGGCGACTGTCGCGCGAAGCGGAAGGAACTTCCCCGCGGTGGCCCTACTCGCGACCATGAGCCAGCAGACCGAGCGACGCGACGACGCCGCGGCGTCGGCGTCGATCGTCGTCGTCGACTACGGGCTGGGGAACCTCCGCAGCGTCACCCGCGGCCTCGAGCGGGCCGGCGCGGACGTCGAGATCACCGACGACCCCTCGGCGTTCGCGGACGCCGACGGCATCGTGCTCCCCGGCGTCGGCGCGTTCCGCGAGGGCGTCGAGAACGCCGGGCCGTACCGCGAACCGCTCGAAGACGCCGCCGAGCGCGGCCAGCCCGTCTTCGGCATCTGCCTCGGGATGCAGATGCTGCTGACCGACAGCGAGGAGGCCGACCGCGCCGGCGAGGGCGACGTGAAGGGTCTGGACCTGATTCCCGGCACGAACGTCCGATTCGACCAGGGCCAGAAGGTGCCCCAGATGGGCTGGAACGAGCTGAACGTCGAGCGCGACCACCCGCTGGTCGAGGGCGTCGACGGAGAGTACGCCTACTTCGTCCACTCGTACTACGCCGAACCCGACAGCGCCGAGGCCGTCGTCGCGACGACCGACTACGGCGTCGACTTCCCGAGCATCGTCGCCAACGAGGCCGGCAACGTGTTCGGCACGCAGTTCCACCCCGAGAAGAGCGGCGAGACGGGGCTGCAAATCTTGCGGAACTTCGTCGAGATCTGCAGCGAGGCGTAGCGCGTAGTGTAGGCCGCGACGGTCGGCGGCGTCACTCGGCGGCCGCGACGGTCGGGGACGCCGTCAGTTGTCCTCGTCGTCCGTCAGATTCCAGTTGCGCTCTCTCTCCGGAGTTTCCCAATCGAAGGTGTCGATCCGACTGCCGGTTTGCAGGATAAACGGTCCGGCGGCGAGCGTTCGGAGCGTGATCGTCGTCGCCCGAAGGATGTACGACGTGAGCACGATGTAGGGGGCGAGTGCGACCGAGTAAGCGAACGTCATCGTGATGAGGAGCGGCGACATCCCGAGCACCTGCACCTCGGGAAAGAGCCGCGCGTCGAGCGCCAGGATCATGTAGGACGTGAACACGATGACCGGCAGCGAGACGTACAGCAGCCGACTCGACAGGCGGGCGAGTTCCCGCTTGTAGTACAGCGATTTGAAGTACTCGCGGCCGGTCGCGACGTGCTTGAACGTGTCGATGAGCCCGTCGATCGCCTCCCGCTCGTCGTCGCTCAGATCGTCGCTGAACGTCCGCTTCAGGGCGCGTGCGGTGTGGAGCTGTCCGGAGTAGTTGTAGTTCAGTCCGGCCAGCAGGATGCTAAACGCCCCGAGATGGGAGTTCCGCAGCGTGGACCGCGCCTCGTCGATCTCCGCTTCGACGTGTTCGGCGAACTCCTGAACGTACGCCTGGAAGTCCTCGTTCTCTGTCCGAGCGGAGATCCGGATCAGCACGTCCATCTGCTGCGAGATCGCGTACAATACGGCGTTCAGAAACTCCGACGGGCGGGCGGGAGTGACGTCCGCCTCGATGAACTGCTCGATGTGGCGCCGATACTCGATGGAGGCGGTGATGCGCTTCTGCTGGTTCTCTATGTCCGTGATCTCCTGCGAGAGGACGATCGAGTTGATCGAGACGACGATCGAGACGAGCAGGATCGCGCCGCTGAGGAGGGAGCTAAACAGCGTCCGGGCGGCGGTGGTCTCGGTGAGCAGCATTCGCACCTGGAGCGGCCTGAGCACGGACAGCGCGAGCAGCGACCCGAACACGAGCACCAGCAGCACCGCGGTGACCGAGAGTCGCGCTCCCGTGAGCAGGAACCACTGCTTCAGACGGTTCTCGCCGGGTTGGGAGGGTACGGAACCCAGATCCTCCGTCCGATCGCGTATCTCGGACGCTCCCTCGGTCAAGAGCCCGCTGTCGTCCTCGTCCTCGGTCATCGTTCACGCGAATTTCGCGACGGGGCGGTGTGCGAGCCGGCCCCCGGACGGTCCTTTGCAGGTAGTTCGACGTACGCCTGTCGTCGACGGCGCGCCGTCCCCCGAACGGCGCGTCGAACGATGGCTCGAACGAATGCGGCGTCGTATCGTCGTCGCTAATCGAGCGAGATGTACGTCTTCGTATCGGTGACGCCGCCCAACCCTCGGACGCCCGAGGAGGCGGTATCGAGGACCTCGTAGACCTCGCCGACGTCGACCTCGGCGATGATGTCGTAGTCGCCGGCGACGATGTGGGCCTCGGCGACCTGCGAGAGCTCGCGGATCGACCCGAGCAGCTCCTCCGACTTCCCCGCGGCCGTTTTCACCATTATAAACGCGTGAACCATCGTGATCCGTGGTACGCCTTGGCACGATAAAAACGTTTGCCCGAGAGCGACTCGATTCGGCCGCCGACGCGGCGCGTTCGAAGACCGAGCGGGGTAAAGTTATTCAAGGGCCGCCGCGTAGAGGCTGACATGCGGTTTGTTATCATAGGAGCGGGTCGCGTCGGACTTCGAACCGCCCGCGTGCTGCAGGAGGAGGGCCACGAGGTGACGCTCATCGAACGCGATCCCTCGAAGGCCGAGCGCGCCCGCAAGCAGGACTACGAGGTGATCGAGGGCGACGGCTCGCGGGAAGACGTGCTCGAAGACGCCGGCGTGGGCGAGGCCGACGCGCTCGGCGCGCTGTCGGGCGATCTGAACACCAACTTCGCCGCCTGCCTGATCGGCGACCACCACGGCTGCCGCACCGTGCTGCGGATCGACGAGGACTACCGCGAAGATATCTACCGGAAGTACGCGCGCCAGGTCGACGAGATCGTCTACCCCGAGCGCCTGGGCGCGATCGGCGCGAAAAACGCCATGCTGGGCGGCGACATCCGCGCGATCGCCGACATCGCCCAGCACCTGCAGGTCGTCGAGCTGACGATCACCAGCGAGGCGCCGACGGCGGGCTACACCATCAGCGAACTCCAGCTCCCCGCCAACGCGACCGTGCTCGCTTTCGGCAAGCGGGACGCCCCGCTGGCGATCCCGACGCCCGACGAGTCGATCGAGCCCGGCGACCGGCTGATCGTGCTCGCGGACTTCGACGTGCTCGACGACGTCAGACAGATCCTGGTCGGCGACGCCAGTCGCGCGACCGCTCAAGCGGGGGGTATCTGAGATGGTCACCGCCTACGTCATGATCAAGGCCAACACCGGCGAGGCCGACCGACTCCGCGACGACATCGAATCGATCGAGGGCGTCGAGCACGCCCGCATCGTCGCCGGCGACGTCGACATCATCGCCAAGGTCGCCGTCGGGACGCCAGCCGAGGTCAAGGACATCGCGGCGACGGCGATCCAGGAGGTCGACGGCGTCGAGGACACGCAGACGTACATCGCTATGGACTAAATACCACACTACGACCTTTTTCCCGCTCGGGTCGCCTTCGGCGACCACTCGCGGCAAAAATCTCGGCCAAAAAGGCTGCTCGCTCACTTCGTTCGCTCGCAGCGAAACGGCGGCGAAGCCGCCGTATGCTTTTCACCAGCTCTGTCGAAACCCTTTGTGGACCACGGCATTCGATAGAGAGAAGCGATTGCTCGGTGTCATTCGCGTATCTCATCGTCGTCGTCCTCAACGAGGCCCCCTTCGTCGTTCCAACTACACCAATCTCTGTCTGGGCGAGGGTCAGGGCCTGCCCATCCGACTCCATCAGAGTGGATTACAATCTGATCGGGTTTTTCTACACTGGTCTCTGACCATGTCACTTCTTCCTCGTGAACCTCCCCACCAGTCTGAATTTTAAGTGTAGCACGATACTGTCCGTAGGGGTAGTCGTTTCCGTCGGTAAGGGCGGTTTCACTCCTGGCACGGAGGGTTATCGTGTCCTCGAGAAGGAGGCTTCCTTCGTGTTCAATACGTAGATCAACCGTCACATCGGTCTCCATTCCGTTATCTATGACTGGGAGGGTAGCCTCCTTGGGAACGACCTCTTCGCTACGGAGACGCGTGACTCCGTCGTCAGTCGTGACGGTCATATTGTAATAGCGTCCAGTGGCCAGGAGATAGGATTCTTCGATAGAGAGGACCTCATTGAGAATCAGTTCACCGTCAGTCTCGTACACACCGTTTTCGATTGCTGTGTTCGCTTCTTCCTTTGCTGGCTTTGGGAGATCATCCAGAGACACGAACATATCCGGACACTGCTCGTACGTGATGGCGTTGTCCTCCTCAGTGGTGTTTTCCGGGTTGTTGGAGTCGTTAGTTTCTCCACTCCGATTCCCAAGGCATCCTGCAAGGCTAGATACTACAATCCCAGCGCCGAGAAGGAGTCCACGTCGTTTCACAGACAACACGTTCCGTCGAACATTGTAAGTGTTTTCTGGTGATCTTACAGGTCAAGCAGGTGCTGTCAATACGCGTATCTACTGAACGGTTGCTTCGTGGGGGATACTGGTTGACCGAAAGGACCTCTTACTCGGAAACGGCGCCGATGCCGCCGGACGCTTGCGGTGCTAAAAGAATCCTGACGACGCCTCGATCCGGCGTGCCGTGGTCGCTCTCCCCTACAGCGGCGTCCCGCCGCGATTCGTGGACTCGCTGTCGGCGTTCTTCTGGGCGCGATTCAGGAGGCCGGCGACCGGCTCGCCGTACTCGTAGCCGGGGATGACGCCCTGGACGTACGTCCCTTCGACGTAGTCGATCAGCGCCTTGGCGTCGTCGGCGCCCTGATCCGCGGTCCACGCCTGGACGCCGAAGCGCGCGACGACCTCGTCGTCGAAGCGCTCGATCTCGGGGTCGAGGCGGTCGCTAGACTTGACAACGTCGTAGGCGTCGTCGAGGCGGCGTTCGAGCGTGTCGAACCAGCCGTCCTCGACGACCTCGGCGACCGTCTCGCTCTCGACGACGGCGTCGAGCGACGGCACGCGGACCTCGACCTCGAACGTGGCGTCGCGGTCGCCGGGCGCGGGCGAGAGCGTCGCGACGGCGTCGAACGGCGTCGTCGTGCAGCGGTACTCGTCGCGTTCTCCCTCGAAGGCGCCGTGGCGCTCCAGCGCTCGGTGCGCGGCGTCGGGTACGTCGTCGGTCATCGTCGAAAACAGGCGCCGCGCGGTGTTGGGCGTTGTGCTTTCAGAGCTCGTCGCGGAGCACTTCCCGGAGCGAAGTAGTGACGTTCTCGAAGTCCTGCATCGTCAGCCCGTCTGTCGTGACGAACACGCCCTCGCGCTCGTCGGTCACGCGGACGAGGTAGCCGTTGTCGAACGCCCGGATCGTGTAGTTGTAGTTCCCCAGCTCGGTCCCCTCGTAAGCGGCGTGGGCCGTCTTGAAGTCGTGCCACTCGTGGCCGATGAAGCTCGTCAGATCGGCGTCCTGCTCCAGATCGTCCCGCAGGTACAGCTGGTCGTAGTCGTCGCGCGTGAAGTACGTCACCGACCGGAGGCTGTCGCCGATCGCCGTCCGGCTGACCGTGACGATCTTGTCGGCCGCCTCGTCCGCGAGTAGGTTGCTCGCCATCCTAGCTGGTCCTTGCGGACAGCCCTACAAGAAACTGCCCCCGCCGGCACCCCCTGCCGCACTGCGAACCGCGACGCGGCTCGTTACCGACGGTGCGACTCGGCGCCGACGTTGCGGTTCGGCGCCGACGTTTTATGCACGGTCGGGCCCCACACCGGAGTATGCAACGCCGAGGTGGCTGCGGTGGGTGATCGACTCCGCGGGCTCGCGACGCTCGCGGCGGTACTGGCGGGCGCGGCGATCGCCGCCGCGATCGGGTACGTCCTGTTCGTCGAGTTGCCGGTCGGGCTGGCGGAACTGCTCGGAATCGTCCTGACGCTGGCGCTCGCGCTGCTCGGCGCGAAGCTGGCGGGCAACGCCGTCCGCTCGATGGCGCCGGGCTACGACGTCGCCGAGGTCGCCGTCGAGGGGCCGATCACGCGCGACGGCGGCGGCGGGCCGCTGCCCAGCCAGCCGGGATCGACGCCGGCCGACGACATCGTCGAGCAGATCGAGCGCGCCGACGCCGACGACGCGGTCGACGCCCTGCTGGTCAGGCTGAACACGCCCGGCGGCGAGGTCGTCCCGAGCGACGACATCAAGCTCGCCGCCGAGGCGTTCGACGGGCCGACGATCGCGTACGCCCAGGACACCTGCGCGAGTGGCGGCTACTGGATCGCCAGCGGCTGCGACGAACTCTGGGCCCGGGACGCGACGGTCGTCGGCTCGATCGGCGTGATCGGCTCGACGGTCAACGCCGCCGATCTGGCCGAGAAGGTCGGGCTCAGCTACGAGCGGTTCGCGGCCGGCGCCTACAAGGACGCCGGAACGCCGCTGAAGGAACTGGACGCCGACGAACGCGAGTACCTCCAGGGGATCGTCGACGACCTCTACGACAACTTCGTCGAGCGCGTCGCCGAGGGCCGAGACCTCGACGCCGAGGCGATCCGGGACACCGAGGCCCGCGTGTACCTCGGCGAGGACGCCGCCGAGATCGGGCTCGTCGACCGGCTCGGCACGCGCGAGGACGTCGAAGACGAGCTGTCGGAACGGCTCGGCGTCGACGCGGTCGCGGTCGAGGAGTTCGAGCCCGAGCGGGGCATCGCGGCGCGCATGCGCGGCGGCGCCGAGCGGGTCGCCTACGCGCTTGGTGCCGGCGTCGCGAGCGTGGCTGCCGACGACCGCGAGATCGACCTGCAACTGCGCTGAGGCGCCCCCAGAATCGGGGGTGACCGCGCCTTGCAAGATTACGCCGAGACGAGAGTTTTTATTCCGGGGCCGATATGGTTCCGACAGTGACAACGCTGGTGCTCTGCGTCGATCGGGCGAACGACGTCGGCCGCAAGACCGGCCTGGAGACGCCGGTCGTCGGGTGGGAGGCCGTCCGCTCGCTCGTGATCGACGTCGGCCTCGCGGACCCCGAAGACTCGAGCGTCAACTCGCTGCTCGAGACGCTCTCGGTGGCCCGGGAGCTGCGGGACGGCGACGACGACGCCGTCGTCGCGGTCGTCTCGGGGGTCAGCGACTCGATGGTCGGCGCCGACCGCACCGTCGCGCGCCAGCTCGACGAGCTGATCGAGACTCACGACCCCGACTCGGCGGTCGTGGTGATCGACAGCGCCGAGGACGAGCGCCTGGTGCCGATCGTCGAGAGCCGGCTGCGCGTCGACTCGGTCGACCGCGTCGTCGTCCGGCAGGCCCGCGACATCGAGTCGACGTACTACCTGATGAAGCAGTTCCTCGCCGACGAGGAGCTGCGCCAGACGGTGCTAGTGCCGATCGGGCTGGCGCTGCTGGCGTTCCCGGCGCTCACGCTGGTCACCGGCATCGCCGAGGCGATGGCGACGATCACGGCCGTCATCGGCGTGTTCCTGCTGTACAAGGGGATCGGCGTCGACGACGCGCTCCGGGGGCTGGCGACCCAGGTCCGGGACTCGCTGTACTCCGGGCAGGTGTCGGTGGTGACCTACGTCGTCGCCGCCGGGCTGACGCTGGTCGGCGTGTTCGCTGGCGCGCTCGGCGTCTCCGATCTCTCGACCACCGGCGACGCGTTCCTGCCGGCGATGACGTTCGCCCACGCGAGCGTCCCCTGGCTGGCGATGGCGGCGCTGGCGGCCTCGACGGGGCGGCTGCTCGACGAGGTGATCCAGAACGACCGCGTCCGGCCGTCGTACCTCCACCTGCCGTTCGTGGTCGTCGGGCTCGGCCTCGTCGTCCGGGGGTTCGCGGGCTACTTCCTCGAACGCGCGGGGCAGGTGCCGCCGATCGACGTACCCTCGATCGAGGCCGGGGCGGTGTCGGTCGAGGGGTTCACGCTCAGCCTGGGCAACCGGCTCGGCGTGTTCGTCGTCAGCGGCGTCCTCGTGACGCTGATCGGCGTCCGCGTCGCCACCTCGCTGAGCGGCTCGGCGATCGAGGACGCCGAAGCCGAGCTGCCAGAGGGCGACGACGGGAGCCCGTCGAACCCCGATTCGTAGGGTGCGGTCGGTTCCCGCCGCGACGCGGCGGCGGCGCTTCGACGCATCTATCCTCCGGCGCTCCCGATGGGACGGTATGGCAGACGACGCCGGCCGCTGGGTCAGCCTCTTCTCGGGCGGCAAGGACTCCTCGTGGGCGCTGTACCGCGCGCTCGAACGCGACCTCGACGTCGGGCGACTCCTGACCGTGCATCCCGAGGGCGACTCCTACATGTACCACGTCCCCGCGACCGACCTCGCGAGCCTCGCCGCCGAGAGCGTCGGCGTCCCGCTCGTCGACGTCCGCCCGGACGACTTCGAGGCCGAGGGCGTCGCCGACTCGGGCGCGCAGGGCGACGCCGAAGTCGAACCGCTGGAGGCCGCGCTGCGGGAGCTCGACGCCGAGCTGGAGGGCGGCGTCGCGGGCGTCACGGCCGGCGCGGTCGAGAGCGAGTACCAGACTAGCCGGATCGAAGCCCTGTGCGACCGCCTCGGGATCGAGCTGTTCGCCCCCCTGTGGCAGCGCGATCCGCGCGAGCTCGCCGACGAGATGCTCGACACCGGCTTCGAGATCCGGATCATTCAGGTGGCCGCGCAGGGTCTCGACGAATCCTGGCTCGGACGGCGCCTCGACGCCGACGCGCTGGCCGATCTGGAAGCGCTCAGCGAGGAGTACGGCGTCCACATCCTGGGCGAGGGCGGCGAGTTCGAGACGCTCGTGACCGACGGCCCGCACATGGATCGGCCGATCGAGCTGGAGTACGATACGGAGTGGGACGGGACGCGCGGGAGCGTGCGGATCGCGGACGCGGGGCTTGGCGAGTAACTGTACCGGAAGACGAGCCGGCAAAAGAGCGGAGGCCGCGGGCTACCCGCCGTTCGAGATCTGCGTGTGCGCGCCGATCAGCGCGCCCTGGAGGTTCAGCCCGTCCAGGTCCGTCTCCCGGTCGATGATCGACGACCGGATGTCACAGTCCCGCAGCGTCGCGTCGGGGAACACGATCGACTGGTCGAGATCGGAGTCGAGCACCTCGGCGTCGGGCATCACGTGGACGTTCGTCCCGAGTCGGGAGTTCTCGATCGTCGCCGTCTCGGCGACGTGGTTATCGCCCCCGAGATACCAGGCGATCGCCTCCAGGTAGCTCTCGGGCGTGCCGATGTCGAACCACGCCTCCTCGAACGTGAACGCGTGGACCGACCGGCGGTCCTGGAGCCACTGGATGAACCAGCCCGGCTCGTCGGGGTTGTTGCCCGAGTCGAGGTACTCCTCGAGCAGGTCGAGCGCGTCCGCGGGGAAGCCGTAGCACGCGATCGAGACGAGCGTGCTGTTGGGGTCATCGGGCTTCTCCTGGAAGTCGACGACCTCGTCGCCGTCGATATCGACGAGGCCGTAGGACTTGGCCTTCTCTCGGGAGCCGACGTCGTAGGCGGCCAGCACGGGCGAACCCTTCTCCTCGAAGAAGTCGACGAACTCGGAGACGTCGAAGCTGATGAGGTTGTCGCCCGCAATCACGACGGTGTCTTCCTCGACGTTCTCGCGGTCGACCAGCTGAGCGAGCGCGCCGACGACGCCGAACTTCTCGTCCTCCGCCACGGTCTCCTCGATCGTCAGCGTCGGCTTCTCGAAGGGACTCTCGGCGAGGTGCTCGCGGAAGTCCTCGGCGAAGCGCTCGTTGGTCGAGACGAACACCTCCGAGATGCGGTCGTCGTCCTCCAGATCCGCGAAGATTCGGTCGATAACGGTCGTGTCGCCGATCGGGAGAAACATCTTGGGCCGATTCTTCGTGATCGGCCAGAGTCGGGTGGCGTAGCCGCCGGCCAGAACGATCGCTTTCATACACCAACACTCGTAGACCGCCACTAAGGCCTTTTTGCTCCGCGTCGTCGGGCTGCGGTTTTCGACGCGTCGTTCGGCGGGTCGGAGACGGACCGACGCCCCGACGGTCCGGTGTTATTACCCGCGCCGTGGAACAGTCGGTGGAGGGACCTGTTCGTGAGATGGGGGGTGGTCGCGGCGGGGCAAGTACAGCCGCCGCCGACCGACGCGCTTGTGGTGTTCGGGCTCGTCGCACTGGCGTTTCTGGCGTTCGTCACCGAGCCGCTGCCGATCGACGTCTCGGCGATCCTGCTGATCGTGCTGCTGGCGGTGCTGGAGCCCTGGACGGGGATCTCATCGGCCGAGAGCATCTCGGGGTTCGCCAGCGAGGCGACGATCACCGTGCTGGCGATGTTCGTCCTCAGCGAGGGGATCCGGCGGACCGGGACCGTCCAGTTGCTGAGCCGCCGGATCGTCGCGTTCGCGGGCGGGGACGAGCGAAAGCAGCTCGCGTCGATGATCGGCGTCTCGGGGCTGTCGTCGGGATTTATCAACAACACGCCGGTCGTCGCCGTGATGATCCCCGTCGCGACCGACGTCGCGAACCGGACGCGCACGTCGCCCTCGAAGCTGCTGCTGCCGGTGTCGTTCGCGTCGATGTTCGGCGGGATGCTGACGCTGATCGGCACCTCGACGAATCTGCTGGCCTCGGACGTCTCCGCGCGGCTGCTCGGCGAGCCGTTCTCGATGTTCGAGTTCACGCGACTCGGCGCCGTGGTGCTGGTCACCGCCGCGGTCTACCTGCTCGTCGTGGGCCGGCACCTCGTCCCGGCGCGGATCCCGCCCGACGAGGAACTCACCGAAGAGTACGGGATGGGGCCGTACCTGACGGAGGTGGCGGTCGGGGCTGCGGCGCCGCTGGTCGACCAGCGCGTCGCGAGCGCCGCCGCGCTGGCCGACGTCGAGGTGCTGGAGGTGCTCCGGGGCGGCGAGCCGGTTCCGACCGACGATCCGCGGATCGAAGCCGGCGACCGGCTCGTCCTGAAGGCCACCGGCGAGGCCGCCGCCGACCTGTCGGAGCTTCGCGGCGTCGACGTTCTGCCGGACGCGAACGTCGGCGACGCCGACCTCGCGACGCCGCGGGCCGATCGCGACGTGCTGGCTGAGGTCGTGCTGACGCCGCGGACGGGGACGGCGGGCGGGACGCTCGCCGAACTGGAGTTCGGCGCCGAGTTCGACGTCGCGGTGCTGGCGCTGCGCCGCGGCGAGACGGTCGTCCACGAGCAGATCGAGGACCTGCGGCTCCGCGGCGGCGACACGCTGCTGGTCCGGGGCGACGAGGCGTCGATCCGGCGGCTGCGCGAGCACCGCCACTACGTCGTCGCCCAGGAGATCGCTCGCCCCGCCTACCGCACCGAGCGGATCCCGGTCGCGCTCGGCATCGTCGGCGGCGTCGTCGCGCTGGCGGCCCTGAACGTCGTCCCGATCCTGACGGGTGCGCTCGCGGGCGTCGTGGCGATGGTCGCGACCGGCTGCGTCAGACCCGGCGAGATCTACGACGCCGTCGACTGGAGCGTGATCTTCCTACTCGCGGGCGTGATCCCGCTGGGCGTCGCCCTCGAGCAGTCGGGCGGCGCGGCGTTCCTCGCGAGCCTCGTCGTCGCGGGCGCCGGCGACTACCCGCCGATCGTCGTGCTGGGGCTGTTCTACCTTGCGACGACGCTGATGACCGAGATCGTCAGCAACAACGCCAGCGTCGTGCTGATGATCCCGGTCGGCGTCGACGCGGCGAGCCGGATCGGCGCGGAACCGTTTGCGTTCGTGCTGGCGGTCACGTTCGCGGCGAGCACGTCGGTGCTGACGCCGATTGGCTACCAGACGAACCTGATGGTGTACGGCCCCGGCGGCTATCGCTTCTCGGACTACTTCCGGGTGGGCGCGCCGCTGCAGGCGATCATGCTGGTCGTCACGACGCTGGGCATCGCGTTCTTCTGGGGGGTGTAGCAGTGCCCCCTGACGCCGCGGCTCTACCTCGCGGCGTCCGACCGCCGTGTGGGGGGTCGTCCCGCTTCAGTGCCCCGCGTCGTGGGGGTTCATCTCCGTACCGTACTGCTCGGCGTGGTCGGTGTAGTCGATGAAGCGCGGCGCGTCGGGGTCGAAGGGGCGCTCCAGCGAGTCGAACGCCTTCTTCTTGTCCCAGCTCTGGAGGCCGCCAACGGCGCCCCGATCCTCCAGATCGTGGTACTCCAGGTCGGGCTCGGTCAGCTTCCAGGCGTCCAGCCCCGTCTCGGTGCGGACGATCACGCTGGAAAACTCGTCGCTCGAACCGACCGACCCCACGGTCAGGTCCGCGCAGTAGCCGGTGAAGTCGGCGCACTCGTCGCAGCCCTTGAGGGCGGCGTCGTGGAAGTTCTCGACGTCCTCGATCAGGAGCGACTCGCCGTCGTGGTCGTAGACGCGCATCTCGCCGTCGAGCACGTCCATCTTCCCGATCTCGTCGGGTGAGATGCCGCGCTCTTCCTCTAACTGTTCGCCCATCAGCGAGTAGTAGTTGAAGTTCTTCGTGCACATCAGCGCGACCGTGTAGTCGATCGCCCGGACGCCGGCGTCCTGACTCTGGTAGTCCCACTCGAAGTCCTGCAGCGCGCGGATCCCCTCTATCTCGCAGGGCGTGCCCACGAGCGCGAGCGAGAGGTCTTCGGGATCCTCGTCGGGGAGCTTGTGCTCCCACTGGTCGAGTCCGAGGTTGCCCAGCGCCATCGTCTGGTTGTAGATCGTCCCGGTGTTCTCGATCAGCTCCTCGGGCGTGGTCGCGAGGAAGCTCTCGGCCTTCCAGGCCTCCTCGTCGGACTCGGTCGCGATCAGCGCGCCGTCGATCTCGCCCGCCTCGAGCAGGTGGATCAGGACGCTCGTGACGACGCCGCCGTCCTGGCTGCCCTCGCGCCAGTCGTCCTCGACGCGCGCGGAGAACTCCGTGATCGGGTCGCCCGCGCCCGAGACGTTGTCGTCGCCCCCGGTGATCTTCCACTGGCGCTCGTAGCGCAGCCCGCCGCGCGGGCAGAAGTCCCAGCACAGCGAGCAGCCCGTGCACATCTTGACGAGCTCCGGCAGATCGTCGTCGCCGATGCCGATCGAGTCGGAGGGGCACGCCGCGACGCAGGTGCCACACTGGATACACCTGCCCTCGTCGATGACGGCCTCGTCGAGCTCCATGAACCAGGTCTTCTCGTCGGGCGTCTCGATGTCGTTCATCGCCGAGCGGATCTCGTAGCCCGGCGTCTCCAAGTCGGCGCCCTCCGGCAGCTGGACGCGCCTGTCCGGCGGATCGGAGCCCTCGCCGTCGATCTCCTGACTGACGCCCTCCGCGGGGTCGGTGAACTCGACGTTAACGAGCTGGCCGTCCGGCGAGACGTTGGCGGGCGTCGCTCCGCCGTCCGCGACTGCCCGCTCGCCTCCGCCGTCGTCGCAGCCGCAGGAACTGCAGCCGCAGTCGTCGCCCGACTCGTCCGGGGTTACCCCGTCAGAAGCGGCGTCCCCGGCGTCCGTATCGTCCTCCGGTCCGACCTGATCGGCCGGGACCGTTCCCGACTCGGTCGCCGGACGCTCGACGCCGGCGCCGTCGACGCTCGGCACCGACGCGGCGTCCTCGCGAGGCGACGCCGAGCGAGGGCTCGACGAACTCTGTTCGTCGGCGTCCTCGTCGTCCGCTGTCTCGGGGACGCCGGGGAGTGGCTGATCGTCGGCGTTCGGGTCCTCGCTAGTCATCCGCGGCCACCCCCTTCGACACGGGCGCGTCGGCGTCTCGCATGATCGCCCGGAGCCGGTCGTTGTCGACGCCGCGAGTCCACTCGTAGAACCGCTCGCCGTCCGCCCGATCCTCCGCGTAGGCGTCGAACAGCTGTTCGAGCGCCGGGATCACGGCGTCCGCTGGGACGGCGCTCTCGACCCAGTCGAGGAACTCGTTGTCCGACCCGAGGCTGCCGCCCAGCCCGAAGTCCATCCCCTCGACGAGGTCGTCGGCGTCGCCGTCATCGTCGGTGTCGAGTTGGACGGTCTCCCCCCGAAATCCGATATCGGCGATCTGGGGCTGGGCGCAGGAGGCCGAGCAGCCCGACATGTGCATCCGCACGACGTCCAGATCGTCCGGCGTCTCGATCTGCGCGTCGAGCTCGCGCGCCCAGCGCTTCGTGCGCTTCTTGGTCTCGATGATGCCGTAGTTGCAGAACTCGCTGCCCGTGCAGCCCACCGCGCCGCGCGAGAACGGGCCGGGATCGGGCTGGTAGTCCGCCGCGAACGGTTCCGCGAGGAGGTCGTCGACGTTCTCCGCCGGAATATGGGTGATCAGGAAATTCTGGTCGGTCGCGAGGCGGACCGTCGACTCGTCGGTGCCGTACTCGCGGGCCGCCCGCGCCGCCGCGGCGAACTCGTCGCCGCCCATCCGGCCCGTGATCACGTTGAAGCCGACGTATTTGAGCCCGTCCTCGCGCTGGTCGTGGACGCCGACGTGGTCGCCGGCGTACCCCTCGGTGAGGTCGGTGCCCCGCTCGTGCAGGTCGACCGAACAGCGCTCGCGGATGGCTTCCTCGAATTTCTCGGGACCGAGCTGCTCGACGAGGTAGCGCATCCGGCAGACGCCGCGGTTGTTCCGATCGCCCAGCTCTTTGAACGTCTGGGCGACCGCGCGGCAGAACTCGACGGCGTCCTCGGGCAGGACGAACACGTCCAGGTTCGAGGCCATCCGCGGACCGTCAGAGAGCCCGCCGCCGACGCGGGCGTGGAAGCCGTAGTACTCCTCGCCACCGTCGGACCCGTCCGACGAGCCTCCGGCTTCGCCGGAGACGTCGATCTCCTTCCTGGCGGGCGTCATGCCGACGTCGTTGATCTGGGACTGCGCGCAGTCGTGCTTGCAGCCGGTGATCGTCATCTTGAACTTCCGCGGAAGGTTGCCGTACTCCCGGTTCTCGGTGAAAAAGTCCGAAACTGTGTCGATGACGGGCTGGGCGTCGAAGCACTCGTGGTCGTCCAGCCCCGCGGCGGGACAGCCCAGCACATTGCGCGCCGAGTCGCCGCAGCCCTGGATCGTCGTCAGCCCGACCTCGTCGTACCGGTCCCAGATCTCGGGGACGTCCTCGATCTCGACCCAGTGTTTCTGGATGTCCTGGCGCGTCGTGATGTCGAGGTAGGCGTCGCCCCACAGCTCGTTCTGCTCGGCGCCGCCGTGTTCGTCGGGCGCGGTGGCGTACTCGTCGGCGACCTCGCCGATCACCTCGGCCTGCTCGGGCGTCAGGCGCCCGCCCGGCACCTTCGTCCGCATCATGTAGTAGTCCTCGTGCTTCCCGTGGGCGTACATCCCGGCCCACTTCAGGCGCTCGAACTCGCCGTCGTCCTCGGCCGCGACGATCTCCTCGAACCCCAGCCCCTTCTCGGCGTACTCCTTGACGTCCTCGATGACGTCCAGCGGGTGCTTGTCCTGCTTCCACTGCTCTACCGTATTCATTTCAAGCACCTCCGTTCAACGCGTTTCAGAACCGTGATACTCGTTGCCATTTGTCGTAGGACGAAACTACGCCCACGCCTAAAGCCCCCCGCGTCACGGCGACACCTGACGCCGGTCCGGGGTGCAGGCGAGTGTCTCCGCTATCTATGATGGTCGTTGCTGATAGTATCCGTGCCGCTCAGGCGTCCAACTCGTCGGCCAACTCGTGGAACGACTCGACCGGCACGTCCGGCTCGATCTCGTAGGGACCCCACATCGTCCCCGATCGGTTCACCCACGCACCCTGCATCCCGGCGTCGACGGCGCCCGGCACGTCCCACCAGCCCGCCGCGGCGAACGCGACGTCCTCGATCGGCTCGCCGATCCGGTCGGCGGCGTGGCGGTACACCTCGGCGTCGGGCTTGAACGTCTCCACCTCGGCGACGCTGATCGCGTCCTCGACGTACTCGTCGATGCCGGCGTGATCGAGCAGCGTGTCGAGCATCTCGGGGCTGCCGTTCGAGAGGACGTACAGGTCGTAGCCCGCCTCGTGAAGCCGTTCCATCCCTTCCGGGGCGTCCTCGAACACGTCCAGTTCGTCGTACGTCGAGAGGATCGCCTCGCGCTCCTCGGCGGTCGTCTCGGCGCCCGCGGCGTCCAGCGCGTACTCCAGCGCGGCGCGGTTGTACTCGTAGAACGAGTCGTACTCGCCGACGTGGTTGGCGACCATCGCGTAGTTGAGCGAGCGCTCGCGCCAGATCTTCGAGACGAGTTCGGGCGAGTCGACGTGCTCGGCGAGCGGTTCTTCGACGGTCGTCACGTCGACGATGGTGCCGTAGGAGTCGAACGCGACGGCCTCGACGGCGTCCGGATCGAGCGACATGGGCCGGACTTCGACGCGCTCCGAAAAGAAACGTGGGGCGCCCGTGCGCCGGCGGCGGGCGACCGCGCTACCCGTCGATGCCGAGCAGGCGATCGACGAGTTCCTCGGGGTCGAACGGCTCGATGTCGTCGTACCCCTGACCGGTCCCCAGGAAGAGGATCGGCTTGCCCGTCACGTGGGCGATCGAGATCGCCGCGCCGCCCTGCGCGTCGGCGTCGGCCTTCGTCAGGACGGCGCCGTCGATCTCGGCGGCGTCGTTGAACTGCTTGGCGCGCTGGACGGCGTCCTGCCCGGCGACGGCCTCGTCGACGAACAGCGTCATGTCGGGATCGACCACGCGGTCGATCTTCGAGAGCTGCTCCATCAGGTCGTCGCTGGTGTGGAGGCGCCCGGCCGTGTCGCCGAGCACGACGTCGACGTCGTTGGCCTCGGCGTACTCGACGGCGTCGTAGATCACCGCGGCGGGGTCCCCGCCCTGCTCGTGGGTGATGATCTTCTTGTCCAGCGCCTCGGCGTGCTCCTCGATCTGCTCGTTGGCGCCGGCGCGGTACGTGTCGCCGTTGGCCAGCACCGTCGAGAGCCCGCGCTCCTCGAAGTAGCGGGCCATCTTGGCGATCGAGGTGGTCTTGCCGACGCCGTTTACCCCCGTAAACACGATCGTCAGGGGCTTGTCGGCCTCGGCGACGCGCTCGTCGAAGTCGAACTGCCCGACGCTGATCACTTCCAGCAGGGCGTTCTTGAGCGCGCGCTGGACGACGCCGGTCGTCGACTTCGTGAACCGGTGGGTCTCGCCGACCAGCTCCTCGCGGAGCGTCGCCATGATCTCCTGGGCGACGCTGAACTCGACGTCGCTCTGGAGCAGCGCCATCTCGAGCTCCTCGAGGGGCGCTTCGAGGTCTTCCTCCTCGATGACGGTCTGGCCGGTCGCGAACGACTTCGCGCGCTTGGCGAAGCCCGGTCCGCCGTCCTCCTCGTCCTCGGCGACGGTGTCGGTGACGGCGCCGGCGACGTCCGCGCCGCCGTACTCGTCGGCGTCGCTCGACGCCTCGGCGTCCGTCGACTCGCCGGCGTCGGCCTCGATCTCTGTTTCGGCTCCGTGCTCGGCGTCGTCGCCCTCAGGCTGGGTCGCGTCGGACCGGGCCGCCGCGGCGGCCGCTTTGGCGTCTGCGGCATCCGAATCGGCGGCACCAGCGTCGGCTTCCGCGGCGTCATCCTCGGTCTCCTCGACCGCTTCGGCTTCCGCGGCCGCGTCCTCGCTCTCGGCTTCCGCCGCCTTCTCCTCGGCGGTCTCCTCGACGTCCTCCCGGAAGCTCCCGAGCTTGTCCTTCAGGCTGTCGAACATGCGCTACTCGTCGCCTTCTTCCTCGCCCTGCATCTGCTGCATCTGCTGTTGCATCTGCTGCTGCTGGAGCTGCTGAGCCTTCTGCTCGAGCTGCTCGCTCTCGGTCTCGAGTTCGGCGATCTCCTCGTTGACCTCGTCGATGCGGTCGTCGAGCGTCTCCTTCTTGTTCTCGAGCGTGTCGACGGCGTCGCCCTGCTCCTGCTCTGCCGCGTAGCCGCCGCCGAGACTGACGATGACCTCGTCGATGTCCTGGACCTCCGCGCGGAGGTAGGCGTCGCCGCCCAGCGGGACCTGCACGGTCGAGCCGGTCTCGAGCGTCTCGATGGCCTCGATGGCCTCGTCGACCTCGGTCTTCTCCTGCTGCAGATCGTCGACTTCGCCCTCAAGGGCCTCGATCTGCTCCTGGAGCTCCTGGAGCTGCTGGCTGAGTTCCTGCAGTTGCTGCTGACCGCCGCCGCCACCGCCCATCATTGTGCCACCTCGTCGATCTCGATCTGGCGGCGCTTCAGACCGTGCTTGCTGCCGAAGTTCGAGTAGACGTACTCCTCGGCGACGTCGTCGTTCTCGGCCTCTACCTCTGTCTGGAACGTTTCCCACCCGTCGCGGGCCTCGAACCGTCCGCTAACCGAATACTGGTTCATGTCCTAACCTGCGTCGGGGAGTCGGAAGAATCTTCCCTTCCGTACCGGGTCGAGGATCGGCGATCGGAGCGTCGAAATCTGCAGGACAGCGGCGTCGCGGCCGGCGTTGGCCGATCAGTCGATGTAGCCCAGCGCCGACTCGATCCGACCCAGCTCGGGGCCGGTGGTGTCCTGGCCGACGACGTAGCCGTGCTCGTTGGCGAGCAGGCCCGAGCCGACCAGCGGCGCGCCGTAGTTGATCGTCCCGACGTCGGCGCGGACGTCGAGCAGGTCCTCGAGGTAGTCGAGTTCGGAGTCGGACGTCTTGGGGTGACAGAGCACGCCCTCGTCGTTGACGACGGCGGCCGTCCCGACGGTCCGGACGCCCGCGAGGTCGCCCTGCTCGACCGGGACCTCGAGCGCGCGCTCGACGGCGTCGATCGCTTCCTCGGGCAGCTCCGGGTGGGCGTACGCGCCGTAGTCGTTGGCGAGTACGACGTTCCCGGCGGCGTTGATCCGACCGGGCAGTTCGACGATCGGGGCGTCGACGGCCTCGGCGAGCCGGTCGCGCTCGCGGTCGGTGACGCGACTGCTGACCAGCAGTCCGTTCTCGTTACCGACGGCGAGCGCGCCGACGGTGGCCGAGCCGGCGATCGTCGTGGGCGTGGCCGGCACGCCCAGCTCGTCGCCCAGATCTTCGATCAGATCGTCGTCGGCGTCGGGACGCACCAGCAGGTGATCGTCCGTGGCGCGCGCGAAGACGCCGACGTACGCCGATCCTGTGAACGCGGCGCGAAGCAAAGTTACTCTGCGTGCTCGGCTTCGACGATTGCCTCGCCCTCTTCCTCGAATCGGGCGGCGCGCACGCGGAGCTTGCTCGGCGGTTTCTTGCGGCCCTGGGACCAGATCGCCTCGTTGATCGAGGGGTCGAGGCGGACCTGCTCTCCGTCGACGGAGAAGTGCTTGGCGAGGTGCTCGCGGAGGAGCTTCATCGCCTTGTCGGCGGCTTCGTGCTTGGGTGCGGCCTTGGCGTCGCGCAGGGGAACGGTCATGACCCGCTCCTCGAACTCACCGGCGCTCATTATTCGTCAGTGCTCTGGCGCCGCCAGTTGCGCCGCTTGGGGTTGCGAGTGACTTCACGGTCCGTCTTCAGCATGACCCACGCCGGAACGCGGCTGTTCTGGCGCTCCAGCTTGGAGAGGCGCTTCTTCTTGGCCTTCGATTTCTTACCCATAGTGGGCGCATCTACCCGACCGTAGCTTAAAATCTTGTTCCTTTGCGGGCGGAGCCCCGCCGCGGGCACCGAGGGCGCCGGGGAGCCACGTCGACGCCGTCGGAGCGACGTCGCGTCGCGCGCTCGCGGTCGACTGCCGCCAACGCTGTTTCTTCCGGCGATCGAACCGATGAAGTGACCGCCGGGCGAACGCCCGATCGCATGGATTCGTCCGCGCGCGAACGCTCCGGCCCGTTCGGCCGCATGGTCTGGGACTACCACGAGGGCGAGCTCGACGAGCAGCCCCGCCACCGTCGGGACGACGGCGAGGAGAGCGAGGCGCCTCTGGAGTGGTACTTTTCCGGTCCCGATGCGTGGCCCGAGGTCGAACACGAGGCCTTCGCGGACGTCAGTGGACGGGTGCTCGACGCCGGTTGCGGCGCCGGGCGCACCGCGTTGTGGCTCCAAAAGCAGGGGTACGACGTCGTCGGCGTCGACCGCAGCCCCGGCGCCGTCGCGGTGGCGCGCGATCGGGGCGTCGAGAACGCGGTCGTCGGCGACATGGGCGACCCCGGACTGTTCGGGGACAGCTTCGACACGGTGCTCGTCGCCGGCCAGCAGGTGGGCGTCGCCGGCGATCGGAACGGCGTCCGCGAGCTGTTCGACGCCTTCGCCGAGCTCACGGGGCCGGACGGACGGGTGATCGCGGACGTCTCGGACCCGACAGAGGCGCCGCCGGAGTTCCGCGAGTACCTCGGCGACGTCTCGGACGGCACCGCGACGCGGACGTTCCGTACCGTCTACGACGGAGCGATCGGCGATCCGATCACCCTGATGATGTTCTCTCCCGACGCGCTCCGTGAGCTCGTCGCCGAGACGCCGTGGTCGATCGAGACGCTGTACGGCGTGGACGAGGAGGGCGGGCACTTCTACTTCGTGCTGGATAAATCGTAGCCGGGATCGGCGTCGGCACGACGCCGATGGCCCTCGCCGCAACCCCACCGTTTTTCGACGCTGGCGTCCGTCCACCCGCGCATGGACGTCGTCACCGTCACGGCCGACGCCGAGAGTTTCACCTGCAACGCCTACCTCGCGCTGGGCGAGCGCGACGTGCTGGTCGACGCCGGCGCGATGCCGGGCGTCGAGGACGTCGTCGCCGAGCACACCGATTCGCTGGACGCCGTCGTGCTGACCCACCAGCACGGCGACCACGTCCAGGAGCTCGACGCCGTGCTCGACGCGTTCGGCGCCGAGCTGTACGCTTACGCCGACCACCCGCGCCGGACGCACGAGATCGCCGACGGCGACGAAGTGGCGATCGGCGACGAGTCCTTCGACGTGGTCCACACGCCCGGGCACGCGGACGATCACGTCTCGCTGCTCAGCGAGTCGACGATCTTCAGCGGCGACGTCGTCGTCCACGACGACGGCGCGTTCGACTACGGCAGCTTCGGTCGGACCGACATGGCCGGCCAGTCCCGCGAGGTGCTGATCGAGAGCATCGAGCGGATTCTGGAGCGGCTTCCCGACTCGGTTAGCGCGAGCGAAGCGAGTGCTGGCTCGTCAGACCGACGGTCTGACGGTGTCGAGCACATGTACGCCGGCCACGGCGACGAGTTCCACGGGGACGTCGAGGACGTGATCCGGACGGCGCTCGAACGGGCCGAGAAGCGCGAGCCGAAGTACCCCGACGAGTAATAGCGTTCTCCGGTCCGAACTGGTCGATTTCGTGATCCGGGCAGCCTGAACGACCGACGAGTGGAGTCGGTGCGATCGTCACTCCATCGTCACGTGCTGGCAGTCCGCCCCCATGCGGAGCTCCGGCGTCCCGTCAGTCCCAGTTTCGATCCAGAGTTCGATCCCGGCCCAGTTGGGATCGTCGCAGGGGAGCTCGGGCTGCTCGAACCCCGGCCAGTCGCGTTCGAACCGGGTTCCGTCGACCGTCACGACGACGGTCTCGGGGTCGGTCGCCTCGGGAAACGGAGCGTGCTCGTCGGCCTCGTTGCTGTCCGAAAGGGCGTAGTCCTTCTCGAAGACGGCGTCGCCGCTGTCGTCTCTCACGGTGACGCCGACGTCGTACGTCTCTTCACGGTCGGCGAGATACACTGTCACCCAGTGGGCGGGCGTCGGCGACGAACTCTGGGTGGTACACCCCGAGACGCCGACGAGTGCCGCCCCCGCACCGGCGAGCAGCGATCGTCTGTGTATGGAGGGCATCCACCGGGAGAAGTCAATTGTCTTACCTTAATCCTGCTATGAGGAGTACATAGCCGAACGTACTCTCACCTCGATTTCGCAGACTAATTGCTACTGATTCCGATGGATCTACTCAACCCAGATACGTCTCGAAATCCTGTCCCAACTCGAACCCGTGTTCTTCGGCGGTTTCGACCATCGTTTCCGTCGGACCGTCGAAAAATTCGTTGACGTGGACGAGGACCGTTCGATCCGCCGCCGCTTCGCCGACTATCTCCACGAAGTCGATCTCGTCGTACAGGTCCTCTTGAAGGATCGGCGACCCCTCCACGAACAGGAGATCGGCGTCCCGGTATTCGGCGCCTGCAGGTCGATCGGGACAGAATCGTTCGACGTCCGGAGCGTACACCACTTTGGTCCCCTCGTGATACACCGCGAATCCGACCGTATCGAACTCCGGTCGACCGTGCGCGACCGGGAACGGAACGACGGTGAGATCTCCGACTGTGACCTGATCACCGTGTTGGATGGTCTCAACGTCGATATCGTCGACCAGGTACTCGCGTTCGTTTCGGAGATGACTGATTGCAGTTTCGGTCATACGAACGTCGGTCCCCACGTGCGGCACGAGGAGACCGAGGTCGTCGATGCCGCCGGCGTGATCGTGGTGGAAATGCGTCACGAACGCGGCGTCGAGCGTGTCGATCTGGGCTTCGAGGACCTGTTCGCGCACGTCAGGACTGACGTCGAGCATGACGGTCGCCGCCGCAGTTTCGACGAGGAGTCCCGGCCGACGGCGTCGTCGTTCGGCGCCGATCGACTCCAGGTCCGTGAACATCGGCGGGACGCCCGTCATTTCTCCGCTTCCCAGTAGAGTGACATTCATATCTTTTCTCTCGAAGAGTCTCTGAAAAGCGTGCTGGTGGGTGGCCTGCTTACGCGTTTGCTCGCTACTCGGTGATTGGCCACTGAATTCCGGTCGGCCTTTCGGCGATTCACTCGTCGGAGTCTGGCAGTTCGACCCGGTAGTCGTCGGGATCGTACGAATCGACGAGCGAGAGCAGTAACAGGACGGAAAACGCAACGACGGTGACGTAGAACGCGTCCAACGACACCGGTCCGACGCCGATTCGGTGGATGCCCGGTTCGTGGAACGCCAGCGTGTAGGCCAGTCCGACGGCCCCGATCACGGGATGGTGGTAGTAATCGATCTTCGACAGAATCCGGAGCCAGCGTTCCATGCTGTAGCCGACCTCAGTTGTCTTCCAGTTGCTGTGCGATCGACGCCAGGCTGTCGTCGGGCGCCTCGGTGGCGTCGTAGAAGACGCGCTCGCCGGGCTCGCGGACGCCGTACTTGAACCCCTCCTCGATCACGTCGACGAGCACCGACTGGCCGAGTTCCAGCCCCTTGTCGTCGGCCCACTCGACGAGCCGGTTCGACGCCGAGTCCGGATCGCGCGCCATCGAGGGCGCGTCGTAGGCGCCGGGGATCGACCGGTCGCCGGCGTACTCCTCGATCTTCGCGTGGCGCTCGCTCCCGTCCACGACGAGGCGGACGACCTCGCCGGCGGGGAACGCGTCGGCGTCCCGACGAGACGACGCCGAGTCGGGGCTCGACGAGCTTTGCTCGTCGGGAAGTTCGATCGCCGGGCGGCTCGTCGACCCGCGCCGGGCCAGCGTGGCGCGGACGGTCGTGATCGACTCGTGGTCGGAGGCGACGCGGTCTGCCATCACCGGTTGGTCCGGTCCCGCTGCGCTTAAAACGTGCGTCGCCAGATCGCCAGCGCGCCGACGCCGAGCGTCGCCATCGCCCCGCCCAGCGCCGCGAGCGCGCCGGGGAGCAGCCAGCCGGCGCCGAACGCCGGTTCCCGGGAGACGGCCCGCGTCAGGCGCTCGGGCGGCGACCGGAGCCCGTCCGGAACGTCGAGCAGCGACACGTCGATCGGGTCGCCGCCGATCGATCCGGGCGCGTCGGCGTCCGCCGGCGATCCGTTGGCTGTCGCGCCCGCGACGCCGTCGACGCCCGTGAGGTTCTCCGCGGCGACGAGATCCGACGACCCGTTCGAGAGATCGATGCCGTCGACGGACACGTTCTCGAAGCCGGCGTCGGACAGATTTCTGATGTCGATCCCATCAGGGAACTCGTCGATCGATGGTGCGGATTCGGCATCGTCACGTTCCGCGTCGCCGCGATCGCGGTCGAGTTCGGTCACGACGGTTTCGGTCCCGGTGTCGGTATCGAGGACGACGAGGAGTACCGCCCGGCCGTCGTCGAGTTCGTTGACCGAGGCGTCGACGACGTGCGGTTCGGCAGCGTCGCTCGCAGTGGCGTTTTCGCCCGCTGTCGCGGAGGCCGAACCCGCGACCGCGCCGACCGACGCCGTCGCTACCAGAACGACGCCGACGACGATCGCGATCCTGCGGGCGACGCGACCCGCCGCCGCGGATCGATGCCGAAGCTCCCCCACGTTGTCTCGTAATCATCGACTTCCGTCATTAGTATGCGCAGCGTGAGGAACGGTAGACGGCGTCTGAACGGGAGTAAAGAGCTTCTACGGCAGTTGCGATCCGAGGAACGGTGCCGCGGCTGTCGGGCGTCGATCGACGAAAAAGTCGGGGAGTTACTCCTCGTCGTCGGCGTCCTCGGCGTCCTCGCCGCCCTCGCCGAGCAGCTCCTCGACGTCGGTGGAGCCGCGACCGGTGATCTTGGCGTTGATCTGGGCGACCGCGTCGCTGACCTCGGCGCCGCGGACGGTGACGCGCTTGCGCTCGCCGTCGCGGGAGGGGTCGTAGCCGACGCCGCCGGTCAGCAGCACTTCGCGGAGGTCCGGCCCGTCGACGTCCTCGCGCATCGGGCGCCCGGCGTCGTCGGAGCCGCCGGTGAGTTCGAGCGTGTAGCCGTCGAGGCCGACGGCGCCGCCGTCGACGTCCTGACCGAGCGATCGGCCGATGAAGCGGTTGGCGTCCTGTCCGTCTACGTCGCGCTGGTACGTCGCGCCCGTTTCGGGGTCCGCGACGACGACCTGAAAGCTTGCCATGAGCGAAAAGAGCGGGTGGCGACTCAAAAGCGTATTGAAACGGCGTTCGGGGCGGGGCGACCGACGAAGGGAAGCCGCTCGGGTCGCTTTACTCCGGCAATGGAACTCCGGATTCTGGGCGGTGCCCGCGAGGTCGGCCGCAGCGCGATCCTCGTCAACGACTCGCTGCTGCTGGACTACGGCGTCCTGACGGACAACCCACCGCGGTACCCCGTCGGCGACGTCGATCTGGACGCCGTCGTCGCGAGCCACGGCCACCTCGATCACGTCGGGGCGATCCCGTCGCTGCTGAGCGGGAGCGCCCGACCGCCGATCCACTGGACGCCGCCGACCCGGGAGCTCGCGCTGACGCTCGCGCGGGACACGTTGAAGCTTCACGGCGGAACCATGCAGTGTCCGTTCACCGAGAACGACGTCCGGCGCGTGACGCAAGTTTCGGAGCCCCACGGCTACCGGGAGACGTTCGAGGCGGCGGGCCACGAGGTGACGTTCTTCGACGCCGGCCACATCCCAGGGTCGGCGCACGTGCTCGTCGACGACGGCGAGACGCGACTGTTCTACACGGCCGACTTTCACACCGGGGATCAGCGCCTCGTCTCGGGCACCACCGCGCGGCCCGACGCCGACGTCGTGCTCTGCGAAAGCACGTACTCCGACGTCGACCACGAGGACCGCTCGGTCGTCGAGGAGCGGTTCGTCGAGAGCGTCGAGACGACGCTGTGGGAGGGCGGGACGGTCGTCGTGCCCGCGTTCGCGATCGGGCGCACCCAGGAGATGCTGCTGCTCTGCGAGGCCCACGACGTTCCATGCTACGTCGACGGCATGGGCACGGAGGTCACCGAGATGCTCCGCCGCCATCCCGAGTTCGTCCGCGACGCCGACGCCCTGCGGCGCGCGAAGTCTCACGCCCGCGTCGTCACGGGGCGCGACGGGCAACGGAAACGCATCGCCGACCAGCAGACCGCGATCGTGACGACGAGCGGGATGCTCTCGGGCGGCCCCGCGATGACGTACATCCCCGAGATCCGTGCCAACCCGACCAACAAGATCACGATGACCGGCTATCAGGTCGAGGGGACGCCCGGCCGAGACCTTCTGGAGACCGGCAGCGCCGAGATCGACGGCCGCGTGATGCCGGTGAGCGCCCGGGTCGAGCAGTACGACTTCTCGGCTCACGCCGACCGTGACGGAATCCTGTCCCTGCTCGAGGACTACCGCGACGCCGAGATTCTGGTGAACCACGGCGACCGCTGCGTCGCCTTCGCCGAGGAACTGCGCGAGGGCGGGTTCGACGCCAGCGCGCCGGAGCTGGGTGACGCGGTCACGGCGTGAGTCGAAATGCACTCGATCATCCCGACGAAAATACGTCTATGCGACGCGCTTCGCTCGACTTCGAGGGGTACTTCGAGGTCGTCGTGGAGACCGACGACGCCCAGGCCGCCCAGATGACCGTCGACCCCGGCCGCACGGTCGGCGGGCCGGACAACCGCCACCCCGACAGCGACCAGTGGCTGTTCGCCGCCTCGGGATCGGCGGTCGTCACCGTCGAGGGCGAGGACCACCGAGTCGAGGCCGGCGATCTGGTCTGCATCGAAGCGGGCGAGGGCCACGAGATCACGAACGACGGCGAGGCGCCGTTCGAGACCGTGAACCTGTACGTCCCGCCGCGGTCATAGCGCGAGCTACTCTCCGAACCGGTACGCGTGGCCCGCTCTGGCGACCTGGCGGGCCACCCGGAGCGGTTCCGGGCGCCCGCCGGCGGGCGTGAACTCCCGCACCAGCCGCTCGGCGGTCTCCTCACCGGCGCCGACGCAGCGCACGAACACCTCCTGGTCGTTCACCTCGACGCGACGCCGCGGCGGCTGGGCGCGGTACAGTTCGAGCCGCCGCTCCAGCGCGTCGCCCTCGAACGCCTGGGCGATGGCCGCTTCCAGCCCGTCGCTCTCCTCGAACGTTACCGACAGCACCGGCCGATCGACGGCGTCGTGGACGCCGTACAGGTCGACGACGTTGTACCACGACAGCGCGATACCCGCCAGAAAAACGTAGCGAACGTCCTCGCGCGCGAGCCGATCGGTCAGCGATCGGACGCTCTCGGTGGCGTCGGTGCCCCCGACCGTACAGCGCTCGAACCGGACTCCGTCGACCGCGCGGTCCGCGCGCACGACCGCGCCCGCCAGCGTCGACTCCTCGGCATCCCGCGACCCGTCGTACGATTCGGCGACGCCGAGCGCCCGCGTGCCGGGCTTCAATCGTCTTTGATGTCCTGTAGCCGATCGAGGAGTTCGTCGTTCGATGCGCCGATCTCGAACTCTACGTCCCCGTCGTGTTCGTTGCTCGACGAGTCTACGCCCTCGTCGTCGATGTCGGCGTCAAAATCCTGGTTGTCCTGTTCGGACTCATCGTAGCTACCGAATCCCATACGGGTATGGATAGGGACTTGACCCACAAAAATTCCACGCAGAAATCGACACCGTGCCGCGATTGTATTTAGTGTTTGCCATTACCGTCCGCATCGAGAGGCGGTAAGGCGTCCTTGCAGCCGACCACCGCCGACCTTACCGGCGACAACCGCTGGCGACCCTACTGGTGCCGACCCTACCGATCGACGGCGGGCAGTTCGATCGCCTCGCCGTCGACCTCGACGGTCGGCTCCCGGAGGATGCCGTCGAGGTGCAGCGGCGCGTCGGTGTCGCCGCCGATGCCCGCGTCGTCACCGATCGCGATGTGGACCGTGCCGCCGGCCTTCTCGTCGAGCAGCACCGACCCCACGAGCTCGTCGACCGCGAGGTTCGTGCCGATGCCGAGCTCCGCGAGGTTGTAAGCGTCTCGACCGACTTCTTCGGCGGCCGTCTCGACCTGCTCGCGGATCTCGTCGTCCGAGATCTCGGTGACGAAGCCGTCCTCGACCTCGAAGCGAAGCCGCTGGCCCTCGTCGAGCAGCCCGTGGGGGCGCATCGTCCCGTCGACGACGAACGTGCCCGTGGCGGTCTCGGGACTGACGAACACCTCGCCGGCGGGCAGGTTCGAGAAGTCGCCGGGCTCGTGGACCATCCCGGTGTCGGCGAGCCACTCGCGGGCGCCGATGCCGAAGGTGATGTCGGTACCCTGGGGCGTCGTCACGCGGACCTCCTCGGCGTCCTCGACGAGGTCGAGCATCCGGTCGCACTCGGCGTCGATCGACTCGTAGTCGGCGTCCAGCCCGGCCGTGAAGACGTCCTCGGTGATGCCGGGCAGCGTCGCGCCGCGGGCGCCGGCGTCGCAGGCGTCCCCGCGAGCGCGGGTGTGACTGATGCTCTTGGTCGTCGGCGCGAGGAACACGTCTGCGTCGGCCATCGCTACGGCGACGGGCGCGGGCGGCTCCTCGCCGTGCTGGTCGCCCGGGGGGTACCGGAGAATCGTCGCCTCGTCGTCGATCTCGCTGGCGACGTCGTACAGCGCCTCGCCGATCGGCTCGCGCTTGTCGTCGGTGACGATCACGCAGGACTCCTCGGGGTCGAGCGCCAGGCACTGGCGCACCGCGGTCTCGGCGGCGTCGCGGAGGTCGCTCATGACCGATCCGTCGGCCGGCACCGGGTTAGGCTTTGCCCTCGGCCGACGAACGGCGTCCGACGCGGGCGGCACCTTGTCTCGCGTCGGGCCGGATTCCCTCGGCTCGCTGGTTCGAAAGCACGGCCTATGCGAGGTCGATCCGCGATCGAGGTGCGGCGGCGTCGAGCCGCGGCGGCCCGCGCGCCGATCGCGACCGGCGGGATCGGTTCCCGCCGAGTGCGGATCGTCGCGACGAGAACAATCCAGGATTACCCGACGCCCTCCGGCGGTGTGATAGTCTGTCTCGCTCTCGCACATGAATCCCTATAGCCCCTCCCCCCGGGGGTGCCCCCTAACCGAATAGCCGATCGAAACTAACGGCTATCGCTGCTATAGGGGAGTATGAACGAGCGAAACCAGTTCAGAACGGGAGTGATTCGACAGTGATGTGGCAGGACTTCGTCTTCATGGCCGGAAGTTCGCTGTCGGTACTGTTCCTCGCGCCGACGATCCGCGACGCCAGCGCCCGGGTGCCGCTGGCGACCAGCCTGCCGTCGATGATCGTCGGCGGCGTCTACTCGATGACATTTTTGACCCTCGGGATGACGTTCTCGGCGCTGGGCGCGGCGGCGACCTGCACGATGTGGTCGATGATCGCCGCGCTGCGCTCGCCAGAGTCACCGCTGGCCGGCGGCATCCACCAGTCCGACCTGCTCCGTGGCCTCCAGCTGTTCGGCGCCGACGTCCGGCGGTGGGTTGACGACCTCCGCGGCGGCGACGACCGCCTGCAGGAGTTCGTCGTCGACCCGCAGTCCCACGACGGGTTCCTGCCCGCCGACGACTGAAGGCGGTTTCGTAGCGGCGTCCCTTCGCCGACGCAGGTTACCACTCCGCGAGCGCCCGCCGCCCGTGGAGCCGCACGAGGATCGCCAGAAACGCGCCGACGCCGGTGAGCGCGAACGCGCCGCCGACGTAGAACACCGACGCCATGCTCACCTCGGTCATCAGCCAGCCCCCCAGCAGCGGCGCCGCGACGCTGCCCGGCCGCCAGACCAGCTCGCGGATGCCGAAGCTCGACGCCACGCCGCCGTCCTCGGTGCCGGCGTCGGCAAAGAGCGCCATGCTCGCGGGCTCGCGGAAGCTGTCGGCGACGCCGAGCAGCCCCGAGAGCGTCACCAGCGGGAGGAACGCCGGCGAGAGCGGCCCGAGCACGGGTAGGGCGTCCGGCAGCCCCAACGCTCCGCCGATCGTCGGCGAGAGCGGGACCAGCAGCGCTACGACGCCGTAGGCGCCGCCGCCCGCGAAGACGAACAGCGCGCGGCCGTGGTCGTCCGAGAGGCGGCCGGTGAACGGCTGGCAGCACATGTTGGTGAACTTCTCGGCGACGACCGTGAGGCTCACCGCAAGCGCGCCGTAGGCCAGTCCGCCCGACGCCGCGGCGACGCCGGCGTAGATCGGCACCCACGTCCGAACGAGCGTCACGGCGAAGGCGTACTGGAACCGGAAGCTCGTGATCGTGAGGATCCGGCGGTTCAGGGCGAGATCGGAGAACGGGAAGCCCGAGACGCGCGTCTCGTCGCGTGGGAGGAATCGGAGCGCCACCAGCCACGCCAGCGTCGTCAGCGCGACGATCACGCCGAAGATCGGGCCGAAGCCGAACTCCTGGTACACCGCGCCGGCGCTGAGGCTGCCGACGATCGAGGCCGCGAACGCCGCGGCGTTCGACTTTCCGATGTAGTTCGCGCGCGTCCCGTGGTCGGCGAGCTGCCCGACCAGCGACAGCGACATCAGGCTGGTACCGGTGACCGCGACGCCCTGGAGCCCGCGCAGCAGGATAAAGGAGAGGCTGGAGTCGACCTGCGGGAAGAGCGCGTACGCGACGGCGCCGACGCTCAGCAGCGCCAACAGCACGGTTCGTTTGTCGAACCGGTCACCCGCCCACGACAGCGGGATCACCGCGAGGGTCTGGGCCAGCGTGAAGCCCGTGGTGTACATCCCGATGACGAAGCCGGCGCCGACGGTGACGCCGAAGATCGACGTCGCTGAGGGGTCGAGTTCGTTGATGTAGTACGGCAGCAGCGTGATCAGCGCGATGAACCCGAAGCCTTCCGCGAACCGCACGAGGTAGAGCGCGTAGAACTGCGACCTGTCGTCGTTCACGCCGGAGAGTGCCGGAGTGTCGACAAATCGGTTTCGAAAGGAAACTCGACTTCGGGGATCGGTTAGGAGAACAAAATTGCGACGCCTTACAGCGATCGGGCGACCATCTCGCCCCACGGCTCGAATCCGTGGCCACGGTAAAACGCCTGCGCGCGCTCGTTGCTCGGGTCGACGTCTAACACCAGCCGATCGAGCGGGAGATCCTGGCGCTCGGCGGTCTCGACGGCGGCGTCGAGCAGGTCGTCGGCGACGCCGGTGCCGCGGTACGGCTCGCGGACGTAGATCTCGTTGAGCACTGCGGCGTCCCAGATCATCGAGAGCTCCTCGGGAAGGACGAAGGCGTAGCCCGCGAGAGCGTCGGCCGATGCAGTCTGCCCGTCGTCATCGTCCGTCGCGGACTGGTCTTCGGCGTCGACCGCAGCGACGTGAATGCAGCCTTCGTCTTTCTCGACGCACTCGGCGACCCACTCGCGATAGCGTTCCCTGTAGGTGCGGTCGAGCTTCGCCTCGTAGGAGGCTTCCTTCTCGTCGCCGCCGGTGCTCGCGCCGAGTTCGCGTTCGAAGGCGCTCTTGAGGTCCCAGAGGTCGTCGAAGTCGTCCGGGTGCTCGTATCGCCTGACCATAATTTGGCTGGGAGATGCATCGCCGAAAAGGTTCTCGACCGGCTCCGATTTGCCGCGTACGGTCGGCGTCACGACGCCGCGGTTCAGTCGTCCACGAACTCGGCGTCGCCGTCGGTGTCAGCGGCCGCCGGGCCCGGTCCGGTGCCGGGCTCCTCGCTCTCCTCGATAACGCCCTCCTGCCAGTTCCCCAGACGGAACCACGCCACCGCCACGAGGAACGACAGGAACGCGCCCGTCGAGAACGCCCACCAGATCCCCTCGACGCCGATCGCGAACCCGTTCAGGGTGATGTCGACGCCGGGGATCGTCAGCGTCCAGGCGAACGCCAGCGCGATCGCGACGGGCACCCGGAACACCCACCGCGAGAGGATCGACAGCGCCATCGCGACCCTGGTGTCGCCCGCGCCCCGAAATCCGCCCTGGATCACCATCACGCCGCCGAAGAAGGCCCAGAACGGCGCGATGATCCGGAGAAACAGGACGCCCTCCGCGACGACCGCGGGGTCGTCGATGAAGATCCGCATCGCCTGAGCGGGGAACGCGAACACGACCGCGGCGACGCTCGCGAGCAGCGCCATCGTCGCCGCGGTGGCGACCCAGGTGACCCTGGCGGCGCGCTCGGGCGTCTTCGCGCCGAGGTTCTGGCCGACGCCGGTCGCGGTGGCCTGCCCGACGGCGCCAGCGACGCTCCAGGTGATCGACATCAGCCGGATGCCGACGCCGTAGGCCGCGGTCGGCGCGGCGCCGAAGCGCGCGACGAACCCGGCCATCACGACCGCGGCGAAACTTCGCGCCCAGCCGTCCAGCGTCGCGGGGTAGCCCACGTCGACGAGCTTCCGGAGAATCGAGAGGTCGGGCTCCAGGTCGCCCAGCCGCAGCCGGACGCCGAAGCCGCCGCGAAGCAGGACGTAGATGCCGGCCGCGGTCGCGGCGCCGCGCGAGATGAACGTCGCGACGGCGGCGCCGAAGGTGCCCCACGCGGGGAACGGCCCCCAGCCGAGCACGAAGAAGGGGTCGATCACGACGTTCAGCCCCGCCGAGAGCAGGACGAGCCACATCGCGGTCTTGGTGTCGCCGGCGCCCTGCAGCGACGCTCTGAACGCGAAAAACAGGAACGTGAACGGCAAGGCGAGGAAGATCACCTCGATGTACGCCAGCGCCTCGACGAACACCTGGCCGCGCGCGCCGATCAGCCACAGCAGCTCGCGGCGAGCGGCGAAGCCGACCGCGGCGAGCACCGCCGAGACGGCGAGCGTCAGCAGGATCGTCTGGGCGACGACCCGGTCGGCCTGTCGGTCGTCGCCGGCGCCGACGTGCTGGGAGACCAGCGCGATCGTCGACGCGGTGATCCCCATCGCCGTCGAGACGAACATCCACGACAGCGGGAACATCAGCGACACCGCGGCGACGGCCTCGGCGCTCACGCGGCCGACCCAGAACATGTCCGCGACGTTGTAAACGGTCTGGAGCAGGTTCCCCAGCACCAGCGGCCACGCGAGCCGGCCGAGCTTGGGCGCGATCGGCCCCGTCGTCACGTCGACGCGCTTGCGATCGGTCCCCGCCACGAGTCGGTCGGACTGACGGCGCCCCGGCGCTTAAGCCCGGCCCTCGGCGGCGCGGTTGCCGGTTCGGACGGCGTCCGGCGTCGGGTCGGCGCGGTGGCCCGGTCCGACTCAGAGATGGCGCCGGTACGAACAGCGGTTGCAGGCGAGCACGCCGCCGCGCGCGGTGACCCAGCCGCGGCCGCAGACGGTGCACTCCCAGCCGTCCGGCGTGGTCGCGGCGACCCGGCGTTCGAGCTTGGCGACGCGGCGCTCCAGCCTGTCGATCCGAACGAGGGCGTCGCGAAGCTCCTCGTCGTTCTCCTCCGGAACCGGCGGTTGCACGGGTTTCATGGTCGTCACGGTGCAGATAGGCGTCCGGGCGAGATGAACTAGCCGCTCGGCATCGGCGTCGAACCTACCCGACGAAACGCAGGACGGAGCCTCGACAGGTCACCCATCGGTTCCCTCGAACGTGCGATCCGGCGGGCGACGCCGCAGCGGTGCGACGCCGACGGCGAGGCGACGCTGACGGCGCAGTAAGGACGTCTTACCCGCGAGGATGCGACGGCGCCGCCCGCCGATTTCGGTGCGGCACCGGCCCGCACGGACCCGCTCGCGCTCCGCGGGTTCCGAACGGCTCAAATAGCTCCCCCGACTACACGCGTCCGTGTCACGGCAGGTACAGCAGGTCGACACGCTGTTCCTCCACGAATCCCAGGGGGACTACTACGTCGTCGCTCGCCGCGACGACGCGCGCCTGTTTCGGGCGCGGCTCGACCTCAAGGAGACGTCGGCCGGCCCCCGACCCGGCCGATTCCGCATCAAGGACGGTTCCAGCGAGGAGCCGCGCAACCCCGACGAGTTCGTCGACATCGCGCGGATGGCCGACCGCATCCGCATCTCCGAGCAGACCGCCCCGGAGCACCGCGACCGACTCCGCGAGATGCTGGACGGCTACCAGCTGTCGGCGAAGGTCGTCCGGACCTGCCGGATCTGCGCGTCGGCGGGCCGGTACTCCCCGCTGACGAGCGAGACGGCGATCCAGAAGGACGACGAGCACGTCTGCCCCGACTGCGCGAAGCAGGAACTGGAGCGCGAACTCTCCTACCAGGGCGGGCTGACAAGCGCCGCCCAGAATCGCCTCGAAGAGCTCCTGTTGGAGGTCCAGGACTTAGAGCGGATCACGAACCTCCTCAAGGGCGAACTCGACCCCGATCTCACGAAGTTCGACACGATCAGCGCGACGACCGACGAGGTCGACCCGGTTCCGACCGACTCGCTCGATCTCCACCCCGGCATCCAGAATATGCTGGAGAACCGGTTCGATACGCTCCTTCCGGTCCAGAGCCTCGCGGTCGAGAACGGACTGTTAGAGGGCGAGGACCAGCTCGTCGTGAGCGCGACGGCGACCGGCAAGACGCTGGTCGGCGAGATGACCGGCATCGACCGCGTTTTGAATGGCAAGGGGACGATGCTGTTTCTCGTCCCCCTCGTTGCGCTGGCCAACCAGAAACACGAGGACTTCGAAGACGAGTACGGCGACATGGTCGACGTGTCGATCCGCGTCGGCGCGAGCCGCGTCAAGGACAACGGCGAGCGGTTCGACCCGAACGCCGACGTGATCGTCGGCACGTACGAGGGGATCGACCACGCGCTGCGGACGGGGCGGGATCTGGGCGACATCGGCACCGTCGTCATCGACGAGGTCCACACGCTCAAGGAAGAGGAGCGGGGCCACCGCCTCGACGGACTGATCTCGCGGCTCAAGCACTACTGCGAACAGCGCGAGCAAGAACGTCGGGACTACTCCGGCGCCCAGTACATCTACCTCTCGGCGACGGTGGGCAACCCCCGCGAACTCGCGGAGGGGCTGCGCGCGAACCTCGTCGAGTTCGAGGAGCGCCCGATCCCGATCGAGCGCCACGTCACGTTCGCCGACCAGCAAGAAAAGACCAGACTGGAGAACAAGCTCGTTCGGCGGGAGTTCGACAGCGAGTCCTCGAAGGGGTACCGCGGCCAGACGATCATCTTCACCAACTCGCGGCGGCGCTGCCACGAGATCAGCCGCAAGCTGGAGTACGAGTCGGCGGCGTACCACGCCGGGCTCGACTACGGCCAGCGCAAGGCCGTCGAGCGCAAGTTCGGCAATCAGGATCTCGCGGCCGTCGTCACCACGGCGGCGCTGGCGGCGGGCGTCGACTTCCCGGCCTCGCAGGTGATCTTCGACACGCTCGCGATGGGGATCGAGTGGCTCTCCGTCCAGGAGTTCCACCAGATGCTCGGGCGGGCGGGCCGTCCCGACTACCACGACAAGGGGACGGTGTACGTGCTCGTCGAGCCCGACACCTCCTACCACTCCAGCATGGAGATGAGCGAGGACGAGGTGGCGTTCAAGCTCCTGAAAGGCGAGATGGAGGACGTCCGGACGGTGTACGACGAGCGCGCGGCCGTCGAGGAGACGCTCGCGAACGTCACGGTCGCCGGGAAGGGCGCAAAGCGGCTCAACGACCGGATGCTCGGCGACGTGCCGACCAAGCACGCGCTGGGCAAGCTCCTCCAGTACGAGTTCATCGACGGGTTCGAGCCGACCGAACTGGGCCGAGTGGTGACGAGTCACTTCCTCTCGCCCGGCGACGCGTTCACGATGCTCGACGGGATTCGGAAGGACAAGCATCCCTACGACATCGTCGCCGACATCGAGCTGCAAGACGAGTTCTGAGTGGGCAACGAGAAATTCTAAGTCGGCGCCGAGGGACGGCATCTCGACGCCGTTGTGCGGCGCCCCCGGCGATTAAGCCCGGCGCGGACGCGCGTTCGAATATGGCACGGGACACCGACCGACAGAAGCTGTCGCTGTTCGAACCGCTCGTCGACCACCGCGACGAGGGGGACGACACGGCGCCTGACGACCCCGCCTCGGACGACGATTCCGCAGAGGGAGAGCGACGTCCGGACGCCGTTCCGTACTTCCGCCACCGGTAGCTCGGGGCGGTCCCTACAGCAGCCCGTCCTCTTTCGCCAGCAGGATGCCGTTGAGCGTCGCGTCGTTCGTCGGATTCTCGCGCGCGACGTCGAGCGCGTCCTCGATCGGAACGGATCGTACTTCGAGGAACTCGTTGTCGTCCAGATCCGGTTCGACGGGTTCCAGCCCCTCGGCGAACACGATTCCTCGATCGTGCCGGAGGACACCGGTGGCGACCTTGTACTGCTGGAGCAAGGAGACGCCTGCGGGGTCGAAGCCGGTCTCCTCGCGGAGCTCGCGCGCCGCGGCGGTCGTGTAGGACTCGCCGTCCTCGACGATGCCGGCGGGCAGTTCGAGTTGCGTCTCGCGGATCGTCGGCCGGTACTGCTCGACGAAGATCACCTCCTCGCCGGTCGAGGCGACGATCACGACCGCCGCCGGGAGGTCGGCCCAGTAGTAGCGCTTCTCGGTGCCGTCGGGCTGCTCGATGAGGTCGTAGCCGCCGTCGTACCAGCCCGTCTCGTACTCGGTCGCGGACTCGAGGATCGGCCACTCGGCGTCGGCCGTCTCGACGTCGTTCGGCCCGCCATCTCGCTCGTTGTCGGTCATCTACTCGGACGTTAGGGGCGATCGCCTCGGGCCTGTCGGTTCGACGCCGAAACGCGGCGTCGATACGCGATCGAGTAGCGGCGTCCGGCGCGTCCGCTCACTCCTCGCGCTCGCGGACGGTGAACCGCTCGAACCCGCCGAACGCCAACCCGAGCGCGCCCATCCACCAGTTCCAGCGCTCGGCCGGCGACCCCTCCGGCGCGTCCGCGAGGTTGTCGAGGACGATCTCGACCGTCAGCTCGTGGTCCGCGGTCTCGGCGTACCGCCCCGAATCAGCGAGGTCGCGGGCCTGTCTGGCGACCACGCGGCGCTCCTCGGGTGTACCGCCGAAGGCGTCGGCGAGTCGCTCGTCGAGCCGATCGGGGTCGAGACTCATCGCGGGGGTTGGAGGGCGCTTGTGGCTGTCACTCCGCGATGATCTCCCTGTAGATGCGGCCGTAGGCCTGCCGGCGCAGCGTGCCGACGGCGGCGGTCTCCTCGTCCTGGAACGTCGCCGCGACGGCCTCGCCGTCGGGACCGGCGTGCCAGGCGACGTTGTCGACGTGCTCGGCGCCCAGCACGTCGACCTCGCCGTCGTAGTGCTCGGCCCACTCCTCGAACTCCTCGCTCGTGCCGACGCGGACCTCCAGCAGCGAGGCGAACATGGCGTCCCGCGCGGTCTCGATCACGTCGGCGTTGACGCGCTCGTCGTACTCCTCGGCGTCGAGTTCCATCGCCTTCGCGACCTCCTTGACGACGACCTGTGCGCCCGGCCCGACCGACTCGTAGGCCTCGCGGGCGTCGGCCGCGCTCTCCGGTGCGAGAAATCCGTCTGCGTGCATGCTCGAAGAGTCGAGCGCCGAACAGTTACCCGTTGTCGTTCGCGTCGTCGCCTTCCACCTCGGCGTCGTCCTCGTCGTCCCCGTCGTCGAGCATCTGCTCGGTCATCTCGCGGGCTTCGGCCATCACGTCCTGGGCCTCGGCGCTGAGGTCGCCCCGGCCCGCACCGCGGGTCTGGTGGGCGAGTTCCTGCTCGAACGGCGTCCCCTCGGGCGCGGCGCCGTGCTGGTGATCGTGGGCGCCGTGATCGTGGCCGTCGTGGTCCTGTGTCGTGTCGTCGAAGATCTGCGGAAACTCGGTTTCGGGGACCGAATCGACGACCTCCTCCGCGAGCGCTTCGGGGTCGGACTCCTCCCAGCCCGGCGCGTGCTCGTCGAGCCACGACTCGTGGTCCTCGCGGCCGAGCATCGCCGTGAACGCGAGGTGGTTCGCCAGATGCTCCCCGTTGGCCTGTGGCGCCTCGCAGACCGGACACGCGTATCCCATACTCGACGGGAGGGTGTGTGGCGTGAAAAGGGTTCAGACTGGACGCGAGAATCCGGATCGAATTCATCAAACACTCCCCACCCTCTTTCCGGCAGCAACAGGCACTTTGTAACGCTGAAAGCCCCCGCCGCGCTCGACCGATTGCGACTCGCTGCGCGCTTCCTTCGCTTCGCTCAGTCCAGTGCTTGCTTCGTCTCACCGGATCGAGCGCGGCGGCCCCTTTCATTCCCTCCCAACCGGCAGCCTCGTCCTCCCCAACCGGTTCGCTCGCTGTCGCTCGCTCACCCCTCGCGCGGCGCTGTCTCGTCACAGGGACTCGACAGCGCGCGCCACCGCAGCCGCACGGCCCGGTGCGCCCCTGTGGCGCACCGATGGGGAAGGGCCGGGGGGCGCGTGGTCGCCGGCAGGCGACCCGCGCGATGCGATGTGTCCTGGCGTCCTGCCGAGCGCAGCGAGTCTTCCGGCGGAATGAAAGGGCGAGGCGCGGTCGACGGTTCTCGTTCGGCTCTATCCGACCGAAGGGAGGATATCCGGGCGAGAACCGTCGAGCGGGCCGAGGGCTTTCGAGGCAGTCTCAATCACGTCGATAGTAGCTGTTGATAGGAGCGGGCCGAGGGCTTTCGTCGTCGTGGCACTCGTAACGCCACGTCCTCGACCCCGTTCCACGTCGCTTATACTCCACCCCCGACGAGAGTCCCGCATGGCAAACGACGATCTCATCACCGCGTTGCGCGATGCCGACGCCGTCCAGTACGGGGAGTTCGAGCTCTCCCACGGCGGCACCAGCGAGTACTACGTCGACAAGTACCTGTTCGAGACCGACCCCCACTGCCTCGGATTGATCGCCGAGGCGTTCGCCGAGCGCCTCGACGACGACAAGCTCGCGGGCGTCGCGCTCGGCGCGGTGCCGCTGGTCGCGGTCACCAGCGTCGAGACCGGGCTGCCGTACGTCATCGCGCGCAAGCAAAAGAAGGAGTACGGCACCGCGAACCTGATCGAGGGCGAACTGGAGGAGGGCGAGGAGGTCGTCGTGCTCGAAGACATCGCCACCACGGGCCAGAGCGCCGTCGACGCCGTCGAGGCGCTGCGCGAGGCCGGCGCCGAGGTCAACCGCGCGCTGGTCGTCGTCGACCGTCAGGAGGGCGGCGCGGAGAACCTCGCCGAGGTCGGCGTCGAGCTGGAGTCGCTGGTCACCGCCGAGGAACTGCTCGCCGACGAGCGGTAGATACCGCATACCTGCCGAGTAGCGACCGGATTACTACACGCCATCCCGCCCTCGCTCGATACGAGCGACGGTGGTGTAGCAGCGAACACACGGTCCCTCCAGGACCGTACCGCAGGTGCGAGTCCTGCCCGTCGCACTTCTCCTACCCGGGATCCCGCGTCGGCGTCCCGACGCCGCCGACCGGTCCCCGGATCACAATCCTTTTAGCCGGGCCCGCAGTACTCTCGGACCACGATGGCAGGTGTCTGCTTTACAGCGGGGCTCGTCCCCACTCATTAGCCACTCCAGACATCTGCCCGTTTTCCCGCTGGCGTCCACCGGCCAGCCGGAGGTTTATCAATGTCACAGGAAGCAGACTCACAGGACCAGATCGCTGTAGTGCTACCGGACGGCTCGGAACTCGAAGTCCCGCGGGGGGCGACCCTCGAGGACGTCGCCTTCGAGATCGGTCCCGGCCTCGGCCGGGACACCGTCGGCGGCCGAATCGACGGCGAACTCGTCGGCAAGGAGGTCCCCGTCACCGAGGACGGGGCCGAGATCGAACTCGTCACGGAAGACAGCGACGAGTACGTTCGCGTGCTGCGCCACACCGCCTCGCACTGCCTCGCCCAGGCCGTCCAGCGCCTCTACGACGACGTCGAACTGGCGATCGGCCCGCCGACCGACGAGGGCTTTTACTACGACTTCGACGACCTCGACGTCGACGAGGACGACTTAGAGGAGATCCTCGCGGAGATGGAGGAGATCATCGAGGCCGACTACGAGGTCGAGTACGAGCAGGTCTCGATCGAGGAGGCGCGCGAGCGCCTGGCCGACCAGCCCTACAAGCTCGAACTCCTCGAAGAGCTCGCCGAGGGCGGCGAGACCGTCTCGTTCTACAGCCAGGGCGAGTGGGAGGACCTCTGTAAGGGACCACACGTCGACTCGACCGGCGAGATCGGCGCCGTCGACCTGCTGGAGATCGCGGCGGCGTACTGGCGCGGCGACGAGGAGAATCCGATGCAGACCCGGATCTACGGCACCGCCTTCGAGTCCGAGGAGGATCTGGAGGAGTTCAAGGAGCGCCGGCGCGAAGCCGAGCGCCGCGACCACCGCAAGATCGGTTCCGAGATGGACCTGTTCTCGATCCAAGACGTCACCGGCCCCGGCCTACCCCTCTATCACCCGCCGGGCAAGACCATCCTGCGCGAGCTGGAGTCGTTCGTCGAGTCGCTGAACCTCGACGCCGGCTACGAGTACGTCGAGACGCCCCACGTGTTCAAGACCGACCTCTGGAAGGAGAGCGGACACTACGAGAACTACCAGGACGACATGTTCGTCTTCGACGTCGACGACGACGAGTACGGGCTCAAGCCGATGAACTGCCCGGGCCACGCGACGATCTTCGACGACAGCTCCTGGTCCTACCGCGACCTGCCGATGCGCTACGCCGAGAACGGGAAGGTGTACCGCAAGGAACAGCGCGGCGAGCTCTCGGGGCTGTCCCGAGTGTGGGCCTTTACCATCGACGACGGCCACCTGTTCGTCCGCCCAGACCAGATCGAGCGCGAGGTCGAACAGACGATGGACATGATCGACGAGGTGCTCTCGACGTTCGATCTCGACTACGACGTCGCGCTGGCGACCCGGCCCGAGAAGAGCGTCGGCTCCGACGAGATCTGGGAGCGCGCCGAGTCCCAGCTCCGGGACGTGCTCGACCGCCGCAACCTCGACTACGAGGTCGAGGAGGGCGACGGCGCGTTCTACGGGCCGAAGATCGACTTCGGCTTCGAGGACGCCATCGGTCGGCGGTGGGACGGCCCCACCGTGCAACTGGACTTCAACATGCCCGAGCGGTTCGACCTGAGCTACGTCGGCGAGGACAACGAGTCCCACAAGCCGGTGATGATCCACCGCGCGCTGTACGGCAGCTACGAGCGGTTCTTCATGGTGCTGATCGAGCACTACGCGGGCAACTTCCCCCTCTGGCTCGCCCCCGAACAGGTGCGCGTGCTGCCGATCAGCGACGACAACCTCGGCTACGCCCACCGCGTCAAAAACGAGTTCGACGAGTTCCGGGTCGAGGTCGACGGCCGGGACTCCACGATCGAGCGCAAGATCCGCGCGGCCCACGAGGATCGCGTCCCCTACATGATCGTCGTCGGCGACGACGAGGAAGAGGACGGCAACATCTCGGTGCGCGACCGCTTCGAGGATCAGGAGTACGACGTCGAGATCGAGGAGTTCCGCGACCACCTGCAAGCCGAACGCGACGAGAAGCGGACCGAACCGGACTTCCTGCAGGACTGAGCGTCGGCGTCCGGACGAACCGATCGACGTTTTTCGACGTTCGAGATGGCTTCGGCGTTCGCCGGATCGGCGGCTTCGAACGGTACTGACACAATTATTGCGACAGCGGCACACTTATGATATGTCAGAAGTGAATTGGCTTCAATGAGAATGTTCGCCGCAATTGATAGGCGAATCCTCGCGATCGGGGCCGTTCTACTTTTGATAACGACACCGATCGGAACAGCAGCAGGATCGACGGCCGTCGAGCAGTCGTCGGCATCCACGGGAGAGTCGGTCGAATATCAGACGGGAACGGACGTCAAGGGGTCGCTCTCCGATATTCGGGAACTCAATCAACGGGTGCGAATCAATCCGCGAGAAGACGTCACGCTCGCCCCCGGACAAAACTATACTGTCGCCGTCGTCACCGCTGTCGACACGGGATCCCTCATCGAGAACCCCTCGATCACCGATCCAAAACTCGAGGTGAACGTCTCGGGGACGGGCGACGCCTCCCCGGAGATCACGGGCATCGTCTCCTCCGAACGCGCTTACGGAGAACGGCACGATCAGCTATCGACTGATAACTTTACGCTGGTGGGCGAGGAGCTATACGCTGGTTCGGTCCACAGAACGATGGTTCGGATCCACGTCCCCGAGGAAGCTGATACGATCACCGTGGAGGCCCGGGCCGGGCGAAGCGGTTCGTACGACAACACCGCCAACAGCCGCGCCAACCAGACCTACACGGTTTCGCGTGCGGAGAATCGGACCGAGGAGATAGCGCGGCTCGCCGAGTCGCGCTCCCGAACTGCCGAAGATCTCGCAGAAAAATACGATACACTGATCAACGGTCGTTCGGTCGAAGAGATCGTCGACAGGGGGATGCAACAGACGTTCATCCAGTCGGGACTGTTCGTCAAAGACGTCTACTCGCTCTCGTTCACCGGGAGCAAGCTCTCGACGGCAACCGGCGCGAAATCGATCGTCACCCAGTTCGATGACTACTACGAAAGTACGCAAACCGAGGAGAAGTTCGACGGGCCGTGGGTCGGGCCGATCATTCAGGCGGAAAACCGGATGCTACAAGAGGGACTTCAACAGAAACAGATGACTCGCGTTGAGCGCGCCGGCCGGACGGGATACGCCTTAGAAAAGCTCGCACAACTCTCTGAAGAGGAGGCGACTGCATGGCGCAACGGAAACCGCGATCGCGCAGTTAAACTCCTCAAAAAACAACACGAGCTCGTAACGATAGAGAAAGACATTCATCCTGACACCATTCTCAAGGATAAGGACGGCAACCATTTCCAACCTGGTGAGTTTCGACTCCCGCAAGAAGCCTACGACCAGCGACAGGCAGTAGATTACAATCGCAACGAACTGACCTTGTTCACCACGCCCTACTTCAAGGGTGTCGAACAGTACGCAAGTGAGACGGCATCGGCAATTGGAACCGTCGCGCTTCCGCTGGCACGACCCCCGAAACTACGCGTTGGATTGGAGAACAAGGAGCACGTTGAGCGCCACATGTCGTCGTCTGGGACGTTCAACGCGACGTTCGCCGTCACGAACGGCGCCCGCGCCGGGGCGACGAGCCGGGAAGCGTATCTCTCGGTCGTCGCTTCCAACGAAACGCTCTCGATCAAGGACGTGACGCAGGTCGACGACCGCAGCGACGCCGAGCTCCCTGGCACCAACGTTGCGACCGGTGACGACCCGGTGTTCACGCACGACGGCGACCGCGAGTCGATCGACGGGACGCTGCTGGATATCAACGAACAGTATGACCCCGGCGAGACGAACGTCTACAACGTGACGCTACAGCGGAACGAGAACACGGACCAGCAGGCGACGCTCACGTACCGCGCCGCCTTCCAGCCGGCAATCCACGACGGTAACGATCAGTCCGAGTTCGTCCGCCGACCGACGGACGACATGTCCGGCGTTGAACGAGGCGTACAGGGCTGGTACGTCTACAACGTCAGCGGCGATTCCACGCCGCCAGAGGCCGCCATCGCAGTCAACAAGGAATCGCCCAGCGCCGGCGAGCAGGTCACGTTCGACGCCAGCGCCTCGACCGACGACACCGGCATCCGGAGCTACGCGTGGGACCTCGACGACGACGGCGACTACGAGCGGTACGGGCGGAACGTCACGAAGACCTACTCGGAGTCCGGCAACCAGGGGGCAAGAGTCAAAGTGACGGACGTGGGTGGCAACGTGGACCGGGGGGGCGTCGAACTCGATGTCAAGCCGGGCGTCGACCTCGTCGTGTCCGATCTACAGGTCAACCGGACGGCGGCGTTCCGCGACCAGCCCGTCCGCGTCACCGCGACGGTGACCAACGAGGGGACCAAGGCGTCGGACTACGGGTTCAGGCCGCTGTTCGACGGTCAGGGCCCGGCCAAGTTCACGTTCGACGAGCGGATCGAAGAGGGGGGGTTAGCTCCCGGTGAGACGGCGCAGCTGAACTTCACGGGACGGGTCGGGAGCGCGGGAACGTGGAAACTCAAGATCGACGATTACCTGCACCGAACGACGATTCCCGACCCAGTCACCGTCGACGTGCAGGCCAAACCGGTCGTCCGAATCGACCGAACGCCGAATCACGCCACCGTCGGCGAGGAGGTCACCGCGTCGATCGCGAACTCGACCGATCCGGACGGCGCGATCGACAGCTGGGAGTGGGACCTCGACAACGATGGCACGTTCGAGGAGTCAGGGACCGAACAAACGTGGACCGCGTCCGAGCCCGGCGTGGAAACGTACCGCGTCCGGCTCACTGACGACGACGGGCACAGCGTCACGCGGACCCGGCAGTTCGCCGTCCATCGCCCCTCTGACTGGCCGACGGCAGGACGCGAGAACGGCCGAAGCGCGTCGACGGATGCGGTGATGGGGCCGAAGAGCGACGTCGAGGTCGCGTGGGAGAAGAAGCTCAACGAGTCCCTGACGATTAGCGATTCGCTTCAGGGGACGCCCATCGTCGTCAACGACACCGTGTACGCGGGTATCGAACTCGGGTCCAACGGTCGGGTCTCCGCCTTCGACAAGCAGACCGGCGAGACGAGGTGGACGAAGTCGATACAGCCGGAGGTGACCGGATCGCCAGTCACCTGGGGAGATACGCTGATCGTCCCCGTCGAGAATGGCACCCCGGCCGAAGAAAGTCTCGTGACGTTCGATCGACACACGGGCGAACGACTGTGGCAACAGACGAACGCCAGCGGATCGCCGGCAATCGTCAACGGGACCGCCTACACGCCGAGCGGCGATGCGGTCGACGTCGACACCGGCGAGATGGTCTGGTCGACCGGACGGACGGCCGATGGCGTCGCTGTCAGCGACAGCCGTGTGTTCCTGCCGATCGGCAGTCGCCTCGTCGCCCTGCGCGCGTCGAACGGGAGCGTCGCCTGGGACCGAAGGAACGTCCAAACCGGCTTCGCTGCGCCCGCAGTCGCCGACGGGACGCTGTTTACCGGGGACGGACGCGTCAGGGCCCTCGATGCGGCGACCGGGGAGACGCGGTGGCAACGCGCGATCGGCGGCCGGAACACGAGTCAGGAGGTGTCACCGGCCCTCGCGAACGGGACGGTGTACTTCTCGACGCACAACGACAGCCGGGCCGTCGGCGGCCGGCTCGTCGCGCTGAACGCGTCGACGGGCGACGAGGAGTGGACCGCAACGTACCCCCACTGGGGCGAATCGGCTCCAATCGTCGTCAACGGGACGGTGTATGTCGGCAGCAACGCGTGCGAGGAGGTGTGTGACACGACCTACTACCCCGACGGGATCGTCTGGGCGTTTGACGCCGAGACGGGCGAAGAGTACTGGACATTCAGGGTCGACGAGCACCTGCGCTCCGCTCCGTCCGCGTCGGACGGCAAACTCTACGTCGGCAACGGGATGGGGACGCTGCGGGCGCTCGGCGGCGATACGACGCCGCCCGATAATAGTCCGCCGGACGCCGCCCTGTCAGCCAACGCCACGAACGTCACGGTCAGAACGCCGATCCGGTTCACGGGCGAGTCCTCGTCCGATCCGGATGGCGACTCGCTCGCCTACGAGTGGGACTTTGACGGCGACGACGCCGTCGACGCGACCGGCGAAACGGTGACCCGCGCGTTCGACGCGTCGGGGAACTACACCGTCTCGCTGACCGTTTCGGACGGCGAGGCGACCGCGGACGATACGGTCGCGATATCGGTCGCGAACGCGACGAACGAAAGCGGCGGGGCGACCGACGAGGGGAACGAAAGTGGAGGAAATGAAAGCGGTGGCTCCACCGACGACGGCGAAACCGGCGGTTTGACGCCGACGATCCCGTCAGGAGGTGGAGGAACGATCGACCCAGTGCCGGACGAGGACCCGTCCACCTCGAACGCGAGCAACGAGTCGGAAGCGAATGCGACGACCGGGCCGAAGAACGGCTCGATCACCATCGTCGAGGTGACGCCCGAGACGACGTCGCTGAGCCCCGACGAGACGGTGGGCGTCTCGGTGACCGTCGAACGGACGGCTCGGACGACGGAGGCGGCGCAGCTGAATCTGACGACCGACGGCCGACGCCTCGACGCGGCCAGCGTCGCGTTCTCGAGTAACGAATCGAGAACCGCGGAGCTCACGGCGACGTTCGACGAGCCAGGGACGTATCCGCTGACTGTCGACGGCTCCGAGGCCGCGACGATCACTGTCGAACAGCAGGGAGAGGAGAGCCGGAACGGAACGGCAACGCACAACGGGACGGAAGCGGGGAACGGAACGGGGTCAGAGAATGAGACCGCAGCTGGGAACGAGACGGAACCAGCGAACGTATCGGGGACGCAGAACGGTACGGCGGTCCGCAACGGGACGAGTGCGGAGAACGGTACGGAGGCGACGAACGAATCGGACGCAGCTCAACCTGACTCCGTCCCCGGTTTCGGCGTCGTCCCCGCGCTCGTCGCGTTCCTCGTTCTGGCGATCGGGGCGCGACGGCGGACGTCGTAGGCCGCTCCGGCGATCGCCGACTCATCCTAGAAGTTCGACCGCGCGGGGACGCCTCGGCGTTCGGAGGCAAACCAGGACGCCGCCTAAAACAACGTGATCGCGCCGCCCAGGATCACCAGCGTCACCACCAGACGGCCGAGGCTGCCGACGAACGTCGCCGCGGCGAACTTTCCGTAGTCCTCCTCGAGGATGGCGAAGGCGTAGATCGAGATCGTGTCCGGGAAGAATGGGACGCACAGCGCCAGGGCCATCCCGGCGTAGCCGTACTTGCGAGCGATTTCGACCGTTCGGTTCTCGGACCACTCGACGACGTCGAACCGGGACCGGCGAAGCCAGCGCACGACGGGGCCGGCTTCCTTCGCCTCCTGGCCGATGTGAAAGGCAAAGAGACTTCCCAGGGCCTTTCCGGTCGCGCTGACCAGCATGATGAGCGAGAGGCTCGTCCATCCGGGAAGCCCGAGGTCCAGCGGCGCCGCGAGAACGATCTCGCTGGGGCCCGGGAGGACGAACGCGATCAGGAACGAGTACGCGAACACGATACCCATCCCTGGCCACCCGGTCGCGGTCTCGACGGCAGTCTCGACGCCGTCAACGAACAGCGAAACCACCTCGGCGAGCACTACGGGGACCTGAACCGCCGCTGCGAGCACGTGGGATAATCCGTCGAGAGTGTTCGTAAACCTTCGTATTTATCCTCGCGGATCACCCCGTCCCGTTGTCCGGGCGATGCACGGGAAAACCGCGGATCCGCGCCACGGACTTGCACATGTCTACGCCGGACCCGCACCGAAACCACCATAGTTGTGGAATCGTGCGTGTTCGTATGAACCGCGCAGAGAAAGCTGCCCTCCAGCTGCGGGCCGTCTCCGTGCTCCGGATGCTCAAGGAGACCCGCACGTACGACGAACTAGCGGAGCTGACCGGCCTGCCGGCGGGCGATCTCAACCGATACGTGAACGGCCACGTCCTCCCGAGCGACGAGCGCGCCCGCGAAGTGGTCTCGGGCGTCGGCCGCGAGGCGCTGGCCGGTGAGCTCGAACGGCGCGTCACCACCGACGAGGAAGGCTACGTCGACAACTCCGGCGCCGTGTTCGACCAGGCGTTTCTCGATCTGGTCGCGCCGATCGCCGCCGAGGCGTTCGAGTTCGATCGGCCCGACGTCGTGCTGACGGCGGCGACCGACGGCATCACGCTCGCCGCGGCGATGGCCAGCTACTACGGCGTGCGCTGCGCCTACGCCAAGCAGTCCAAGGAGACGGCCGTCGAGGAGTTCATCGAGTCGCGCCAGCGCCTGCAGTCGGGGATCGAACTCACCTACTACCTGCCGGCGTCGTCGATCGACCCCGGCGAGACGGTGCTGGTCGTCGACGACCTGATCCGCTCGGGCGAAACCCAGGAGCTACTGCTCGACATCGCCGAGCGGGCCGACGCCTCGGTCGGCGGCGTGTTCACGCTGATCGCGGTCGGTAGGGACGGCGTAGAGCGGGCCGAGGAGCGCACGGACGCGCCGGTCGGCGCGTTGCTGGAGCGGAGTGACGCCTAGATGACCTGGTGGTCCTCGGGGCCGTCTTCGAGTCGGTGGTGCTGCTCGACGAGGTAGTCCATCAGGCGCTTCGCGGACGCCTCGACGTCCTCGAGCGAGTCCGACTCCGATCCCCTGACCGACACGTCCAGTTCGTACAGCGACAGCTCGACCGTCGGCGGATGCTCGGCGGCGTCGTCGCCCGCCTCCGCGTCCTCGTCGGCCGAAACTGCTTCCTGCTGGGCCATACCGCCCTATTGATCGGGCCCGACACATATACTAATTCATCTCCCGGCGCAGCTATCCGTTGTCGCCCGCCAACAGCGTGTTCGACACCAGCGCGTCGGTGCCCCGACGCAGCCGCTCGGTGACGGCCTGATCGGAGACATCCAGCTCCGCTCCCAGATCGGCCGTCGAAGAGCGGCGAGGGACGTCGTAGTACCCCCGCTCGACGGCGAGCGTCAGCGTCTCGTGCTGGCAATCGGTGAGCCCGTAGCCCGCCGTCCCGTCCGGTTCGTCCGGTGTGTACACCCGCCGGATCGAGGGATCGAGTCCGCCGTCGCGAAGCTGCGATTGATAGGCCGACAGCGCGTTGCGCGCGGGGAATCTGACCTGAAACTGCCAGTCTTCGGCTTCGCCGGTCGCCTGCAGCAACTGGCCCCCCTCCGCGCCGATCCCCCCGATCACGCGGTCGGCCCGTCGGTCCCACTCGAGCGTGTACAGGCGTCGCGCCTCCAGCGTCTGGACCGCGATCAGTTCCTCGACGGCCCCGTGATCGCGGACGCGGCGCTCGAACGCGTCGGCGTCGACGCCGTCGGTCCAGAACGACGGAATCGCGCGCTCGCCGGTGGGAATTACCGCTTCGAGCTCTAGCTCCTCGCCCGCTTCGAGTTCGAGGATGCGTCCGAGCTCGAACTCGCTGCTGTCGAGTCCGAACTCGACGACGACGCTCATACCAAGTGCCAGAAACCCCAGGGACGTATTCCTTGTGACACGGTAACACCCAGATTAGTGGCACAACCAGTATCCCATTCATTGCCACCGCTCCCCCGTTCGGTCGAGCCGAAAAATGCGAGGAATGGGATTTGAACTACGCGGAGACGGTCGCCCTCACTCGGTTCGGGCGCTGCGACTCCTCTCGTTCGAATCCCCTCCGTGAGATTGCTGCGGCTCACGGAGTTGTTCGCCGCAGCAATGCGAGGGATGGGATTCGAACCCATGGACCCCTAAGGGAGCGGATCTTAAGTCCGCCGCCTTTGGCCTAGCTCAGCCACCCTCGCGCAGATGCGGATTGCCGCCTCTGTGGCAAGTGGGTTTCGCTTACCAGTCGACCGACAGCGTCCCGTCGCCGTGGGGGTCGGGAGCGAGCTCCTCGTCGGTCCGCCGGTCGATCACGTGGATGCAGCCATCGCCCTTCTTGGCGGGACAGACCTCCGCCGCCCGGACGTTGTGATCGAGATCGTCCTCGCCGACGTAGTACGAGCGGGGTTTGGCCATCTCGCTTTTGAGGTCCATCTCCCAGTTCTTCGAGACCTCGGCGCACTTGCCCGCGCCGAAGCACTTGTTCGCCTCGAAGATGATCTTGTAGGGCTTCTCCTCGACCGGCGGGGCGTCGGCGCTCCCGACGTCGCTGGGATCCTGGATCTCGGCATCGAGGTCGCTCATTGTTCGTATCTGGGGTCGTTCCGACTTTCAGGTTTCGGTGTTCGATCGAAAGAGCGGCCCGCCGGTCAGTCGTCGTCGCTGACGACGACGTTCCCGGTCTGGGTCGAGGTGTCTTCGAGGCCCCAGTTCCAGGAGTAGCCGTACGACGACGTCACGTAGTAGTAGGCGGCGCCCATGCAGACGACGCCGCTGACGATGTTGCCCGCCGTGACGATGGTGAGGTTGTACGCCATCCCCTGCCAGGAGACGCCGGCGGCGCCCGGGACGACGACGTTCGCCAGCCCGAGGATGCTCATGTTGGCGATGCTGTGCTCGAAGCCGGAGCCGACGAACGCCAGCAGGCACCACCAGACCATGATGAGCTTGGCGACCGGGTTCTCCAGCTGGAAGTTGCTCCACACGGCGAGCACGACCAGCCAGTTACAGAGGATCGCGCGGGTGAACAGCTCGATCGCGGGCGCGTTCATCTTGTAACTGCCGACCGACGCGAGCAGCGAGCCGTCGGGGAACACGCCCGCGAGGAACGCCAGCCCGACGATCAGCATCGAGCCCATGAGGTTGCCGATCCAGGAAACGCTCCAGACCGTGCCGAGGTCGCTCCACGTCGTGCGATCGGTGAGCGCGCCGACGGACATGATCATCGCGTTGCCCGTGAACAGCTCCGAGCCCGCGACGATGACCAGCGACAGCGCGATGCCGAACACCGCGGCCATCACGATGCCGCGGACCGGCTCGAACACCGTCTGGTACAGCGACTGGCCGAAGATGAACGTCATCACGACGGCGAAGGCGATGTACACGCCCGCCATCCCGGAGTGGACCAGGTACGCCGGGAGGCTCTTCTTGATGAGCTCGACCTGCGCGGCAGCGGCGTCGCTGATGTCGGTCAGAGAGTCCTCGTACATCCTAGGTACCCCCCTCCGCGCCCGTCGAACGGTGACGCTTCGTCCAGTTTCCGGGGGCGTCGACGCGAGGTCGTCCACCGACCGCGGCGACAAAGCGGCGAGTGGTTGAACAAATACTGTTTTCCCGCGTATCGGTGCCAAATCCAAACCCTATTTCCAAGTTTGCTGACTTCATGTTCATATCTCGTCTGCCTTCTCGGATGAATGGCCAACCTGTGCGAACTTAGGTCTATCGATCTAAACGGCTGAAACGGCCAAATTCATACAGTACAATCCCGGATAACCAGTAATAGCTTCATCAAGACGGTTAATGATTGGTCGAACGTCAACCGTCCGGCAGCGACGGCGACCGCCGGCGGTTCGGCCGGTGGCCGTCGGATCTCCGGCCCGTAGCCGAGAGCGCCGGGGTCCGACCGCTCCGACCTCCGATACCGAGCCCGACCGAATTCGCCAGCCGTTTTCGCCGCACGTCGAAAAAGGGGATTCGTTTCCGATCGAACGATCAGTCGTCGTCCTGGGAGGCCGCGGTGCCGGCGCCGACGTTCATCGCGACGTTGTCCTCCATGCTCCACTCGTACTCGATGCCGTACGAGGTGGAGATGTAGTAGTAGACGGCGCCCAGGCAGAACACGCCGCTGGCGACGTTGCCGGCCGTGACGATCGCGATGTTGTACGCCATGCCCGACCACGAGACCGCCGGGTCCGCGATTGGCAGGAGGTTCGCCGAGGTCAGGATCGCCATGTTGGCGATGCTGTGCTCGAAGCCGGCGCCGATGAACACCAGCAGGCACCAGAAGATCATGATGAGCTTGGCGACCGGGTTCTCCAGGCGGAAGTTACACCACACGGCGAGCACGATCAGCCAGTTACACAGCATCGCCCGGAGGAACAGCTCCAGGGGAGCCATGGTCATCTTGGCGGCGCCGATGGCCGCGAACGGTTCGGTCGGCAGCGTTCCCGAGCCGACGAGCATCGCGGCGATGATCACCGAGCCGATCAGGTTGCCGATCCACGACCACGCCCAGACCTTCAACGTCGCGCCCGCGGGGACGCGGCCGGTGAGCTGACCGATCGTCATGATCATCGCGTTGCCCGTAAACAGCTCCGAGCCCGCCATGATGACCAGCGACAGCGCGATCCCGAAGCTGGCGCCCATCACGATGCCCTGGAACGGCTCGAACTGGGTCCCCATGAGATCGCCCGCGAAGATGAAGGCGATCGCGACCCCGAAGCCGAGGTAGGCCCCGGCTAGCGCCGAGTGCGCGAGGTACGCCAGTAAGCGTTTGTTGATCAACTCCATCTGCGCGGCCGCCGCGCCCGAGACGTCCTCGATGGTTTCGCTGTACATGGTCAGTACCACCTCGCTTCGGTCGCACCGGACCGCACTACGGTTGACGTCCGTACGCTGCTGCCCACGTTAGCAGTCGTTTCGGTCATTTGTTTCCAGTTCCGAGAATCAATTGAACACATATAACGCTAATCCTTGGATGCCTGCTTTCGCCTTAACCACTATTATGCCACAAAGGGGTTATTCCGCGAATCGACCCGCCGTCCCGGACGGGCACCCAGCTTCTGGTAGCGAGTCGAGGGACCGACGCCGAAACTCGGGTCGCACCTGCGCCCGCGGAGCACGTCGAGAGTACCCGCGAAAGCTCTCGAAGCGGGTGATTTCGGTTCATTGTACGTCGCCAGCCCCAGTACTGGCCCGTACGAGTGATCGCCACCGTACCGTCTTTGGAGCGACGCATATCCATATTTTTGAGTTATACCTGGACGAACATCCTAATATAGTCCATTTACACTAGCAGACTACCCCTAATATCAGGAGAAAACTTTAATATATCCTCTGCAACCTCGCAGATGGGAAATGATCCCACGCAACGAGATCAACGACAAGTCGGAGACGCGCAGCAAGATCCTCGCGGCCAAAGAGGAGAAAGGAATGACGTTCTCGGACATCGCCGAGCAGGTGGGCGGCGACAAGACGTTCCTCGCGTCGGCGACCTACGACGCCGCGAGCATGACGAAAGACGACGCGATGGCGTTCGCGGAGGTGCTCGACCTCGGTCGCGACGTCGTCGAGGAGCTCCAGAAGCCGCCGATGAAGGGCCAGGGCGAGCCGACGATCCCGTCGGACCCGTGTCTCTACCGCTTCTACGAGGTCCCGCAGGTGTACGGGCCGGCGATGAAGGCGCTCATCCACGAGGAGTTCGGCGACGGCATCATGAGCGCGATCGACTTCGAGGTCAGCGTGGACAAGGAGCCCCACCCGGAGGGCGACCACGTCGTTATCACGTACGACGGGAAGTTCCTGCCGTACAAGCGCTGGTAGGCGCCGCCGCGCGGTAGCCGATTTCTTCTTACGGTTCTATCGATACTGGCGGTTCCGTTCTACGCAGCTTGGTTCCGCTTGTTGCCGGTCGATGTCGGTAGAGCAGTTCATAGCGTGTTCTCGTACGCCACCGAATAGAAGTAGTATCGCGGCGCCTTCAGACGTACTGCGTCACTCCTCGATGGCGTGTGTTAGTGCCGGTGTTCGTTCTGTCGTTGGGCTTCCGAGATGAAAAGCAGAAACGCAATCGTTCCCATGAATAAAACCACAAATGGGAGCGTCGTATCGCCTTGTTGCCCGTAGTACTGTGCGAGCGCCATCGGACTCACACAGAGGCCGAACAGGCCAATAGCGTAGCCGAGCTTGTCTATTGGGTTGTCGAATTGGGTAGCACTGCCAAGGAGGGAAATATCGTATGCAAAATAGAAGTACCCCGCACCAGCGTAAACCGCCGCTATCCCTGCCCCGATAAACCAGTTAGTGGAGAGAAACCAGTACGTACCGAGTCCCACTAACAGCCCACAGAGGACGGCGAGGGGGAGGTTCTTGTCCATATCAGCAGTGTATCGAGTAGACGTATAACCCTGGTGCCAGTTGGATAAGTTCGATGTGCGCGGATGTCTTTCTGCAGACGTTGGATTCGCGGTTCCACTGATCGGGCCGTCGAGTGCAGCCGAAAAAGAAGGACCACAGGGAGCTGCCGATCGCTCGCGCTACTCGCTCCGCGTCGGGATCGTCTTCGGATCGGGCTGGGAGGAGTTCAGCAACGCGACGTAGAGGCGACCGTTCTCGCGGTGCCAGCCGGTTTCGAGCGCGATGTGGCCGAGCACGAACAGCCCCAGCACGAGCCAGTGGATCGGCGTCATCTCCAGGTGGGGATGGATCATCGGCAGCCCGCCCATCATCGCGGAGATGCCGTTGTAGATTCCGGCGTACACCGCGACGGCGGGCAGCAGGGACAGCGGGATCGCCACCGCGCGGGCCAGCGGCGATAGCGACGCCTGCCCGACGAGCGTCCGGGTGCCCCGCAGCGCCGAGAGCACGACGATCGCGGTGAGGAACACGCCCGTCCCCGGCCCAGTCAGGCTCTTACCGGTGAGCTGGGCGAACAGCACGCCGGCGGCGATCGCCGCGAGGACGCCGACGCCGAACGTGAGCGCTTTCGATCCGGCACCCTTCTTCGATTTCTTCGGCGGGACCTTCTCGACGCGGGAACCGACCGAGAGGAACATGTACGCCTTGTAGAACCCGTGGACGATCAGGTGCGTGACGGCCGCGGCGAAGAAGCCGAGCCCGCACTGCAGGATCATAAAGCCCATCTGGGCCACGGTCGAGCAGCCGAGCCGCCCCTTCGCGGAGGGCTTGACCAGCATCCACGCCTGCGCGAGCACGGCGCTGACCGCGCCGGCGACGACGACCACGAGCATGACGACGACGTCGCCGGCGAACACGGGCGCCAGCCGGCTCAGCAGGACGCCGCCGGCGTTGACGAAGCCGGCGTGCATCATCGCGGAGGCGGGCGTCGGGGCGGTCATCGACGACAGTAGCCAATTGTGGAACGGGAACAGCGCGGACTGGATCATCGCGGCGCTCAGGATCAGCCCGGCGGCGACGGCGGTGGTGGCGGGCGACAGGCCCGCCACGTTCGCCAGGATTTCGGAGATGGCGGTCGCCCCGGTCGCCGCGCTCAGAACGGCCAGCCCGGCCCCGAGCAGGACGCTTCCGGCGAGGAAGTACCGGCGCGCGAGCCCGCCGGCGGCGTCGGCCTGCGGCCAGTCCCGGACGTGGCCGATCAGGTCGGCCATGATCAGCCCCATCGACGTCCACGCCAGAACAAAGAGGGCGACGTGGTCGGCCGCGGTCAGCAGCATGACGACCAGCGTCAGCAGGAAGACGAGGCCGAAGAAGCGCTCGACGTCGGGATCGGCGGCCATGTACCGACGCGAGAAGCTGTGGACGATCCCGCTGAAGAAGGCGACCGCCACCCACATGACCGCGGTCAGCCCGTCGATGCGGACGATTCCGTCGATCGTCAGTACGCCCCCCGGCCCCGCCATCCACGCGGCGACGGCCGCGTTGACGACGAACAGCGCCCAGACGAGGCGAGTCGATGCGCTCGGCAACCAGTTCACACGTTTGGCGGACATCCGTTTCTACTCATCAAATGTCCATTGTATCGGTTAAATCCTCTGTATAAGACCAACTGCGATCGTTTAATCCCTAAAACAGAGCTATATATGGACAAACTGTGTTCGCACGTCCAGTTCTTTCGTGCGCTCAGTGATGCCGGTGCGCCCCCGTCGAGAAACCGTCGCCGAAGAACGGCCCGACCGGTCGGTTCTCAGTCCGCGGACGCCGGCGGCGCGGCGGCGGGCGGGACCTCCCGCTCGGACTCCCACTCCAGATCGCCCCGGTAGTGGAACGCCTCGTTCCCTCGTTCGGGGTCCAGCACGGTCAGTTTCAGCCAACCGTTGTCGAAGAGTCGGCGGACCGCCTCGTTCTCGCTGAGGATCCGTTCGATCCGATCGACGGGCGCCTGAATCAGCGTCGTCAGGCGCAGCGGCGAGTGGTACGCCTCGCCGGCGTCGTCGTGGAGCGACTGGAACGGCAGCCCCATCCGGATGTCGCCGCCGTTGCCCTGGTAGACGCCGACCTTCCCGACGGGGTTGTGCGTGACCTTCGTGCCGCTCCCGTAGACGTCGTTGTCGACCGTCGAGAAGTAGTACTGGGCGCTGATCATCTGGACGACGACCAGCGGTCCGACCATGATGTTCTCGAGGGCGTCGCCGTCGGGGTCGGTCGCCCAGTCGTACGTGTGGAGGAAGGCGCGCCCGTCGAGGTCGGCGTCGCTGGTCAGCTCGCGGCGTCCGATGACGAACCCGGCGTTACCCGAGAGGCCGATCTCGGGGCGCGGTTCGGCCCAGTCGGCCGCGCGACGCTCGGTCTCCCGCGCGCTCTCGGCGGGCGCCTCGCCGTCGATCGTCTCGACGCGCTCGGCGGTCGCACCCTCTCGGGCCGTCTCGAGATCCGCTTCGAGCCGCTCGAACACGTCGGGATGGCGCTCCCGGGCGTCCGCGTCGGCAAAGAGGGTGACCTCGTCGGTCGTCGTGTTGTGCTCGGCGGCGACGAACACCGTCTCCTCGGGGATCTCGTGGCCGCGCTCGCGCAGGTTCGCGCGGACCTCGGGGTCGTTGCAGATCTCGGCCAGCGCGCGGGCGTTCGGGACGCCGGAGCTGCCGGCGCAGGCGCCGCAGTCGATGCTCGACTCGTAGGGGTTGTTCACCGTCTGGCTGGCGTGGCCGGCGAACACGACGACCGGTGCAAACTCGTCCCAGCCCATCAGATCGAAGGCGGCCTCGGCGTAGTAGGTGCGCTGCTCGGTCGAGATCCCCGCCGGGAGGTCGTGTTCGGGTTCGAGCGCGAGCGTCTCCTCGGCGGCCGTCTCCGAAGACAGCTCGTCGGCGGGCGGCGACGCGGTCCCGGGTTCGGAGTCGTCCTCGCCCGCCTCGTCGGGATGGTCGACGCCGGGCTCGCAGAACGCCTCGTCACGCGGCGCGCCCGCGTTCTCCCGGAGGTCGTACATCCGCGAGGGCAGCAGGGTCCGGGCGGTCAGCGCCGCGCCGAAGAACCCGCCGGCGCCCTCGACGAAGCCGAACGCGCCCGCGACGTCGTTCTTGAGCGACTTCATCAGCTTGTGGCCCGCGTGGGACAGCGAACTCCAGCGGTCGTGGCGCTCGGCCGGCGCGTCCTCGGTCGGACGCTCGGCGACGCGGTGCTTGGGATCGACCATCACCGGGCAGGAGTCGGTCGAGACGTGCTCGCCGTACTCCTCGTGTCTGATCGGGATGCCGAAGAAGCCGGCGTACCCGTGGGTCTCGTAGGGCCCGGAGTCCTCGATGTGCCGCCGGATGATCTCCGAGCGGGTGTCGATGCAGAACACGAGCTGGGCGGCCGGCGCGTCGACGTCGCCGCCGCTGGACGCCGGTTCCGGGTCTGCGTCGGCCACCGTCTCGCCGCCGTCGGGCGACGCCGTCGCCGCCGCGGCGTCGGCGGACCTCGGCGTCGGCGCGTCGGCGTCCGCCTCGGAACCCGACGTCGACGCGCCGACCGACGCGTCGACGGCGTCGACGAGATCCCGCCGGTAGCTCTCCTCCCAGGCGTCGAGCCAGACCTCGGGGAGCGGCGGCTCCTCGTCCGCGTCGCCCGTGGACTCGGCGCTCGCCTCGGGCGCGATCGGCTCGCCCATGTGCTTGGCGAGGATCAGGCGCACCGCGAGGTAGTCGACCAGCGTGATCGGGTAGGCGTCCTGCCAGGGGTTGTTCTCGTCTTGCTCGCGCTGCTTGATCAGCCCGGTCCAGCCCGGCAGCGCAGCGAGGTGGTGCTCGAAGATCTCCTCCCAGCGCTCCTCGGAGTGGTCGGCGAGGACGGCGTACAGCGCCTCCATCGCCGTGTCGGGCAGGTCGGTCAGCCGGTCGCGGTAGAACGACGCCACCGGCGTCTCCGACGCGGGGATGTCGGCGTCGTACTTCGCGAGGGCGCTCCAGGCCGCGTAGAACCCCTCCTCCCGGTTCGGCATGGCCCACGCGGTCTCGCCCTGATCGAGGAATGCGGCGAGCCACTTCGAGAGCAGCCGGTCGAGGGGGTCGTCGCCAGCCTCGCCCGGAGATTCGTCTTCGGCGTCCGCCATCCGGTCGAGCAGCGCCTCGGGGTCGTCCTCGAACCCGGCGGCAGCGAGGCGCTCGGACAGCAGATCGGGGTCGATCTCGCCGCGCTCCCAGGCCCGCCGGAAGTAGTCGGCGGGCGGGTAGCCGCGGCCGCCGTAGAGCGCTTCGCCCCGCGTCACCGCCTCGTCGAACGGCAGATCCTCGAATCCCGACAGCGGGTTGGCCGCCACGTCTGCGTACAGCGGCCAGACCCGGCCGATGCTCTCGGCCGCGTTGTCGACGCGAGCGCGCACCGAGTGCGGCCCAACAGTGCCCGAGTGGTTGTCTTCACTCATTTGCTCTGGACGAACGTAGACCAACAGATAAGAGTTCTGTATGTATACAGTATTAATCCGCGTACGTCCTAAAACACTATTATCGCGGAGCGGCGTCCGCGCCGATCCGGACAGCGCACGGGCGGGACTGTTCGGAGTCTCGTCCGATCCCGAATCGGAAGATGGGCGCAGCGGAAGAAACGGGCGTCAGTCGTCGGACTATTCGTCCGATATCACGATCACTCGGCCCGTACGAGCACTCGCGACCGATTAATCGTCGGACGGAAGCGGCTCGCCGCTCGGATCGGTCGGCGCCGGGCTCTCGCCGTCGGCGAAGGGGTACCACGACTGCTTGGCGTCGTTGAGGCAAGGATCCTCGTACCCGTCGGCCTCCTCGGGCTCGGCCAGCTCGACCAGCGCCTCCTCGCCGGTGGCCTCGACCCACTGGCGGAACGTCTGGCCCTCCTGGCGGTGGGCGGCGAACGCCTGGGTGAGATTCTTGATCAGCCCCGGCACCTCGTCGGCGGGGACGCGCTGGCGGATCCAGTCGATGAACGTCGGCTCCTCGCCGATGCCGCCGCCGACGCCGACGTCCATCGCCTCGACCATCTCGCCGTCCTTCCGGGCGCGCATTCCCTGAAGGCCGATGTCCGCGGTCATCGCCTGCCCGCAGTCGGCCGTGCAGCCCGAGTAGTGGATCTTGATGCGCTCGACGTCGTCCTGCAGGTCGACGTTCTCGCGGAGCCAGCGCAGCATGCGGGCCATGCGCGCCTTCGTCTCCGTGAGCGCGAGCCCGCAGAACTCCGTGCCCGTGCAGGCGACGGCGCCGCGCTGGAACGGGTTCGGCTCGGGCTTGTGGGTTTCCAGCAGCGTCTCCTCCAAGAGCGCGTCCAGATCCTCGTCGGGAACGTCCATGATGATCGGGTTCTGGCGGCGGGTGAGCCGCACCTCGCCCGAGCCGTACTCCTCGGCGAGGTCGGTGAGCTCGATCGCCTCCTCGGCAGTGATCCGGCCGACCGGCACGCTCAGGCCGACGTAGTTGCGGCCGTCGGGCTGGTCGTGGACGCCGACGTGATCCGACTTTCCGGCCTGAACCGGGCGACCCGCGTTGTACGTGTACTCGTCGCGGACGTCCTCGCCGGCCTCCCGTAGCTCGAAGTCGACGTAGTGCTCGTCGAGCACCTTGCGGATCTTGGTCGTGCCCCAGTCGTCGACGAAGAACCGGGCCCGGTTCTTGTTGCGATTTTCGCGGTTGCCAAGCGCGTGGTACAGCTCGACGAAGCCCCGAACCAGCTCGTAGGCGTTGTCCGGCGTGACGAACACGTCGAGCTCGCGCGCCTCGCGGGGTTCGCGACCACCCAGGCCGCCGCCGACGCGGACGTTGAATCCGCGGACAGCTTCCCCGTCGATCTCCTTCTCGGCGGGTTCGAGCCCGACGTCGTTGATCGAGTCCTGCGCGCAGCCCTCGCAGCAGCCCGTGACGCTGATGTTGAACTTCCGGGGCATGTTCGCGAGCGCGTCGTCGCCCCGCAGGTCCTCCTGCAGGCGGTCGAGCAGCTCGCGCGTCTCGACGAGTTCGTTCTCGTCCTTGCCGGCGACGGGACAGCCCGAGATGTTGCGCATCGTGTCGCCGCCCGCCGAGCGCGTCGTGACGCCGACCGATTCGAGCTTGTCCCAGATCTCGGGGACGTCCTCGAGCTTGATCCAGTGGAGCTGGACCGACTGGCGGGTCGTGAAGTCGATCCAGGCGTCGCCGAACTCGGGGTTCTCGACGGGCCCTTTCGCGTACTCGTCGGCGACCTCGGCGATCGCCCGGAGTTGGCCGGGTTCGAGCATCCCGTCGCAGTTGGTGAGCCGCATCATGAAGTAGCTCTCCTGGCCGGAGCGCTGGTGGAACACGCCCCAGAACTTGAACCGGGAGAACCACTTGTCGGCCTCTTCGTCGGGAATCGACTCCCAGCCCTTCTCCGCGAACTCGAGGAGCTTTTCGCGCACTTCGTCGCCGTACATTCCGTCCTTCCACTTCTCTTTTTTGTGAGGCATGATTTGAGGTTCCGTCTGTGTCGGCGTTTGCGGATGGATTAACCAAACGTCCGCGTTTTCACGATATTGGGTACTGGATGTTCACTTATAGAAGTGTCTCTTTAACAAACTGTGTTATTCGGCTGTTCGTCGAGAGAACGTCGAATGTTCTAGGACCTAAATGCTCTTCGAGCGGTTCAACGGCGGATTGCTCCGGGCGGGAACGGTGAAAGACTGGACGAACGTCGAACGCGGTCGGTCGGGAGATCGACGGTCGATAGCGGCGCAGCCGGACGCCGTGCGCGCCGCTGCGCGGCGTCAGTACTGCGGTCCCGAAGCTATCAGAACGTCGGCGTCGGGCGAAAGAAGGGGGCGGCGATATCGACGGTTCGAGAGCGGCGTCGTTACTCGTCGTGGACGGTTACGGACTCCAGCAGAACCTCCTCGTTGGGGTTGTCCTGCGCGTCGGTCGGCACGGAGCCGAGCTCCTCGACGACGTCCATGCCGTCGGTGACCTTGCCGAAGACGGCGTGGCGGCCGTCGAGGTGGGGCTGGGCGGCCAGCGTGATGAAGAACTGCGAGCCGTTCGTGTCCGGGCCGCTGTTGGCCATCGAGAGCACGCCGGGGCCGTCGTGAGAGAGGTCGTCGTGGAACTCGTCTTCGAACTCGTAGCCGGGGCCGCCGCGGCCGGTGCCGGTCGGGTCGCCGCCCTGGATCATGAAGTCCTCGATGATCCGGTGGAACTCGACGTCGTTGTACAGCGCGTCGCCCCGCACCTCGCCGCTCTGGGGGTCCTCCCACGTCGTCGTCTCGGGCGCGGGCTCGTCGTCCGCGGCCGGGTCGTGTTTCGCGAGGTTGACGAAGTTCTCGACGGTCGTGGGGACCTTCTCGTCGTACAGCTCGACCTCGATGTCGCCGTGCGTCGTGTGCAGCGTTGCGTCGCTCATACCCGTCCGGACGGCCGTCGCACTGAAAAAGGCTTGCAGTGTCGCCGCGAGCGAGAGACGCGACACCTCGCCGCGGGACCGAGGACGCTAACCATCTCGGTACTCGAAGTTGCATCCCTTCGAAAGCCAGAATCGTCTACCAACTATCGTGTGTAATCTCGGGTTACTCGCCCGTGTGAGTAGTTAACTGCAGCAAGATGCCGACAGCGCTCGCGCGACACCGACAGCGGGCGCGCGTCACGGCCCTTCGGCGGCGTCTCGGCGCGTCGCTACCTCGTGACTCCGTCCGCGGCGAGGGCGAACGATACCTCCGCGAGCGTACGCGGTTTCAGGGCGTCGCCCCGAAAGCCGGAGTTATTCGTTCCGTTCGCGACCGTTCGGTCGGCATCCCCCGTATAACAAACCGGCTCCCGCTCGTACGTCCGACCGAGTACGCCGGACGAGCACCGTCCGGCACCGCACCACCATGTCACCACACTCTCACCGACTCGCGCGTTCCGCACCGACGCCGCAACCGCCCGCGATCGAGGGAGGTGTCTGATCGTGGCGACCGTCGACAACCGCAGCGTCCTCCGGAACCTGGAGGGCGACGAGTGCCCCTGGACGGAAGACTGCTCGGGGGAGCTCGAACGCGGGGAGTACAAGGACACCGACGCGCTCGTCTGTCCGAACTGCGACACCCCGATCGTCCGGGTCTGGTAGCGGCGTCGAACCTACTCTTCTTCCGCACTGACGCGACCCGCGAGACCGGAGAGCGGCGTCACCACGTCCGCGGAGGGATCCGGTCGACCGTCGGCCGCCGCGCCCGACGCCGAAATTCGGTCGGGATGGAGCAGCGCCGCTAGATGTTCGAGCGTGTCGACCAGCCGCGGCCCCGGGCGGTTCACGAACTCGTGGCCGTCCATCGCATACGCGCGGTCGGTCTTGACCGCACGCAGATCATCCCATCCCGGCCTCGCGGTCAGGTCGTCGAGGTTCTCGCGGGTCTGGGCGAGGTCGAACCCGCAGGGCGCCGCGATCAGCACGTCCGGGTCGTATTCGCGGATCTCGCCCCACTCGCGGGGCCGCGAGCGCGCGCCGGGATCGGCCAGCCCGTACTCGCCGCCCGCCCACTCGACCAGTTCGGGCACCCAGTGGCCCGCCACCATCACCGGGTCCATCCAGTCGAGGATCGCTACCGAGGGACGCTCTGCGTCCGGAACGCTGGCGGTGGCATCGCGCACGGCGTCGATGCGGGCTTCGAGGTCGTCTATCAACTCCGCGGCGCGCTGTTCGCGCCCGGTCGCCCGCCCGATCCGCTCGATATCCTCCAGCACGTCCCCGACGCTGTGGGGGTCGGTAGTGAGAATCTCGGGATCGGCGTCGATCCGGTCGACGGCCTCGGCGACGAGCACCGAGTCGACCGCGCAGACGTCGCAGATCCCCTGCGTGACGATCAGATCCGGGTCGGCACGGTCGAGCGCCTCGACGTCGATCTCGTAGACGCCGCCGTGGTCCCGCTCGGCGCGGACGACCTGCTCGTTGATCGCCTCGCTGCTCGCCCCGGCGTCGATCCGCGACCGGTTGATCGACGGCCGCTCGGCGGCCTCGGGCGGGACGTCGCACTCGTGGGAGACGCCGACCGGCTCGATCCCCAGCGCGTAGACGATCTCGGTCCCCGAGGGCAGCAGCGAGACGACGTTCATGGGTCGACTCTGGGACGGCGCGGTGTTAAAGCTGTGTTCGGCCGCTCGAAGGGGAACAACCGCAGTTGGTCACCACAAACGTCGTCGAAAGCCCCTACAGCCGCCGATCCAGGAAGTCAGCCAGGATCTCGAACAGCCGGATCTTCTGGTCGATATCCGACGAGGCGTGGCCCTCCTCGCCGAGTTCGACGTACTCGAAGTCGCCGTCCTCGCCCTCCGCGAACCCCAGGTCGAGCAGTTCATCCCGGAAGATACGGGCCTGCGAGACGGGGACGCGGCGGTCGTTGACGCCGTGGACCATCAGTAGCGGCGCCGAGAGGTTCTCGGCGTGGGTGACGGGACTACGATCGCGGTAGAGGTCGGGGTTCTCCTCGGACGTGCCGATGTTCTTCTCCAGCAGCTCCGTCCGGTAGTGGGGCATCGTGTTCTCGTACATGTCCTCCAGGTCGGTCAGGCCGATCCAGGCCACGCCGGCGTCGTACAGCTCGGGATACATCGTCATCTGGCAGTACGTCGAGTAGCCGCCGTAGGAGCCGCCGAACGCCGCGATCCGGTCCTCGTCGATCCACTCCTTCTCGCCCAGTAGCCGTGCGCCTTCGGCGATGTCGGCCTGCTCGTCGCCGCCCCAGTCGTCGTACAGCAGTTCCACGAACTCCCGGCCCCGGCCGGTCGAGCCGCGGTAGTTCACTTCCAGCACGCTGTACCCCTGGCTGACGAGGAACTGGGTGTACAGATCGAAGCTTCGGGTGTCCTGGCCGCGCGGGCCGCCGTGGGGTTTGACGATCGCCGGCGAGGGCCGTTCGCCCGAGTCGTACAGCAGCGCCTCGATCTCCAGCCCGTCGTGACTCTCGAACGTGAAGAACTCGGCGTCGGCGAACCGGTCCGGATCGAGGTCGCCGTACTCGGCTTCGAGCAGCGGCTCGTACTCGTCGGCATCGAGGTCGTACGCGAGCAGTTCCGGGCGCCGGTCGGCGGTGGTCTGGGTGAGCAGCACGCGGTCGTCCCCGAGGACCGGGTCGCCGCCCTGACGACCGTGGTACTGCGTGACGCCCTCGGGGACGTCGAGTTCGCGCCCCTCTCCGGTCGCGACGTCGTACACCAGCGGGACGACCGCGGCGTCGCGCGTCCGGTGAGCGAGGAAGCGATCGCCGTCGGGCAGAAAGGCGACCGGTTCCTCGACGGCGTCGAGGTCGCCGTACCACGTCACTTCGTCGGCGTCCAGGTCGTAGACGCCGCAGCGCGAGAGGTCTTCGGTGTTGTCCGAGACGAGCAGCCGGTCGGCGTCCGGACCCCAGTCGGCCGGGGCCGCTTCGGCCCCCGTCTCTCCGATTTCCAGGTTTCGGGGGTCCGAGCCGTCGACGTTCGCGACGTACGCGTCCACGTTCTCGTAGACGTCCGTCTCGTTGGTCGCGTACGCCATCCGGTCGCAGTCGGGCGAGAGCAGGCCGCCGTAGGCGGCGCGCTCGTAGTCGGTCACCTTCGCCGTCTCGCCGGTCGACAGGTCGTGGCGGTAGAGGTTCATCTGGCCCCCCGCCGAGGAGCCGACCAGCAGCGTCTCGCCGTCCTCGCCGACGTCCGCGAGCGCGACCTGCCCGTCCATCTCGACGACGGGCTCGACCGATCCGTCGCGGTCGATCGCGTACACGTCGTTTTGCTCGTTGCCGGCGTCGTCGAGGTGAAAGTACACCCGCTCGCCGTCGGCGTCCCATTCGAGGGGCCAGCGGGCGTTGCGGGGCACCTCGCCGTCGCTGACCTGCGTCAGTTCGCCGGTCTCGGCGTCGAGCAGGTGGAGCTCGTTCCGTCCCGTGACGTCGTAGTAGATCGCCACCTCGTCGCCGTCGGGCGACGCCGTCGGATGGTGAAACGTCGGGAGGCTCGCGAGTTCTTCGAGGAGGTCGCGGTCGCTGTCGTCGGTCATACCTTCACGTGCAGCCGTTCCAGCGATAAATGTACGTGCAGCGGAAAGAACCGAGGGCGTCGATCGGGGCGGCGCGGTGCAGACGGAGAGGCTCGACGCCGGGCCTCAGACGCCGTATAGCTCGCCGTACTTCTCGGTGACGTGATCGACGAAGTAGTCCGCGGTCAGTTCCTCTCCGGTCGCGCGCTCGATCAGCTCGTCGGTGGTGTACCGGCAGCCGTGGGAGTGGACGTTCTCGGTGAGCCACTCGTGGATCGGCTCGAACTCGCCCTCGCGGACGAGCTCGTCGACGTCCAGCTCCTCGCGGACGGCGGCGTCGATCTGGGCGGCCAGCACGCTGCCGAGCGTGTACGTCGAGAAGTAGCCGAAGCTGCCGTGGCTCCAGTGGATGTCCTGCAGGCAGCCGTCGGCGTCGGTGTCGGGGCGGATCCCGAGGTACTCCTCGTACTTGTCGTTCCAGGCCTCGGGGACGTCCTCGACGTCTAGCTCGCCGCGGATGAGCTGCTTCTCGATCTCGAAGCGCACCACGATGTGCATGTGGTAGGTCAGCTCGTCCGCCTCGACGCGGATCAGGTTATCGTCGTACACCTGGTTGGCGGCCTCGTGGGCTTCCTCGACGGTGACGTCCTCGATCTGGGGGAACTGCTCTTTCATCGCCGGCAGCATCAGCTCCCAGAACGCTCGGGTGCGCCCGACGTGGTTCTCCCAGAACCGGGACTGCGATTCGTGGACCGAGAGGTCCCGGGACTCGCCCAGCGGCGTCCCGTAGTGCTCGTCGGGCAGGCCTTGGGTGTAGGTGGCGTGGCCGAACTCGTGGACGGTGCTCAGCAGCGCGCCCATCGGATCGTCCTCGTTGAACCGCGTGGTGATGCGGGCGTCGAACTGCGTCCCCGACGAGAACGGGTGGGGCGCGGTGTCGAGCCGGCCGCGGTCCCAGTCGTAGCCCAGCTCGTCGAGCACGTCGCGGACGAACGACTCCTGCTTGTCCTCCGGATACTGGCCCGAGAACGCGTCGGTAGCCAGATCGGCGTCCGAATCCGCGACGTCGTCGATCAGGGGCACCAGCTCCTCCTTGAGCCGGGTCAGCACGCGATCCGCGGTGTCGATGTCGAGGTACGGCTCGTACTCCGCGAACAGCACCGCGTAGGGGTCGGCGTCGGGATCGACGTGCTCGGCGTACTCGCGCTTGAGCTCGACCAGCTTCTCCAGGGTGGGCGCGAAGATCGAGAAGTCGTCCTCCTCGCGGGCTTGCTTCCACTTGGGGTGGGCCTCGCTGGTCGTCTTCGAGATCTCCTCGACGAGCTCGGTCGGCACGCTCGTCGCCCGGTCGTACTCCCGGCGGACCTCGCGGACGTTCGCGCGCTGGTCGCCGTTCAGGTCGGCCGCTTCCAGCGCGTCGAGGTACTCGCCGGTCTCCTCGTCGGTCAGCAGCTCGTGGCTCACCGCCGAGAGCGCCGAGAGCTGCTGGGAGCGGGCGGGCGTGCCGCCCTCGGGCATCATCACTTCCTGGTCCCAGTTGAGGATCCCCGCCGCGTTCCGGACGTTCGTCAGTCGCTTGACCGTGCCGAGAAACGCCTCGTACTCCTCGGGCGTCTCCTCCGCTGTCGCGTCTGTTGCCATGGTCGCGAGTTAGAGGGCGACCACGTATGAATCCAACTGTCGCAGAAGATCATTCGGAATACGGCGACGAATCGGCCGACGGCAACGCGTCGACGGCCTCCCTCGACCGACCGCCGCGCGACGACGTCACTACTCGGCCGGCCACAGCTCGGCGACGCCGCGGTAGAGCTCGTAACACCGCTCCAGCACGTCGAGCGAGACCGACTCGTCGGCGGTGTGTGCCTCGCCCGGTTCCGCCGGGCCGCAGACCACGCACGTCGTTCCCGCCTGCGCGAGCCACCCGGCGTCGGTGGCGTGGGGCTTGGTCACGAGTGCGGGCTCGCCCTCGGCGTCCCCCGGGACGGCGTCGTGCGCTTCCGCGGCGGCGTCAAGCGCGGCCTCGGCGAACGCGTCGTCGTCGCAGCGCATCGGCGGGAGATCCTGCTCGATCTCGACGTCGACGCCGGAGACCGTCTCGACGCGCTCGATCGGTGCGCGCTCCCCCGGAACCGTGCGCTCGTCGACGGTCACCTCGCAGGCGTCGGGGACGACGTTCCAGGCCGTCCCTCCATCGATCTCCGTGGCGACGAGGCTCCCCGAGAGCTCCTCGCCCGCGACCTCGACAGTCGGCGGTGCGATCGCGCGCAGCTCGTCGACGGCGTCGGTCGCGCGGTAGATCGCGTTCTCGCCCTCCTCGGGACTGCTCGCGTGCGCGCTCGCCCCGCTCGCGCGGATCGTGCTCGCGCGGCGACCCTTGTGCGCCACCGCCACGTCCGTCACGCCGGGCGCCGAGTAGCCCGTCGAGCCCTCGCCGACGACCGCGTAGTCGGGCGCAAACCCCTCGTCGATCGCCGCGCGGGCGCCGACGCCGCCCTGCTCCTCGCCGGCGAAGCTGGCGAAGACGAGCTCGATCGCGGGCTCCGCGTCGCGGAACGCCAGTAGCATCGCCGCCACGGCGCCTTTCATGTCCGCGCTCCCGCGGCCGTACAGTCGGCCGTCGCGGCGCTCGACGGCGTATTCCGTCTCGCCGCCGTCGGTCTCGTCCACGACCTGCGAGTCGTCCGGCGGCACGACGTCGTGGTGGCCGACGAGCGCCAGCGACCGATCGCCGTCGCCCGTCCGCGCGATCACGTTTCCGCTGTCGTCGATCTGCACCGACGCCGCGGTCTCCTCGGCCAGCCACTCCGCGATCGCCTCGCCCGCCTCGCGCTCGTCCTCGTGGCTCGGGATCGCGACGAGGTCCGCCGCGAGTCGATCGAGTTCGTTCACGCCCGGACGTTGTCCCGCCGCAGCAAAAATTCGTGGCTACCGGAGCGAGGATGGCGCGGCTGCGACGCCGTCGCAGCCGCCTCCCAGAAACGAACGCGCCACGCGATGGTGCGAACTGGCTGCGACGAGTGGCGGGTTGCGTTCGGTCGGTTCGCGTAGGTCCGGGTTGCTCGCGGATACTGACTGGTTCCGTACCCGACGCACGCGAGCTTACTACGCCGGCTTCTAGCTACCCGCGCCATTACTTTGGGTGCTACGCGGGTTCAGTGACACGATGCACAGCGACGCGCTCGACGCCACGTACGAGGTGCGCCGGTACCGTCCGGAGGATCGGTCCGGCGTGCTCGCCCTCGACGAGGCGGTGTGGGACCGCAACAGGGGCGGGCGCTGGTTCGACTGGAAGTACGGCCAGAATCCCTACGTCGACCACGTGCCGCTGTTCGTCGCGGTCACCGACGACGAGGTCGTCGGCGCGCGTCCGTTCATGGCGTTTCAGCTGCGGGCTGGCGACGAAACCGCGCTGGCGCTCCAGCCCGCCGACACGATGGTCCACCCCGACCACCGCCGGCAGGGGCTGTTCACGCGGATGACCGAGCGCGCGCTGGAGTTCTACCGCGAGCGCGGCGTCGAGCTGTTCTTCAACTTCCCGAACGAGGCGTCGCTGCCGGGCTACCGCAAGCTCGGCTGGCGATCGGTCGACGACAAGCGCACGTTCTACCGGGTCCAGAGCCCCGACGCGTTCGTCCCGCAGTACGCAGACGGCCGGGCGGCGACGCTGCTGGGACAGCTCGCCGCGCCGATCGTCCGGGGATACCACGATGTCCGAACCGAGCTCGCCCAGCCGCCGCCCGAGCTGTCGGTCGACCGGCGGGCGGGCGTCGACGCCGAGGCGCTGACCGAACTGTATCGGCGGAATCCGCCGAGCCAGCTCCACGCCCGCCGCGACGTCGAGTTCTACGAGTGGCGCTTCGACAGCCCCGTCTGGTCGCACTCGACGTACGTCGCCGCCGCCGACGGCGACCCCGCCGTGGGGCTGGTCACGCGCACCCGGACGACGAACGACGACATCGCGATCGCCCAGATCGCCGAGGTGGTGCCGATGGACGGCGGCCGGCGCTGGCGCGAGGGCGTGGCGGAACTGCTCGGCGACGCGCTGGGCGACCACGCCGACGCCGACGTCGTCGCGATCACCGGCGCGGTCGTCCCCGACGACGTGCTGACCGCATACGGCTTCTCGCCGGACGATCGCCTGCCCCTCTCGAAGTTCTCCGACCACCGCTGCGCGCTGGTCGTCCGCCCGCTCGACGGCGAGTCGTGGTCGCTCAACGGCCGGGATCTCACCCGGTCGGTCAACTGGCTGCTGAGTTACGGCGAGCGGGACACGACCTGAGTGGCGGCGCTGGCGGCGTCAGCGACGGCGAAAGCTTGGATTACCGCAGGATAGCGTCCGGCTTGAAGTCCCGATGCCGATGGTAAACGCCGACCGTTTTCAGAATGGCTGATAATAACAAACACCGCTCGTCGGAACGCTCAACCGATGCGATCGCGCCAGTCAGACACAGCCTCCGATTCGACGCCCGGCCTCCATCGGCCGACAGAACCCGATCAGCCGTCCAGTCCCGATAGCGGGGAGCCGTCCGCGTCCGGGCCGCCAGAGGACGCCGATCGATCGCCCGATTCGACCGCCGAGGCCGCCGGTCCGGACGCGTCCGATTCGACCGGCCGGATCTCGGCCGCCGTCGCCGCCGCGCTGCGGTGCTACAGGCTCGCGCTACTGGTCGCCAGTCTCCCCGTGATTCTCGGCGAGTACCTGCGCCCGGAAAACGGCGCGCAGTACGGCGTCGGCGTCGCCGACAAGCTCGTCCTCGCGGGGAAGATGCTGCGGAACAACCGCGCGATCCCGACCGGCTCGTCGTTCGTCGAACATCTCGTGATGGCGACGGAGGTGCTCTCGACGCCCCGAGACGTCGAGGGGACGATCGTCGAGTGCGGGGCGTACAAGGGCGGGAGCACCGCCAACCTCTCGCTGGTCGCCGGGCTGTGCGACCGCGATCTCGTGGTGTTCGACTGCTTCGAGGGGATGCCCGACCCCGGCGACGCCGACGCCGAGCACCTGCTGGTCGCCTCCGAGCGCGTCCACACCTACGAGGAGAACTCGTGGTCGGCTTCGCTCCGAGAGGCCGTCGACAACATCGAGCGGTACGGCGATCCGTCGGCGGTGACGATCCGCCCGGGCTACTTCGAGGAGACGATGCCGGCGTTCGACGAGCCGGTCGCGCTGGCGTTCCTCGACGTCGGGCTGCGCTCCTCGGCCGAGACGGCGGTCCGGGAGCTGTGGCCGCTGCTCGGCGACGACCGCTACCTGTTCACCCACGAGGCCAAACACATGGAGATCGCGGGGCTGTTCTTCGAGCGCGAGTGGTGGCGCGAACATCTCGACGCCGACCCGCCGGGGCTCGTCGGCGCCGGGAGCGGACTCGGCCTCCATCCCGGCGCGAACGGCTTTTCCAGCTTGCTCGCGTACGCCCGCAAGAACCCCGACACCGGGGCGTTCGACACCGTCGCCGAGACCGGCGAGGACAACACCGTCGACGCCTCGGTCCGCAAAAACTGATCAGGACTCGGGCGCCTCGTCCTCGGCGTCCCGCTGGACGCGTCCGAGCCGTTCGAGCGCGTCGCGAAGCCGCTCGTCGGTCTCCGGCGCGGCGTCGCTGCGGAGTTCGACGAGTTCGCGCTGGATCGACTCCAGGCGGTCGGGCCGCGCGTCGGTCTCCGCGCCCTGCATCCGATCGAGCGCCTCCGCCACCTCGTTGAGCGGGTCGTTCAGTTCCGGCTTGGCGTCCTCGCGGGCGTGCTGGAGCCGGCTCTGGACGGCGTCGAGTTCGTCGGCCGGTTCGTGGCCGTCGTCGCTATTTTCGTCCGGCGAGTCAGGCATAGTGCTCCTCCAGATGCGCCACGATGTCGTCGCTCTCGTAGAGCGTCGTCTCGCGATCCGCGTCGACGAGGTAGGGAATTTGATCCTGTCCGCCTTCCTCGACGAGCCGGCGATGGCTCGTCTCGTTTCGCACGTCGCCGTCGACGCTCCGCGGGTTGTGGATTACGTAGGTAACGCCCAGCTCGGCGAGTTTTTCGCGCACGTCGGTCGAGTGGGGGCAGTCCTCGTCCTGGTAGAGTTCGAGCACGTGGGCAGGTACGGCGTCCACGCCCGTCAACGCTGTTCGCCGTTGGATTGAACGTCTCGCTGACAGTCTTTTCGTGTCGCTCGACCGTCGGATGTGCGCGGTTTTTTCACGGGTCGCGCTCAGTGAGAGGATATGAACGCTCGAACCGCGCTCTCCGCGCTGGGGGTCGGCGCCGCGATATTTCTCGCCGTCGGCGCCGCGGTGACCATCGCGCTCGACGCCAACACGTCCTACTCCGCGCTCGTGGGGGTTCCATCCGGGCTGCTCGTCGGCGTCTGCGCCGGGATCTTCGCCTACGTCGCGCTCGCGCGCGGCGTCACCGCACGGTTCCGCCGCTCGCTGCTCTCGACGGCCGGCGGGGGGTACGCCGCGGTCGGCGTGCTCGTGGCCTGGAACCTCGTGCCGTCGGTGCGCGCGGCCGTCTCGGTCCGGGAGGTCGGCGCGGTCGCCGCGGCGGCGCTGGCCGTCGCCTACGTCGCGCTGGTCGTTCGGGAGCGGTGAGCGCGGACCGATAGTCCGGCCGTTTCGGATCGCTGCCATCGCGGCGCGCTGGCGCGTCGCGGTACCGCTACGGCGCCGCCGCACGATGCCGCGCCGACGCCGCCGCACGATGCCGCTGTGGCATCGACGAACGCCACCGCCGGCGGGCCGTTGGACACCCTTTTCAACGTACGGGCCCGAGATGGCCGTATGAACGTAGTTCCGGACACGAGCGTGGTCATCGACGGCCGCGTGTCCGATCGCGTCGAGAGCGGCGAGTTCGACGGTGCGACGATATCGGTCCCCGAGGCCGTGGTCGCGGAGTTAGAGGCCCAGGCCAACGAGGGCCACGACAGCGGCTGGAACGGGTTAGAGGAGCTCCAGCGGCTCGCGGAGCTGGCCGACGCGGGCGACGTCGACCTGAAGTACGTCGGCGAGCGCCCCGACGCCATCGAGCGGGGTCACGCCAGCGAGGGCGAGATCGACGCGCTCATCCGCGATCTGGCGGCCGATCTGGGGGCGACGTTCGTCACCAGCGACATCGTCCAGAGCGAGGTCGCCGAGGCCAAAGGGCTCGACGTCGAGTACATCGCCCCCGAGACCGAGGACGTCGGGACGCTGTCGGTCGAGGAGTACTTCGACGACCAGACGATGAGCGTCCACCTCAAGACCGACACGGAGCCGATGGCCAAGCGCGGCGAGATCGGCGACATGCACTACGAGTCGATCCGCGAGGGCGTCCTCTCGGAGTCGGAGATGAAGGAGATGGTCCAGGAGGTCGAGAACGCCGCCAAGGAGTCCTCCGAGGGGTTCATCGAGCTTTCCGAACCCGGGATGACGATCGTCCAGTTCCGCGACTACCGGATCGCGATGGCCCAGCCGCCGTTCGCCGACGGCGTCGAGATCACCGCGGTGCGGCCGATCGTCCAGACCGACCTCGACGACTACGAGTTCGCCGACGAGCTGCGGGATCGGCTCCAGGAGCGCCAGCGCGGCGTCCTGATCTCGGGGTCGCCCGGCGCCGGGAAGTCGACGTTCGCGCAGGCGGTCGCGCACTTCCTCGTCGACAACGACTACTCCGTCAAGACGATGGAGAAACCGCGCGACCTCCAGGTCGGCCCGGAGATCACCCAGTACACCGAGCTCGGCGGCGACATGGCGCTGACGGCCGACTCGCTGCTGATGGTCCGCCCCGACTACACGATCTACGACGAGGTCAGGAAAACGGACGACTTCGAGGTGTTCGCGGACATGCGCCTCGCGGGCGTCGGCATGATCGGCGTCGTCCACGCGACGCGGGCGATCGACGCGCTCCAGCGCCTCGTGGGCCGGGTCGAACTCGGCATGATCCCCCAGGTCGTCGACACCGTCGTCTACATCGAGGCCGGCGAGGTCCACACCGTCTACGACGTCACGACCGAGGTGAAGGTGCCCCACGGCCTGATGGAGGAGGATCTGGCTCGCCCGGTGATCGTCATCCGAGACTTCGAGACGGGCGAACCCGCCTACGAGATCTACACGTTCAACCGCCAGGTCGTCACCGTGCCGCTGAACGACGACGAGGACGGCGACGAGGCCGGCGTCGACCGCATCGCCCGCCAGGAGATCGAACGCGAGATCCGCTCGATCGCGCAGGGCCACGTCGACGTCGAACTCAAGAGTCAAAATAGCGCCGTGGTGTACGTCGAGGACGACGACATCTCGACGGTCATCGGCAAGGGCGGCGGACGCATCCAGGACGTCGAGAACCGGCTGGGCATCGACATCGACGTCAGGACGCACGACGAGAAGCCGCCGGGCGCCGGTGCGGGTGGCGGCGGCAGCGCGGGGGGCCAGTCCGGCGGAGACTCCTCGGGCGGCGGGGCCGGCCAGATCGTCCAGCCGGAGATCACCTCCCAGCACGTGATCGTCCCCGTCGAGGGCCACGCCGGCGAAACTGTGGAGATCCAGGCCGACGACGAGTACCTCTTCACCGCGACGGTGAGCCGCGGCGGGGAGGTGCAGGTCTCGCGGGGCAGCGCCATCGCGGAAGAACTCGAGCGCGCGATCGACCGCAAGCGCCGGATCACGGTCGTCCCGTCGTAAAGCGGTCGGCGCCGATCGGTTAGTTTTCGCCCGCGTCGACGCCGCCGAGCTGCGCCTCGATGTCCTGCAGTAGCACCGTCACCGCCTCGGCCCGCCGGTACTCGGCGTCGTTCGATCCGCGGGCGTCGGTGACGCGCTCGACGAGTTCCTCGTCCGGGTCGCTGTCGGACAGTTCGAGCACGCGCTCGCAGACCGTGGCGGACAGCTCGGGGACGAACGCCGAGACGCTCTCCCAGCAGTCGTCGTTCGTCGGCGCTCCGTCGGCGCGCTCGCGGGCGTCCATCACGAGGTTGTCGATCAGCGCGTCGTACTGCTCGGGGCTGTCGAGCTGTGTCATTGGCGGACGGTGGGGGCGGCGGCGGATAAAACTCGCGCAGCCGGCTAGGAGATGTTGCTACCGCAGTTGTGATCGCTGTGTTCTCCGGGATAGTACTGGTTTCCAACACCGCCCCGAAAGCCCCCGCCGCGCTCGACCGGTTGCGACTCGCTGCGCTCCTCGCCTTCGGCTGCGGTGCTTGCATCGTCTCACCGGGTCGAGCGCGGCGGCCCCTTTCATTCCACCCAAGCAGCAGCCTCGTCCTCCCCAACCGATTCGCTCGCTCCGCTCGCTCATCCCTCGCGCGACGCTGTCTCGCCACGAGGGCTCGACAGCGCGCGCCACCGCAACCGCAACGGCCCGGCGCGCCCCCCGTGGCGCGCCGACGGGGAAGGGCCGGGCCGCGCGTGGTCGCCCTTGAGCGACCCGCGCATGGCGGTTGCGGTGTTTCCTGGTGGACTGAAAGGGCGAGGTCCGGTCGACGGTTCTCGGACGGCCCTATCCGACCGAAGGGAGGATATCCGGGCGAGAACCGTCGAGCGGGCCGAGGGCTTTCGGGGTGGTATCATCAGTAGCTGTTGCAATTGCTGGGAGCGGGCCGAGGGCGTTCGAGACGTTCTCGTCAGTAGCTGCAGGAGCCCATCCTCGAAAGGCAGGTTTCAAGCGGCCCCTCGGCGAATCACTCGATATGTACGACCGCATCAAGGGCTTTCGCGACTTCTACCCCGACGAGATGCAGGCTCGCCGGCAGGTCTTCGACGAGATCGAGGACACCGTCCGTGCCTACGGGTTCCGAGAGATCGACACGCCGACCCTCGAGCCGGCCGAGATGTACATCGACAAGAGCGGCGAGGAGATCGTCGACGAGCTCTACAGCTTCGAGGACCAGGGCGGCCGTCACGTCGCCCTGACGCCCGAGCTGACGCCGACGGTCGCGCGGATGGTCGTCGCCAAGCAACAGGAGCTCTCGAAGCCGATCAAGTGGTTCTCGACGCGGCCGTTCTGGCGCTACGAGGAGCCCCAGCAGGGCCGGTTCCGCGAGTTCTACCAGACCAACGTCGACATATTCGGGTCCAGTAGTCCGGACGCCGACGCCGAGATTCTCGCGGTCGCGGGCGACATGCTGACGAACCTCGGTCTGGAACAGTCCGACTTCGAGTTCCGCGTCTCCCATCGCGACATCCTCGGCGGCCTGCTGGAGACGTTCGAGGACGATGTCGACGTGCGCGAGGCGATCCGCGCGGTCGACAAGAGCCAGAAGGTCGAGCAGGCGGAGTACCACGACCTGCTCGTCGGCGCCGGGCTGAGCTACGATCAGGCCGAGCAGTTCGACGAGCTGCTCGACGTCGAAGAAGAGAACCTCGACGAGCTGATCGAGTTCGCCGGCACCGAGCGCATCGAAGAGGCCGTCACGAACCTGCAGAACGTGCTCGACGCCGCGGACGACTTCGGCGTCCGCGAGCACTGCACGCTCTCCCTCGAAACTGCCCGCGGCCTCGATTACTACACCGGCGTCGTGTTCGAGTGCTTCGATTCGACGGGCGAAGTCTCCCGGGCCGTCTTCGGCGGGGGGCGCTACGACGACCTGATCGAGAGCTTTGGCGGCCAGCCCACGCCCGCGGTCGGCTTCGCGCCGGGCGACGCCACGCTCTCCTTGCTCCTCCAGCGCGCCGGCGTCTGGCCCGAGGAGGCCCTCTCGACCGACTACTACGTGCTGCAGGTCGGCGACACCCGGCCCGTCGCGGCGCGGATCGCCCGCGACCTGCGCGAGCGGGGCCACGTCGTCGAGACCGACGTTTCGGGCCGGAGCTTCGGCGCCCAGATGAACTACGCCGACGCGATCAACGCCGAGACGGTCGTCATTGCCGGCGAGCGCGACCTCGAAAACGGCGAGGTGACGGTCAAGGACATGGAGAGCGGCGACCAGACCACCGCGCCCGTCGACGAGTTCCCCGGCGATCGCGAGCGGCCGACGTTCGAGGACTTCGCGGAGTAGTCGCTCCGGATCGCGTTTCTAGTCCGAGAGCGACGCCGCACTGAAGCGGCAGAATATGCCGCGTATATTCAGGAATTCGCCGAGTAAACGTCCAGCGAGGCGCGAGAACCGCTACCGTCTACCGTGGCGTACTGTAGCACGGTGACGAACCAATGACTGCACAGTATCGAGCGGAGACGGCGGAGAGAGAAATTCACCACGAGGGGAGCCTCCGGATCGGCGGCCTGCTGATGGCGCTGGCCGGCGTCGCCTTTGTCGGCTACGGCGTCGCGTTCCTGGCTCGCAACTTCTTCGGGACGGGGTTCGAGCTCGGCGTCGACACGATCGGCGGGTTCACCAGGGCCGAGCTCGCCGCCCAATCCCCGGAGATCATGCACTACATCGGCCACCTCCACGTCGCCGTCGCGGCGTTCATCATCGCGACGGGGATCGCCGTGGCCGCGCTGGCGTGGTACGGCGTCCGCGGGGGGATGCTGTGGGCGTGGGCGACCGCGGTCGTCGCCTCGGTCGTGGCGCTCGGGCTGGCGCTCCCGCTGCACTACACCGGCGGGTTCGCCCACGACGCGGTGGTCCACCTCGGGCCGATCTACCTGGCGACGGGCGTGTTCCTGATCGGCACCGTGCTCGCGCTGTACTCGCTCCTGCCGACGGCGCGGGGCGCGTGACCTGGCGGCCGCGGCGATCGAGCGAGGAGAGCGACGACCGAGTCGCTCTCGACTGTTACTTCGGAAAATAAAGGAAGGTCACTTCAATTTCTACACGAAAGGAGCAAAATCCTGAGCAGTCATGTCTGTGGATCGGGACGGATCGGATTCCCTCGAGCCGGGCCCGACGTTCCGCCGCCGCGAGTTTTGCGCCGACCGGCCGCTTGATGCCGTCTCCGGACCCAGTTCCGCCGTGCACGTTCACCACCTCCAGCACGTCCCCTACGAGCCGCCCGCGGCGATCGCCGACTGGGCGCGCGACCGCGGCCACGAGCTGACGGGGACGCACCTCCACGACGGCGAACCGCTGCCCGAGCCCGACGAGTTCGACGTTCTGGTCGTGATGGGCGGACCGATGGGCGTCTACGACGACGAGGAGTACCCCCACCTCGTCGACGAGCGCGAGCTGATCCGCGCCGTCCACGAGGACGGCCGGCCCGTCCTCGGCGTCTGCCTGGGCGCCCAGCTGCTCGCCGCGGCGCTGGGCGCCGACGTCTACCCGCACGAGCGCTCCGAGATCGGCTGGTTCCCCGTCGAGGCGACCGACGCCGCCGCCGAGTCGCCGCTGGCGCCGCTGGGTGAGTCCTACGAGGCGCTCCACTGGCACGGCGACACGTACGACCTGCCCGAGGGCGCGACGCAGCTCGCCCGGACCGAGACCTGCGAACAGCAGGCCTTCACCATTGGAAACTCGCTGGGGCTGCAGTTTCACCTCGAAGCGACGCCGAAGAGCGTTCGCGATCTGGTCGACGCCGCCGGCGAGCTGGGCGACGGCGAGCACGTCCAGTCAGAGGATGAGTTGCTGGACGTCGGCGCGCCGTACGAAGCGTGTCGCGAGGGGCTGTACGAGGTGCTGGATCGGCTGGCGGCGTCGGCCTGAGAACCCCACGTCCGCCGGCGCTCAGATCACGTCCGTCTTCTCGGCGACCGACCGCGCCGCCGACTCCTCGATGCCGTCGCCCAGTATCGTGTAGCGGTCGCGGATCTCGTGACAGGTCGACAGCGCCTCGACGACCTCGTCGGGCTCCAGGTCGAGTTCCGCCGCGGTCGTCGGAGCGTCGATGCTATCCAGCGCCCGGCGGATGTCCCGCCAGATGCCGTCCTCGCCGCCGTGGAGGTAGGCCGTCATGATCGAACCGACGCCGACCTGGTGGCCGTGGAGCGCTCGACCGGGGGCGATCCGGTCGAGCTGGTGGGAAAAGAGGTGCTCGGCGCCGGAGGCCGGCCGCGAGGAGCCGGCGATCGACATCGCGACGCCGGAGGACACCAGCGCCTTCACGACGATCCACGACGATTCCTCCAGGCCGGGGCGGATCGAGTCGGCGTTGTCGACCAGGATTTCGGCGGTCATCTCCGAGAGAGCGGCGCCGTACTCGGAGTACTGGACGCTCTTGAGCCGGTCGGCCAGCCGCCAGTCCAGCACGGCGGTGTAGTTGCTGATGATGTCCGCACAGCCCGCCGTGGTCAGCTCCCAGGGCGCGTTCGCGAGGATCTCGGTGTCGGCGACGACCGCCAGCGGCGGCTCGGCGGCGACGCTGTGGCGCGTGTCGCCGTCCGGCACCGACCCGCGGTTGCTGACGATCCCGTCGTGGCTCGCCGCCGTCGGCACCGAGACGAACCCGCGGCCGACGTCGTCGCTGGCCATCTTCGCGATGTCGATCGCCTTCCCGCCGCCGACGCCGATCAGGAACCCGGGATCGACCTCGCGGGCGGTGTCGATCACGCGCTGGATCGCCTCGAAGCTGGCGTCCTCGACCTCGACGATCGCCGGGTCGACCCCCTCGGCTGCGAACTGCTCGACGATCCGGTCGGCCGCGATCTCGCGGGGCGTCGGGCTGGTGACGATCAGCGGCCGACCCTGGAGGTGGAGCTCCCGGACGGCCTCGACCGTCTGGTCGATGACGCCGTGGCCCACCAGCACGTTCCGCGGCAGGCGGATCCAGGTAGACTTCTCGAACATACTGGGGCGAAGACACCCGAGTGTGAAAAGGTTGCCCCGAGGGCGCGACAGCCCCGGCGCACCGCACGCGCTCAGAGCGTGTCGAGCACGCCGAGAACCCGTTCTTCGGCCTCCCGATCCGGCCCGTTCTCCCGTCCGGTCCGATCGCTTTCCAGGTGATCCTCGACGGCGCGCTCGATCCCTTCCTCGACCGGAACCGGCTCCCACCCCAGGTTCGCGAGCTTCTCGGTCGACATCACGTGCGGATACGATCGGTACAGCGGGAAATCGGTCAGTTCCAGACCGGCGGTCGCCAGTTCGCGCTCGCCGGCGGTGACGACCTCGACGTCGGCGTCCAGCGCGTCCGCGACCGTCTCGACGGCCTCCTGCAGCGTGAGCAGCCGTCGATCGCCCGTGTTGTACGCCTCGCCCGGTTCTCCCTCCTCGGCGACGACTCGCAGCGCGCGGGCGACCGACTCGACGTACACGCGGTGCCAGAGATTCGTCCCGTCGCCGGGGACGATCACCCGATCGTGTTCGTTCACGCGGTCGATCCAGTAGTCGAAGCGCTCGGTGTAATCGTGAGGGCCGTACACCACGGGCGGGCGGAGGCTCATCGCGTTTACGCCGCGCTCGGCCGCCGCCTCGAACACCGCCCGGTCGCCCTCGGCCTTGCGCGGGCCGTAGCTCTCGTGGGAGTCGTCGCGGGCCTGCTCCTCGGTGCACTCGCACAGCGTCGTCTCGTCCTCGCGCTTGGGAACGTCCTCCTCTCCGTACGCGGCGCCGCTGGAGACGTACACGTACGCGTCGACGTCGTCGAACAGCCGCGTCGCCGTCCGCACCTCCTTCGGTTTGTACGCGACGCAGTCGATCACCACGTCGGGATCGGCCGCCGCGGCGTCCGCGAGGTTGCCGTCGTCGGTGCGGTCGCCCTCGATGTGCTCGACGTCCGGATCGTCGGCGAAGGGGTTCTCGTGGTTCCCGCGGTTGAAGATCGTCACGTCGTAGCCGCGCTCGCGGAACTCCTCGACCGCGAACCGGCCGATGAACCGCGTGCCGCCGATGATCAGGACCGAATCGCCCGTCTCAGTGCTCATGGATCCGGATTCGTCGCGGGGGCAAAAACGGTGGCGACCGGGCGGCGAGAGCCCGGCCGTGCGGTGACGACCGAGCAGCGGCGGCTCAGGTGGGCGGCGCCGATCCGGAAGCGGCGTCCTGCGAGCGCGAACCCGTTCGCGTCCCGCCCCTTTTAGGTCGCCGCGCCGATACGAACCACCGATGATCGAGTATCACGCGCTGCTGCTGGCGCTGCTGGTCGGCTCGCAGGCGCTGTTCTCGGCGCTGGCGATCCTGAACGTTCGCCACGGCGCCCGCGAGAGCCGGGCCAACGCGGAGTGGCTCGACGAGCGGATCGGCATCGAGTCGGTCGACGAACTGATCGACTACAACCGGGCGACCGCCGGCCTGGGACAGCTCCAGAGCTGGACGCTGCTCGCGCTCCTGCTGGTCGCGCTGTACGCCGGGGCGCTCGGGGACGCCGTCGCCGCGCTGCGCGGGGCGGGGCTGGGGCCGATCACGCAAGGACTCGCCTTCTTCCTCGGCATCCTTCTGGTCCAGCGGATCGCGCAGGCGCCCTTCGACCTCTACGAGACGTTCGTGATCGACGAGCAGTTCGAGTTCAACGAGCAGACGCCGCGGCTGTGGCTGCGCGACGCCGCCGTCGGGACTGTCGTCGCGCTCGTCCTGGGCGGCGCGCTGCTGGGCGCGGTGCTGTGGGTGATCGCGGCGGCGCCGACGTGGTGGTGGGTCGGCGCGTGGCTGCTGGTCGTCGGCTTCGGGCTGGTGATGCAGATCCTCTACCCGCGCGTGATCGCGCCGCTGTTCAACGAGTTCGAGCCCGTCGCGGACGGCGAGCTCCACGACGCCGTCGTCGACGTGTTCGATCGGGCCGGCTTCGAGACCTCCGACATCTACACGATGGACGCGAGTCGCCGGTCCTCGCGGCTCAACGCCTACTTCACCGGGTTCGGCTCGACCAAGCGCGTCGTGCTGTTCGACACGCTCGTCGAGCAGCTGTCGGTTCCCGAGATCCAGAGCGTGCTCGCCCACGAGCTGGCCCACTGGAAGAAGGCCCACATCTGGAAGGGGCTGGGGGCCTCGGCGATCCGGACGGGCGTCGCGTTCGCGGCGCTGGGCTACCTCGTCGACGCGACGTGGCTGTACGCCATGTTCGACCTCCCCGCGGAGGCGACCTACGCCGGGCTGTTCGTCGCGGCGCTGTTCGTCTACCCCCTGTTCGGTCTGACGGCGCCGCTGGTCAACCGGTTCTGGCTCGGCTTCGAGCGCGAGGCCGACGCGTTCGCCGTCGACGTGATGGGCGACGGCCGCCCGATGGCCGACGCGCTCGCCGAGCTCGCCCGCGAGAACTTAGCGAACCCGTTCCCCCATCCCTGGTACGCCGCGTTCCACCACACCCACCCGCCGATCCCCGAGCGGATCAGGGCAGTTCAGTCCGAGGACGACCCTGACGACGCGGCCGCGTCGGCGTGAGCCCTCGGATGACCCCCTTCCGAGAAGCATCACCGACATGGTATGCCATGGCCGCCGACGTGATTCGGGCGGGCGAGTTGTATATTCATGGCCTGTGGTTTTAGGATATGGTCGTGAACAATTCGGTTGCCTGGATTCGGACGTCGTCTGAATCCGGTGCCTCTGACATGACCGCGGCGGGGTCGCCCCCCGCTTTTCCTGATGCCGGAATGTTTATCAATATAGCTGTCACGTACCTAATATGATCGTCGAGTTCGGGGTCGACGAGGCGCCCCTGGAGGCGGCCTTTCGGCGGGCCCCGGAGATGGAAGTCGAGATGGAGCATCTCGCGGCGACCGACGAGATCCCGCTGCGCGCGTTCTTCTGGAGCTACGGCGATCAGTTCGATCGGTTCGAGGCCGGCCTCGGCGAGGACGACGGCGTCGAACGCTGGACCTGCCTCGAGACGAAACCGGGGCGGCGGCTCTACCGGGTGACCCACCCACCGGAACTGCCGATGGTCACTCTCTACCAGCACGCCGTCGAGCACGACGCGATCATCCGCTCGGCGACGATCACGTCGGACAGGTACCGCGCCCGGATGTTCGTCCCCGACAGGGACGCGCTGGCGTCGTGGCGCGAGGCGTGCGGAGCGGACGGCCTCTCGATCGACGTTTGCGCGCTCTACGGCGCCGAGCAGACGCCGCCGGAGCGCCACCACGGCCTCTCGGAGCAACAGCGCGAGGCGCTGCTGGCCGCCGCCGACCTGGGGTATTTTTCGATCCCGCGCGAGACGTCGCTGGCCGGGCTGGCCGACCAGCTCGGCGTGTCGAGCCAGGCCGTCTCGGAGCGGCTCCGGCGGGGGATGGAGAATCTCGTCGACGGCGCGCTCGTCGAGGACGACGGACAGAAGTAGCGGGTTCTACGGCGTCGAAAAGAGAGAACTGATCGACGAGCGTCAGTCGTCCGACGCCGCGAACTCGGCGCTCGCGTCGGCGTCGGGCGTCGCGCTCGCGGGGAGCTGCTCGCGGACGTCCTCTGCGCCCTCCTCCAGCACGCGGGCGTAGGCGTCGGGCATCACCTTGACGACGTTGTCGAGTTCCTCCTCCCAGTGGTCGAGGACGTACTCGCCGCGGTCGCTGTCGGTGTGGGCGACGTGGTTCTCGACGAGACGCCGGAGCATCGTCCGGTCGCGCTCGTCGAGGTCGTGCTGGACCGTCACCATGTCGCGGTTGACGCTCTCGGGGAACTCGCCCTCGCGGTCGAGGACGTACGCGACGCCGCCGGACATGCCGGCCGCGAAGTTCTTCCCGGTGTCGCCCAGCACCGCGACGACGCCGCCGGTCATGTACTCGCAGCCGTGGTCGCCGACCGACTCGACGACGGCCTTGACGCCGGAGTTCCTGACGGCGAAGCGCTCGCCGGCCTGCCCGTTGACGTAGGCCTCGCCCTGCGTGGCGCCGTACAGCGCGACGTTGCCGATCAGGGAGTTGTCCTCGGGCTCGTAGGGCGCCTCCGGCGGCGTCTCGACGATCAGCTTGCCGCCCGAGAGGCCCTTGCCGACGTAGTCGTTGGCGCCGCCGGTCAGGCGCATCGTGACGCCGTCGGCCAGGAACGCGCCGAAGCTCTGGCCTGCGGTGCCGTGGAGGTCGACGTCGATCGTGTCCTCGGGCAGCCCGTCGCCGCCGTACTCGGCGGAGACGCGGTTCGACAGCGTCGCGCCGACCGCGCGGTCGACGTTCGAGATCTCGGACTCGACGGCGACCGGCTCCTCGTTCTCCAGGGCGGGCTTGGCGGCCTCGATCAGCTCGTGGTCGAGCTGCTCGTCGATCTCGTGGGTCTGCTCGCGGGTCTTGCGGCGCTGGTCGCCCTCGGGTTCCGCCAGCACGGCCGAGAGATCGAGATTGCGCGCCTTCGGGTGGTCGACGTCGTCGCGCTGGTCGAGCACGTCGACGCGGCCGACCATCTCGTCGACAGTTTCGAAGCCGAGCTCGGCCATGAGCTCCCGGAGCTCCTGGGCGATAAAGGTCATGTAGTTGATGACGTGCTCGGGCTGGCCGGGGAACCGCTCGCGCAGCTCCTCGCGCTGGGTGGCGACGCCGACCGGGCAGGTGTTCTTGTGGCACTGGCGGGCCATCACGCAGCCCGAGGTCACCAGCGACGCCGTGCCGAACACGTACTCCTCGGCGCCCAGCGCCGCGGCGACGGCGACGTCGCGGCCGGTCTTCATCCCGCCGTCGGCCGAGACGCGGATCCGATCGCGGAGGTCGGTTTCGACGAGCATCTGGTTGGCCTCGGCGAGGCCCAGCTCCCAGGGGAGCCCGGCGCTCTTGATCGACGTGCGCGGGCTGGCGCCCGTGCCGCCCGAGTGGCCCGAGATGTGGACCACGTCGGCGTTGGCCTTCGCGACGCCGGCGGCGATCGTGCCGATGCCGGCTTCCGAGACCAGCTTGACGTTGATGTCGGCGTCCGGACTCGCGGCCTTCAGATCGTGGATCAGCTGTTTCAGGTCCTCGATCGAGTAGATGTCGTGGAGCGGCGGCGGCGAGATCAGCCCGACGCCCGGCGTCGCGTACCGGACGTGCGCGATCATCTCGTTGACCTTCATGCCGGGGAGGTGGCCGCCCTCGCCGGGCTTGCTACCCTGAGCCATCTTGATCTGGAGCTCGTCGGCCGAAGTGAGGTACTCGGAGGTGACGCCGAAGCGCCCCGAGGCGACCTGCTTGACCGAACACTCCTTCTCGGTGCCGAACCGCTCGGGCGGCTCGCCGCCCTCGCCCGAGTTGCTCTTGCCGCCGAGCCGGCTCATCGCGATGCAGTTGTTCTCGTGGGCCTCGGGCGAGATCGACCCGAGGCTCATCGCCGCGGTCGAGAAGCGCTCGACGATCTCGTGGATCGGCTCGACGTCCTCGACGGGGATCGACTCGCGTTCCTCGGTCTCGAACTCCAGCAGCCCCCGGAGCGTCTGGAGCGTCTCTTGCTGGTCGTTGATCTCGTCGGCGAACTCCAGGTAGCGCTCGTAGTCGCCCGCCCGCACCGCCTGCTGGAGCTTGCCGACCGTGTCGGGGTTCCACTGGTGGTGGATGCCGTCCGAGCGGTGCTCGAACTCGCCGTAGCGGTCGATGTCGGCGTCCTCGTCCCAGGCGTCGGCGTGCCGGTCGACGGCGTCCTGCTCGATCTCGGCGACGCCGATGCCGCCGGTGCGGGCCTCGGTGCCCTCGAAGTACTCGGCGACGAAGTCGTCGTCGAGGCCGACGGCCTCGAAGATCTGGGCGCCCTGATAGCTCTCGACCGTCGAGATTCCCATCTTCGCCATCGTCTTCAGCAGGCCGTCCTCGACCGCGCCGACGTAGGCGTCGACGGCCTCGTCGAGGTCGGCGCCGTCCTCGCCGGCGACGACGTCCGCGATCGTCCGGTAGGCGAGGTAGGGGTCGACCGCGTCGGCGCCGTAGCCGATCAGCGTCGCGAAGTGATGCACCGTGCGCGGGGCGGCCGACTCGACGACCAGTCCGGCGTGGTTCCGCAGCCCGTTGCGCACGAGGTGGTGGTGGACCGCGCCGGTCGCCAGCAGCGCCGGGATCGGCACCCGGTCGGGGCCGGTCGCGCGGTCCGAGAGCACGACGACGTCGTTGCCGGCCTCGATCGCCGCCTCGGCGTCCTCGCGGACGCGCTCGACCGCGGCCTCCATGGCCTCGCCGCGCTCGTAGGTGATGTCGACGGTCGCGGCGGTCATGCCGTTGGCGTCGAGTTCTTTGATCGCTTCCGTCTCGGCGTCGGTGAGGATCGGCGAGTCGAGCACGAGCTGGCGGGCGTGCTCCGGGGATTCGTCGAGCAGGTTGCGCTGGAAGCCAAGTCGCGATTCGAGGCTCGTGACGAGCTCCTCGCGGATGTAGTCCAGCGGCGGGTTCGTCACCTGCGCGAACAGCTGCTTGAAGTAGCTAAAGAGCGGGCGGTTGTAGTCCGACAGCACGGACAGCGGCGTGTCGTCGCCCATTGAGCCGACGGGATCTTTCCCGTCTTTCATCATCGGCTCGATCATGTTCTCCAGCTCGTCGTGGCTGTACGCGTACGTCGACTGCTGGGCGCGCAGATCGTCGACGTCGCCGCGCGGTTCGAGATCGTCGAGATCCGCGACATCCTCCAGCGCGACCTGCTGGTCGTCGACCCACTCGCCGTACTTCTCGTCGGTCAGCTCGTCGAAGACTTCGTCGTCAGGGATGACCCGACCTTCCTCGGGGTCGGCCAGGAACAGCTGGCCGGGCTGGAGGCGGCCGCGCTCCTCGATCTCGCCGTAGTCGGGTTCGAGCGCGCCGGCCTCGCTGGCCATGATCAGCGTGTTGTCGGCGGTGACGTCGTACCGGCAGGGCCGGAGCCCGTTGCGGTCGAGCACCGCGCCGATGCGGTCGCCGTCGGTCGCACAGACCAGCGCCGGCCCGTCCCACGGCTCGACGAGCGAGGCGTGGAAGTCGTACCAGTCACGGCGGTCCTCGTCGAGCTGGTCGTTGCTCCGCCAGGCCTCCGGGATCAACATCCGGAGCGCGTGGGGGAGGTCCCGGCCGTCCTTCATCAGGAGTTCGAGCGCGTTGTCGACGGAGGCGGTGTCGGACTGCTCGGGGTCGTCGATGATCGGCTTGATCTCCTCGACGTCCTCGCCCAGCGCCTCGCTCTCGATGTCGGTCTCGCGGGCGCGCATCCAGTTGATGTTGCCCTGGATGGTGTTGAACTCGCCGTTGTGGATGATGCCGCGGTAGGGGTGGGCGAGGTGCCACGCGCCGAGCGTGTTCGTCGAGAACCGCTCGTGGACCATCGCGAACGTCGACCGCACGCGCTCGTCGGCGAGATCGGGGTAGTACGAGGCGACCTGCTCGCCTTTCAGGAGGCCCTTGTAGACCAGCGTCTGGCGGTCGAGCGAGCAGACGTAGAAGCGCTCGGCGCCCGCGGGTTCCTCGGCTTCGACTTCGTTCTCCAGCGCGCGGCGCGCGACGTACAGCGCGCGGTCGAACTCCTCGTCGGTGGCCTCGTCGGCCGGCGTCGCGAAGCACTGCCAGACATCCGGCTCGGATTCAACGGCGGTCGCCCCGAGCTCGGCGTTGTCGGTCGGCACGTCGCGCCAGGCGACGACGTCGACGCCGTACTCGGTAAGGGCGTCCTCGGTGCGTTCGCGGAGCGCGGCGGCGGCGTCAGGATCTTGTGGGAGGAAGAAGGAGCCGACAGCGTACTGGTCGGGCAGATCGACGTCGAGCTCGTCGGCGAAGAACTCGTGGGGGGTCTGAAGCATCACGCCCGCACCGTCGCCGGTCGCCTCCTCGGCGCCCGTGGTCCCGCGGTGTTCGAGGTTCTCCAGCAGTTCGATGCCGTCCGCTACCACGTCGTGCGATCGGCCGTCGTCCAGATCCATGACGACGCCGACGCCGCAGTTGGACCGCTCGTCCTCGGGGCTGGCGAGGCCCCGCGAGCCGTCCGTGTTCGTGTCTCCGTGCTGAGTCATACGTCCAGACTTGATCTTCTCCAATAAGAGGGTTCTCCTGAATGGCTAAGGGTATTATAGACACATACAAGGAAATATTAGGTCTGTGTATCTTCCGGATCGTTCGTAGAGAAATTGGACGCCCGTTCGGCACCTTTTGTAGAGTCGGCGCGCCGCGGCGGCGACGAACCCGCCGTTCTGCCGACCGCGGCAAACGAAGGCCGCCAAACGTTCAAATCGGATCGGGCACCACCCCGGACCGTGACCTTCGTCATCGGACGCGGCGCCGACGCCACCGAGCAGCGATCGTCGAACTCCGCGTCGGCATCGTCGCCCGAGCGCGACGTCGCTCGCGACGCCTCGCCCGAGTACGCCGGCAAGCTCGGAACGTACCGTGCGCTCGACGGCAGCGCCGGCGCGCCGCTGTACCTCGATCTCGACGGCCCGCACGCCGCCTTGCTCGTCGGCAAGCGCGGCTACGGCAAGTCCTACACGATGGGCGTGATCGCGGAGTCGCTGGCCCGGTCGAGCGGCGTCGCGCCCGTCGTCGTCGATCCGATGGGCGTGTTCCGCGAACTCTCGGCGCCCGCCGACGGCGAATCGGTGCCGGCCGACGTCGTCGCAAAGCCGAGCGTCGCGCCGTCCGCGCTCGACCCCCGCTCGTGGTGCTCGCTGCTCGGGCTCTCGCCGGAGAGCGGCCCCGGAAGTCTGGTCTGGCAGGCCGCGCAAGCGGCCTCGACGCTCGCGGGAGTGCGCGAGCGCGTCGAGTCGACGGACGCGCCGGCCGCCGACGTCCGCGCGGCGCACAACCACATCGAGCTCGCGGCGTCGTGGGGCGTGTTCGACCCCGACGGCCTCGATAGCGCCGATCTCGGCGGACCCGAAATCACGGTCGTCGACGTCTCCGGGCTCGACGCCGCACCGATGAACGCGGTCTGTCGCGGCGTCGCCGAGGCGCTGTACCGGGCACGCGTGACCGGGGCGATCGATCGGCTCCCCTGGCTCCTGCTCGACGAAGCCCACGCCTTCTTCGACGGCGTCGCCGAGCCCGCGCTCAGGACGATTCTGACGCGCGGTCGCGCGCCGGGCGTGAGCCTCGTCGCGGCGACCCAGCGCCCCAGCGCGGTGCCCGACGTCGGCATCGCCCAGTCGGACGTGCTCGTGGCACACCGGCTCACCGCCGGTCCGGATCTCGACGCGCTTGAGCGCGCGCAGCCGACGTACCTGAGCGGGTCGCTGGAGGAGCGGTTGCCGGCCGCCCCCGGCGAGGTCGTGGTGATCGACGACGCGACCGAAACGGTCCACGCCGCGACGGTCCGGACGCGCGACACGCCTCACGGCGGCGACAGTCCGCGAGCGCGCGACGCCGGCGGCGGACCCGGCGGCGGCTGATCGACGCACGATCGGCGCAAAAAAGAACGAGCGATTCCCGAGGGCGCTTCCGCAGCGCGATCAGCAGTCGTCGCCGCTCGACATCGCACTGCCGTTGCCGGCGCTCTCGTTGCCGTCGACGCCGACGGCGTCGTCGCTGACGTTCCCGCCGTCGGTGGCGTTGCCGTCGTCCGCGGCCGCGTCGACGTCGTCGTCGGCGGCGTCGTCGGTCGCGGCGTCTTCCTCGTCGTCCTCCGTATCGTCTTCGGCGTCCCCCTCGTCCTTGGCGTCGTCACCCTCACCCGCGTCCTCGGCGTCGTCGCCCTCGGTGTCGGGCGTCAGGGCGTCGACGTCGAGCAGCAGGTCGAACGACGGCTGGTCGTCCTCGGGTTCGAGGTAGCCGACGGCGTACGCCGAGTAGATCGTGTTCGGCGCGAGGTCGACGTCGAACTCGGCGACGGCCTCCTCGCCGTCGGCGGGCCGGATCTCCAGCGTGTACGAGTCGGCGGGCACCTCGACGTACTCGGCGTTCCCGAACTCGAGGTCGGTCACCAGCTCCTGGTCGCCGGCGACGACGTCGACCGCCGGCGCGTCCGGCGACGCGTGGACGACGCGGACGCGACTCTGGTCCTCCTCGAGCTCGTCGAGGTCCACTTCGAGCAACAGCAGTTCGAGCGGCTGGTCGCCGTCCTCGGCGGCCTCGCCGACCACGACCGCGGTGGCCGCGCCCGCCGGAACGTCGACCGACTGGTCGATCACGGCCGCGTCGGTGTCCTCGCCGGTCGGGACGACCGTCACGTCGTACTCGCCCGACAGCAAGACGAGGTAGTCGCTCACCTCGCCGAACGCCACGTCTTCGAGCACGAGCACGTCGTTGACGTACACGTCGACGTTCGGCGCGTCGGGCGACGCGTGGAACCCCTTGATGCTGGCTACGTTCCCGCCGTCGCCGTTTCCATTTTCGTCGTCCGATTCGGAGTCGTCGCCGCCGGCGGTCGCGATCCCCGTGCCGCCGAGGATGGCCGCCGCTCCCATGCCGGTCAGTACAGTGCGCCGCGTAGTGTCTCCCGTCATATGATACGGTGCTAACTAAGGATATTAAACTAAAGTGCGTTGTTATGACTATAGATTTTTAATTTAGGCGTTGGATTTGTTCAGAAGCTGAATCCATGCCGGCGGTTGCAGGGTCGCCAGCGCGTTCGGTGGGGTCACTGGCGCGCTGAGTATCGGATTGTTGCGCGACTCGGGGGAGAGAGCGCCGTAGTCCCCCGATTTCTTCTCAGGTCGCCGGCGAGATGGAGCGGCGTCGGGCCGCCGCGAGCGCGACGCCGTAGTATCCGCTTCGAAGGCTTTATCGGCGGCGTGGGCCACGCTTCGGGTAACATGGCAGAGAAACCGGCCTCGATGTACCGGAATATCGATAAGCCGCCCTACACCCGCAAGGAGTTCATGGGCGGCATCCCCGGCTCGAAGATCGCACAGCACCAGATGGGCGACCTCCAATCGGACCCCGAGGACTACCCCGTCCAGATCAGCCTCGTCACCGAGGAGGAGGTCCAGCTCCGCCACGGCTCGCTGGAAGCCTCCCGGCTGTCGGCGAACCGCCACCTCATCAAGGAACTCGGCGAGGGCAACTACAAGATGATCCTCCGCAAGTTCCCCCACCACGTCATCCGGGAGAACAAACAGGCGACCGGCGCCGGTGCGGACCGTGTTTCCGACGGGATGCGCCAGGCGTTCGGGAAGATCGTCGGCACCGCCGCCCGCATCCCCGAAGGCGACCGCATCTTCACCGCCTACTGCACCGTCGAGCAGGCCTCCGTCGTCAAGGAGGCGTTCCGCCGGTCGTACAACAAGCTCTCCCCGCCGTGTCGCATCGTCGTCGAGCGCGGCGAGGACAAGCTCGTCTCCTGAGGCCGGTCGAGCGGTTCCTCTCTCCCGGTTCTGACGCATTTACTTCTCGCAGCCCGCTGCAGTAACGCTCCGTCAGCGACGGCGCCGCGCGTTCGGCTGCCTTTTTGCCGCTCCGGTTCCCAGAGAGCGGTATGCTGACGCTCGCGGTCGCGAACCGCGCGGAGACGTTCGAGCGGATGGCCGAGCCGCTGGCCGAGCGGGGGATCGAAGCGCGCCACTGCCGGGTCTCCGAGCGGACGGTGTCGCTCACCGGCGAGAGACCGTGGTCGCCCGACGAGTTCGACGTCGGGTTCGTCTTCCCCGGACGGATGATCGAGGGCGGGGCGGCCGACGCCGCGCTCGATATCCCGTGGCTCAACGGGCGATCGGCCGTGCTCACCTCGCGGAACAAGGCGGGCGTGTTCGCCAGCCTCGACCGGGCCGGCCTGCCGGTGCCCGAGACGACGCTCGTGTCGAACCCCGTCGACGACGAGGAACTGATCGAGGCCTTCCAGCGGTTCGATCCTCCTGTGGTCGTCAAGCCCACCTCCACGACGCGCGGGGTCGGCGTCGCGCGGGTCGACGATCTGGACTCCTTCCTGGGCGTCGTCGACTACCTCGATCTCGTCCACGACTTCCAGGCGACCGGCGACAAGTCGTTCCTGATCCAGGAGTACCTGCCCGACGCGCGAGACTACCGGGCGATGGTGCTCGACGGCGAGTTCGTCGGCGCGGTCGAGCGGCGGCTCCCCGACGACGCGCTGGCGGCGGGCCAGTGGAAGCACAACGTCCACCGGGGCGCCGAGGCGACGGGCGTCGACCTGCCCGACGAGTGGCGGCGTCTGGCCGAGCGCGTCGCCGCCGAACTGGAGCTGTCGTTCGTCGGCGTCGACCTGCTCGCGAGCGGGGACCGGGTGGTCGTGAGCGAGACGAACGCCCGGCCGACGATCGACGCCGAGACGAAGTACGAGCCGGGCTTCTACGACCGGCTGGCGGCGTCGATCCGGAAGCGGGCCGAAGAGTGAGCGAGAAGAGGACTTACTCCAGGTCGATGTCTGCCGAATCGTCGGCGCGGTCGAACACGACCTCGAGGACGCCGTTGTTGTACGTCGCGTCGGCGGTGTGCTCGTCGACGCGGCTGGGCAGCGTCACCCGATCGTCGTAGGTGCGCCGTTCGCTGGCGGCGCCGATCGTCAGCACCGTCCCGTCGCACTGGAGGTCGATGTCCTCTTTCTCGACGCCGGGGATGTCCGCGATGACGCGGACCTCCTCGTCGGTCTCGTGGACGTCCACGTGAGTGTCGCTGCCGAACCCGGCGTCGTTCTCGAAGCCGACGTCGACGTCGCCCTGCCCGATCACGTCGTTCATCATCCGCTCGATTTCCCGGAAGAGATCGTCGAAGGGGTCGTCGCGGTCGTCGCGGTGCATACGCCTTGGTAGTTCCTACCCGTGCAAAAATCTTCTGTCGACCCCGGAATTCGCCGGCGCGCGATGGGTGATCCGCGCCACTCAGTTATCTGTGCCGCTCAGTCGTCGGCCGCCACCCGCGGGTCCGGGCGGGCGTCGCCGTCCCGTTCGAGTCCCAGCGCGGCGTTCGTCCGGGCGACGCTCTCCTCGGCGTCGGCCATGTCGAACATCGCCCGGAGCGCGTCGACGTTCTCGGGCACGACGTCGGCCTCCTGGTGGATCGCCTGGAAGCAGTAGAAGTCCCGTTCCTCGACTGTGATCGACTCGCCCCAGACGCAGTTCTCCCAGACGTCCCCGCGCGGGCGGCCGGCGTCGCGGGCGTACTCGCGGAGCTGGCCGCAGCTCCCGATCCCCGAGCGCTCGGGGACGACGAACAGCCGCGACTCGGCGTCGAGCAGGTCGCACACGTCGCGGGAGTCGGGCGTCGATTCGAGCGTGACGTTGACGCTGTGGAGGTGCATCAGCGTTGCAGGCACTGTGAGCCCGAGCGTGTCGATCGAGAGGTCCGGGAAGATCGTCTGCACGTCGGGACCGTGGTGGGAAGGCACCTCGACGGGGTCCGGCAGGATGTCGTTGATCGGCCCGCGATCGGACTGGGTGGGATCGCCGCCCCTGCGCACCAGCGTCGTCCGGACCTTTTCGATCCCGTAGGTCTCCGCGAGCGGTGCGAGCAGGCGCGAGAGCCCGGTCGTGTTGCAGGAGACGACCCGCACGTAGTCGGCGTCCCGTGCGTCGTCGAAGTTCGCCCGCGCGTTGAAGCTCGTCTCGGCCACGTCGGGCGCCTCGGCGCCCTGGAACACGGCTGGCGTGTCGCGGGCCTCGTACAGCGGGCGGTACTCGGCGCCGACGCCGCCCGGCGTCGCGTCGACGACGACGTCGCTGGCGTCGACCATGTCCCCGACCGTCCCGTCGACGGCGAGTCCCGCCGCGTGGAACTCGTCGACCGACTCCTCGTCGCACGCGTAGAGGGGGTAGCCCGCGGTGCGAGCCCCCTCGGCCGCGAAGTCGGGGCTCGTCTTCGTCACGCCCGCGATCGTCATATCCGGCTGTGCCCGCACCGCGTCGGCGACGCGCTTGCCGATTGTACCGTACCCGTTGACGCCCACCTGGAGCATGTATGGGGTTGCGAGAGGGACCGGGATAAATCTTCGTGTTAGTTGATAGATCCTTACTCGAAAGAGAGTTGTTAACGGTCGGACCCCGGTATGTCGGCGAGATTCGTTGATCGACCGACGGAACGATCGATTTCCGATCTCTGACACGCTTGGGATACGATACCACTCCTCACTCGGTCCCGACGCGTTCCGGCCGCCGCGAACGGCTACCAGTAAGATATCTTATGTTCGTTCGGCGGCGTCGCGTTTGTTTCTGTACGATCCTCGTTTTTTGAGGAATCGACCGGTCAGGCGCCGGTTTGTAATCCTCAACAATTAATTACAATACGGATCTGGGCGTCGACTCCTATTTAGGTAAATACTTTACTCGGAAGGTCGTACCAAGTCAGTATGAGTGACTCAGCAGACGATACGCTCCGCGTAGGGCTGAACGGGTTCGGACGCATCGGGCGCAACGTGTTCCGCGCCTCGCTGGTGACCGACGGCATCGAGGTCGTCGGCATCAACGACGTGATGGACGTCGACGACATGGCCTATCTCCTGAAGTACGACAGCGTCCACGGCCGCACCGAGGACGTCGAGATCGACGACGACGGCGACCTCGTCGTGCAGGGAACGACGATCCCGATCCTCTCGGAGAAGGATCCCGCCGAGCTCCCCTGGGACGACCTCGACGTCGACGTCGCCTTCGAGTGCACCGGCCTGTTCCGCAACTACGACGACGCCTACAAGCACGTCGAGGCCGGCGCCGACAAGACGATCATCTCCGCGCCGCCGAAGGGCGAGAAGGAGGTCCTGACGATCGTCTACGGCGTCAACCACGACGAGTACGAGGGTCAGGACGTCGTCTCGAACGCCTCCTGTACCACGAACTCCGTCGCGCCGGTCGCGAAGGTACTCGACGAGGAGTTCGGCATCGAGTCGGGCGTCCTGACGACGACCCACGCCTACACCGGCACCCAGAGCCTCGTCGACGGTCCGAATCGCAAGCGCCGCCGCGGCCGTGCCGCCGCCGAGAACATCGTCCCGACCTCGACCGGCGCCGCGCAGGCGACGACCGAAGTTCTGCCCGAACTCGAGGGCAAGCTCGACGGCATGGCGATGCGCGTGCCCGTCCCGGACGGCTCGATCACCGACCTCACGGTCAACCTCGAGGAGGACGCCTCCATCGAGGAGGTCAACGCCGCGTTCGAGGACGCCGCCGAGGGCGAGCTCGAGGGCGTCATGGGCTACACCGAGGACGAGATCGTCTCGCGGGACGTCGTCGGCCAGCCCTACTCCTCGCTGATCGACGCCGACTCGACGATGAAGGTCGGCGGTCAGGTGAAGGTGCTCGCGTGGTACGACAACGAGTACGGCTTCTCGAACCGGATGCTCGACCTCGCGGCCCACGTCGTCGAGGAGTCCGAGCTCGAAGCCTCGGCCTGACGCCGTAGCAGCCACCGAACCGCTCACTCACTCTTTCGCAGCTACCACCATTCATGTTCAACACCATCGACGACCTCGAACCCGAGCAGCGACTCCTGATGCGCGTCGACCTGAACGCGCCGGTCGACGACGGCGCGGTCCAGGACAACCGCCGCTTCGCCCGCCACGCCGAGACGATCGCCGAACTGATCGACGACGGCCACGCCGTCGCCCTGATGGCCCACCAGGGTCGCCCGGGTCGCGACACGTTCGTCACGCTCGAACAGCACGCCGACATCCTCGCCGACCACGTAGGTGAGGACGTCGACTACGTCCCCTCGACGTACGGCGACGAGGCCCTCGACGCGATCGCGGAGCTCGAATCGGGCGACGTGCTCGTCCTGGAGAACGTCCGGATGACCGACGACGAGCTCGCCGACCGCACCCCCGAGGAACACGGCGAGAGCGACCTCGTGCAGACGCTCGCGCCCGAGTTCGACGCCTACGTCAACGACGGCTACTCGGTCGCCCACCGGCCCCACGCCTCGATCGTCGGCTTCCCGCAGGTCATGGACAGCTACGCCGGCCGCGTGATGGCCGAGGAGTACGAGTACAACACCTCGATCGAACGGCGCGAGTTCGACGGCAAGGTGACGATGGTGCTGGGCGGCACCAAGGTCGAGGACGTCGTCGCCGCGATGGAGAACCTCGACGAGAAGGTCGACCAGTTCCTGCTGGGCGGGATCGTCGGCCAGCTGTTCCTCCGCTCGGAGGGGTACGAGATCGGCATCGACACGCCCGAGGGCCCCGGCCTGTACGACGAGAGCTGGGACGAAAACGAAGACACCATCCGCGAGGTCAAAGAGCGGTACGGCGACCGCATCTCGCTGCCGGTCGACGTCGCCCGCGAGGGCGAGGACGGCGAGCGCGTCACCGAGCGCGTCGAGGACGCCGCCGACCACCCCGACGAGTACCTGGACGTCGGCGAGGAAACCGTCGAGGCGTACCAGCCTCACGTCCGGGAGTCCGAGGCGGTGCTCGTGAAGGGCGCGCTCGGCGTCTTCGAGATGGAGCAGTTCAGCCACGGCACCGTCGGCGTCCTGCGGGCGGTCGCCGAGACCGACTGCTACTCGGTGGTCGGCGGCGGCGACACCTCCCGTACGGTCACGATGTACGATCTGGGCGAGGAGAACTTCGATCACCTCTCGATCGCCGGCGGCGCCTACCTGCGCGCTCTGACCGGCGCGCCGCTGCCGGCCGTCGAGGCGCTCGAAGCGGCCGCCGAGCGGTAAGGATCCCGACACTGGATTTGCAAACCGCGCAACCGGTTGCAGTCGCTTTCAAGTAGTTGGAACCCTCCTTGTGGGTATGGACGCCTCGGGGTCCTTCACAGTGCTGTACGTCGACGCCGAGCCGCCAACGTCGACATCAGTCTCCGAGGACGAACAGTTCGACGCCGCCGTCGCGACGAGCGTCGGCGACGCCGTCGGACGGGTCGTCGATAGCGAGATCGACTGCGTCGTCGTATCGGCGACGCGCGAGGATTGGCAGTCAGTCGCCGAACGGGTGCGCGACGCCGCGCCGAGGATGCCGGTAGTCCTCGTCGACGCCGTGCCGGAGGACATCGTCGACGCCGAGGACGCGGTCGACGAGTACGTCCGCGCGGACGATCCGGATCCGTCGCGCACGCTCGCTCGGCGGATCGAGGGCGTCGTCGCGCGGAGCGACGCCGACGCCCGAAACGAGGAGGCGGACGGCCGATTCTACCGCGATCTCGTCGACGAGGCGTCGGACGCGATCCTCGTCGTCGACGGGTCGAGCACGATCCGGTTCGCCAACGACACCGTCGCGGAGGTGTTCGGCTACGCGCCCGACGAGATCGAGGGCGAGCCGCTGACGATGCTGATCCCCGAATCGCTCCGCGAGAACCACCTGGCGGGGATGGAAGCGTACCTCGACTCGGGCGAGCGAACGATCGACTGGAACTACGTGGAGCTGCCGGGCCGCCACAGCGACGGCCGCGAGCTCACGCTGGCGATCTCCTTCGAGGAACACTACAGAGACGGCGAGAGGCTGTTCTCGGGAATCGTCCGGGACGTCACCGAGCGCAACGCCCGCGAGCGTCGTCTCCGGGAGTACAAGCGCCAGTTCGACGCCGTGTTCGACGATCCCGACTCCTTCATCGTGCTGTTGGACCCCGACGGGATCGTCCGCAAGGCCAACGACACCGCCCTGAAGTTCGTCGACGCGGACTTCGAGTCGGTCCACGGAGCTCCCTTCTGGAACACGCCCTGGTGGGACCACTCCGGCGCGCCGCGCGAGAAACTCGAGGAGTGGGTCGAGCGGGCCGCTGGCGGCGAGTCGGTGCGCTACGAGGCGACCCACCACGGCCCCGACGGCGAGACGGCGACGATCGACGGGACGATCCGACCGGTCACCGACGAGGACGGCCGGGTCGTCTCGCTGATCGCCGAGGGCCGGGACATCTCCGAGCGCCAGCGGATTCAGGAGGAGCTCCAGACCAGCGAGCGCTCGCTGCGCGAGCTGTACGAGGTCACGTCGAACCCCGATCTCTCCTTCGACGAGAAGCTCCACCGGATTCTCGGGATCGGCTGCTCGCGGCTGGGGCTCTCGCTGGGCTTTCTGACGCGCATCGAGGACGGCCGCCAGGAGATCCTCGCAGTCGAAGGGGACCACGAGGAGCTCCGCGAGGGCGCGACGTCGCCGCTCTCGGAAGCCTACTGCGAGGCGACGATCGAGTCCGACGATCTGGTCGGCGCCGAGGACGCCTCGACGGCCGACTGGCTCGACGCCGCAACGTACGATCGCTGGGGGCTGTCCTGTTACCTGGGCTCGAAGATCGAGGTCCACGGCGAGCTGTTCGGAACCTTCTGCTTCGCCGACGACGCCGCGCGCGAGAAGCTCTTCTCGGACTCCGAGCGAACGTTCGTCGAACTGCTCGCCCAGTGGGCCAGCCACGAACTCGAACGCGAGCGCCGACAGGAACAGCTCGAACGGGCGAACGACCAACTCGAGCGGACCAACGATCAGCTCGAACGCACGAACGACCGGCTCGAACAGTTCGCCAGCGTCGTCAGCCACGACATCCGGAACCCGCTGACGGTCGCGATGGGCCACCTCGACGTCGCCCGAGAGCGCGGTGACGGCGACGACGAGCAGCTCGAAGAGGTCGAGCGCTCGCTCGAGCGGATCGACGCGCTGATCGACGACCTGCTGACGCTCGCCCGGCAGGGCGACTCGGTCGGCGAGATCGAGGCCGTCGCTCTCGACGCCGTCGCGCGGGACGCCTGGGAGACGGCAGACACCGCCGAAGCGAGCGTCGAGTTCGACGATCCGCCGACGATCCGCGCCGACGAGTCCCGGCTGCGCCAGCTGCTGGAGAACTTCTTTCGAAATGCGATCGACCACGGCCCCGACGACGTGACCGTCGGGGTGGGCGCGCTGCCCGAGGGCGAGGGATTTTTCGTGGAGGACGACGGTCCCGGCATTCCCTCCGAGGAGCGCGAGCAGGTGTTCGAGCAGGGACACACGACCTCGCCCGACGGAACGGGGTTCGGGCTGGCGATCGTCGACCAGATCGTCGACGCCCACGACTGGGCAATCGACCTCGGCGAGAGCGAGGACGGGGGAGCGCGATTCGAGATTACCGGCGTCGAGACGGTCGCAAGCGAGTGATCGAGGCCGCGATTCGTCGCCGAGCTCGCTGACGGGGACGCCGCGCCGCCCGGTCGCGACGCCGGCGAGCGGGCGAAAGCGACCGTTCCGAAGGGCTAAAGCGCGCGGCAGAAGACGTGCGAGTATGAAGTTCCACGAGGCGGCGAACTTCCTCTACGACCTTCGGCGGTTCGGTCCGCGCCCCGGGATCGAGTCGACCGCCGACCTCCTCTCTCACCTCGACGACCCCCACGACGGGCTGGCGTGCGTGCAGATCGCGGGGTCGAACGGCAAGGGCTCGACCGCCCGGATGGTCGAGTCGATCCTGCGCGAGGCCGGACTGACGGTGGGGCTGTTCACGTCGCCCCACCTCGAGGACCTGCGCGAGCGAATCCGCGTCGACGGGCGGAAGATCCAGACGGGCGCCGTCGCCGATTTCGCCGACGAGATCGCGCCGTACGTCCGCGAGAAGGGCGCCGACGGCGTCTCGCCGACGTTCTTCGAGGCGACCACCGCGATGGCGCTGTGGCAGTTCGACCGCCGGGACGTCGACGTCGCCGTGCTCGAAGTCGGCATCGGCGGCAAGCTCGACGCGACGAGCGTCGTCGACCCGATCGCGAGCGCGGTGACGACGGTGACGCTGGAACACACCGACGTGCTCGGCGATACTATCCCCGAGATCGCACGGGACAAGGCCCACGTCGCGCCCGCCGACGCGCCGCTGGTCACCGGCGCCGAGGGCGAAGCGCTCGACGCCGTCCGCGAGGTCGCCGGCGACGTGCTGACCGTCGGTAAAGGGGACGACGTGGTGCCGTCCTACGGCGGTCGGCGGAACCACACCGAGTCGGCCGTCGCGATCGAGGGACCCGACTGGTCGGTCGACGGGCGCGTCCCGACGGTCGGCGCCTATCAGGCCGACAACGCCGGCATCGCCGCCGCGCTCGCCCGGCAGGTGACCGAGCGCCTGAGCGGCGAGCCGGTCGTCGAAGGGAAGATCGAACGCGGTCTCCGGCAGGCCCACTGGCCGGGCCGGTTCGAGGTACTGGAACGCGATCCCCTGACCGTGCTCGACGGCGCGCACAACCCCGGCGCCTGCGAGAAGCTCGCCGGCGCGCTCGCGGAGTTCGACTACGACGATCTCCACGTCGTCTTCGGGGCGATGCACGACAAGGCCCACGGAGAGATGGCCGCCGCGCTCCCGACGCCCGACCGCGTCGTCGCCTGCGAACCGGATCTCGATCGCTCCGAGGACGCCGCCGTGCTCGCGGAGGTGTTCGAGCGCGCCGGCGCCGGCGAGGTAGCGACGAGAGGCTCGGTCGAAGGCGCCGTCGCCGAGGCGCTCGCGGCCGCCGACGCGGACGACTGCGTGCTGGTGACCGGCTCGCTGTTCACCGTCGCCGAAGCCAGGACGCGCTGGTCGCGCCTGGAGATTCCCAGGCGCGTCCGCGATCTCGACGACGCGCGCTCGGTGCTCGACGGCGCGCACGTGCCGGAGGCCGAGATCGAGCGGACGGCGCCCGACGGCGTCCACCGCGTGCTGACGACGCGCGTCCGGACGCGCCAGGCCCGCCGGCTCGAAGCCGCGATGCTCGCGGTCGGGGGCGACTGCGCGCTCTCGGGCGTCAGCGAGCAGGACGACGCCGTCGTCGACGTCGCACTGCTGGGGACGCTCGCGGAGTTCGAGGCGCTCGTCGATCGGCTCGACGACCGCGACGGCGGGCTCGGATCGATCGCCGACGAGTTACGGGCGACGCTGGAGCTGGAGGGCGACGCCGCTGCTCCGGAGAGCGACATCGACGCGCGGGCCGGCTCCGCCACCGGCAGCCGCGACTACCCCTGGCAGGACGGCACCGCGGTGATGGGCATTCTAAATGTCACGCCCGATAGCTTCCACGACGGCGGCGAGTACGACGCCGTCGAGGACGCCGCGGCGCGGGCCGAACGGATGGTCGAGGAGGGCGCCGACATCGTCGACGTCGGCGGCGAGAGCACCCGGCCGGGCGCCGAGCCGGTCCCGGTCGAGGAGGAGAAAGAACGCGTCGTCCCGGTCGTCGAGCGCGTCGCCGACCTCGACGCGATGATCTCGGTCGACACTCGCCGGGCCGCGGTGGCGCGAGCCGCACTGGAGGCCGGCGCCGATATCCTCAACGACGTGTCGGGGCTGGAGGATCCGGAGATGCGCTTCGTCGCCGCGGAGTACGACGCCCCGCTCGTGGTGATGCACAGCGTGAACGCGCCCGTCGACCCCGACGCGGACGTCGAGTACGACGACGTCGTGACGGACGTGATCGACCAGCTGCGCGAGCGCGTGCTGCTGGCCGAGAAGGCCGGCCTGGATCGCGAGCGGATCATCGTCGATCCCGGACTCGGGTTCGCGAAGTCCGCGTCCGAGGAGTTCAAGCTACTCGGGCGGATCGACGAGTTCGACGCCTTCGGCTGTCCGGTGCTGGTCGGCCATTCCCACAAGTCGATGTACGCGCTCACCGGGCAGTCGGCCGGCGAGCGCGGCCCGCCGACGGTCGCGGCGTCGGCGCTGGCAGCCGACCGCGGCGCCGACATCGTGCGGGTCCACGACGTCGCGGAGAACGTCGCCGCGGTCAACGTCGCCGCGGCGGCGTCGGCGTCCAGCCGTGACGACGTCGAGACGGGGCCCGACGAGCTGCGCTCGTCGGCATCCGGCGACGAATCGGACGACGAGTGAGCGCGGGCGGGGCTACTGCCAGCGGTCGAGCGCGACGAACGACGTCTCCTCCGCGGTGATCCAGTGGGTCACCAGCTTCTCCTCCGAGCAGTTCCGCGGAAAGATCGTGCACGTTGACGGTTCGCCGTCGTTGCTCACGGTGACGTGTTCGAGCTCGCCGAGCTTCGCGGGCGCCGCGGTATCGGACATCCGTTGCGACATGGCTTGTCTCAATCGTGACTTGTACGCCGAGATTACTTACATGTTGTCCAAATATTCTGCCAATGACTCTGTAGACGTGTAGTGGATTACGAGTGTACTAGCGTATCTTACGAAAGTCTTTTACGTCAGAAGCTGGTATTCGTGAACAAGCCACACAGGAGGTGATCCGATTCGACACACAGGAACGATCGATCAAGTCCGAGTTGCACCGTCCCGGTCCGTAGGGTGCCGAACGTTGCTGAGTCATCCCGATCCAACCACTCGCGTCGGCGCCCACGACCACTTCCAGTCCGTCTGTCTTCGAGACCGAATCGCTGCCACCGGTCCTACCCGTCGCTCTTTGTCGCGTCCGTGGATAGAGATCCATCATCACCGTCGGGCAAGTCCGCGCGTGGCTCGATCCGAGCGTCGTCGCCGTGGTCCGAGAGACGACCGGCGACAAAGAGTAGACCGAGTAGTCCGGCTTACAGCAGCCCGTACTGCGCCCGCAGCTCGCGGTAGAGGTCCAGATACTGGTCGAGCACGGCGCCGCGATCGAACCCCGAGAAGTCCTCGTCGACGGCCAGCGGCTCCATCTCGCCGGCCTCGCGGATGGCGTCGGCGAGCTCCTGCTCGCTGGTCGTTCGGAAGCCCCGCTCGCGCCCCTCGACGAGCTCGTGGGCGCTGGAGTCGGCGTGGTACTCGACGATACCGACGCAGCCACACGCCAGCGCCCACAGCAGCTCGGTCGCGAACTTGCACTGTCGAGCGGTCTGGACGAACACGTGGGCGCTCCGGTAGATCGCGACGCGGTCCTCGCGGGAGAGCTCGCCGACGAACTCGATGCGATCCTCGATCCGCAGGTCCCGCGCTTGCTGCTCGTAGTTCTCGCGCTCGGGGCCGTCGCCGATTACGGTCGCGGACCACTCGAAGTCCCGCAGTTCCGCGAGGCCGAGCAGCAGGCTCTCCAGGTTGGCGCCCTCGTCGAGCCGGCGGGCGTACACGACGTGGCGCTCGTCGGCCGGCTCGGTCGAGCGGATCAGGTCGAAGTCGACGCTGTTGGAGATCACCTGCAGGCGCTCCATGTCGGCGCCGCGCTCGCGCAGGCGCGTCCGGACGAGCCGCGAGGGCGTGACGATGCGGTCGGGCGCCGTCAGCGCGCGCCGGGTGAGAAAGCCGCCGTCGGCGCCCTCGGGATCGTACCAGTCGGCCAGCAGCGGCGTCCGGGCCAGCGTCGCGCCGACGCTCGCGGCGGTGATCGCCGGCGGAAACGTCGCGCCGGCGTGAACGATGTCGGGATCCGCGCGGGCGACGGCGAACGGCGCCCGCAGGAGAAACGACTGGCGGGCCGTCTCGTCGAGAGTTACCCCGTGGTAGGTCAGCCCCGCCTCCTCGCGCGTGTCGTCGGTGTTCGACCACCACCTGGCGCAGAAGACGTGGACGTCGTGGCCCCGGTCGGCCAGCGACGACGCCACCCGCCGGAGCCGCCGTTCCGGGGGTGCGTCACGGTGGTGCGTAGTCGTCAACGAAACCAGCGCGACGCGCATACCGCCCCAGATGAAACGATCTATTAAAAATCCCGGCTATTCTCCGGCGCGGTCGGGGCGGGCGACGGTGTGGGGCGTGTCGACGTGGAGATGCGAACGTCGCGGCGACGACGGCGTCGGCAGGCCGCTGCGGCGACGGCGTCGGCAGGCCGCTGCGGCGACAACGGCGCCGGGACGCCGCTGTGACGACGGCGTCGGGACGCCCCGAGTTGCGACGCCACGCGCCGGAAGCTACTCGGATACGGCGGTGCTGGATCCGGTATGACCTACTCGATCGAGCGGTACCTCAACGTCCGCAGCGCCTACGGCTCCTCGTTCGGTCCCGAGGGCGACCGGCTGGCATTCCTGATGGACACCACCGGCGTCCCGCAGGTGTGGACGCTCGACGGGCCGCGGCGCTGGCCGACCCAGCGCACCTTCGCCGACGAGCGCGTCACCTTCGCGGACTGGTCGCCCGAGCGCAGCGAGTTGGCGTTCGGGATGGACGAGGGCGGCAACGAGCGCCAGCAGCTCTTTCTCCTGGACGCCGAAACGGGTGAGATCGACAACGTGACCGGAATGCCCGACGCCAAGCACCGCTGGGGCGGCTGGTCGAGTGACGGCGAGCGCTTCGCGTTCGCCTCCAATCGCCGCGACGAGGCCGTCTTCGACGTGTACGTCCAGCGCCGGGACGAGCGCGGCGACGAGGCCAAACTCGTCCACGAGGGCTCGGGCTGGCTCTCGGTCGCCGGCTGGAGCCCCGACGACGACCGGCTGCTCGTCCACGAGGCTCGCGCGAGCTTCGACCACGACCTGCACGTGCTCGACCTCGATTCGGGCGAGATGGAGCACGTCACGCCCCACGACGGCGACGTGCGCTACAGCGGCGCCGAGTGGGGCCCCGACGGCGAGGCGGTCTATCTGGTGACCGACGAGGGGGCCGACACCCTCTATCTCGCTCGTCTCGATCTCGCATCGAACGCGCTCGAAACCGTCGAGGAGGGCGGCGACTGGAACGTCGACGGCGTCGCGCTCGACGCCGACAGCGGGCGACTGGTCTACTCGCGCAACGTCGAGGGCTACACCGAGATCACGGCCGGCGAACTCGTCGGCCCGACCGAAATCGAGGAAGTTCCGGCGCCGGATCTCCCCGAGGGAACCGCGGGCGGCGTCGACTTCGCGCCCGGCGGCGACCGGTACGCGATCACCGCCAGCGGGCGCGGGACGAACGCGAACGTCCACGTCGTCGAGTTCGAGACCGGCGAGATCGAGCGCTGGACCGACGCGCCGACGGCGGGCATTCCCCGGGAGACGTTCCGGGCGCCCGATCTCGTGCGCTTCGAGAGTTTCGACGGGCTCGAGGTGCCGGCGTATCTCTCGCTGCCGGGGGACGCCGCAGACGGGCCTGACGCCGACGACGAATCGACGGACGGCGACGTGCCCGTGATCGTCGACATCCACGGCGGTCCCGAGAGCCAGCGCCGGCCGTCCTTCAGCTCGGTCAAGCAGTACTTCCTCGATCGGGGGTACGCCGTCTTCGAGCCGAACGTCCGCGGGTCGTCGGGCTACGGGCGGGAGTACACCCACCTCGACGACGTCCGCAAGCGGATGGATTCGGTGAAGGATATCAGGGCGGGCGTCGAGTGGCTTCACGACCACCCGGCGGTCGATCCCGATCGGATCGCCGTCATGGGCGGCTCCTACGGTGGGTTCATGACGCTGGCGTGCCTGACCGAGTACCCCGACCTCTGGGCGGCCGGCGTCGACGTCGTCGGCATCGCCAACTTCGTCACGTTCCTGGAGAACACCGGCGAGTGGCGACGCGAACTGCGGGAAGCCGAGTACGGTTCGCTCGCGGAGGACCGCGAGTTCCTGGAGTCGATCAGTCCGATCAACAACGTCGAGAAGATCGCCGCACCGTTGTTCGTGCTCCACGGCGCAAACGATCCCCGCGTGCCCGTCGGCGAGGCCGAGCAGATCGCGGAGCGGGCCGGCGAGCAGGGCGTCCCGACGCGCAAGCTGATCTTCGAGGACGAGGGCCACGGGTTCACCAAGTTGGAGAACAAGATCGAGGCGTACTCCGCGATCGCGGCGTTCCTCGACGAGCACGTCTGAGACGCAGAAAAGCGCGACCGGGCGGCGGCGTCGAGCCGCCCCGAGACGGGCTCACTCCCGCCGGTAGTCGGGCAGCGCGTCGTCCTGCAGCACCGCCGTCCGGCCGCCGTCGACGACCAGCGAGGTGCCGGTGACGAACGCGGCGTCGTCGCTCGCGAGGAACGTCACGGCGCCGGCAATGTCCTCGGGGCGGCCCAGTCGTCCGAGCGGGTGGCTCGCCTTCGCGCGCTCGTGGGTCTCCTCGTCGAGGCCCTCGGTGGTGCGCTCGATCTCGGTCCAGCCCGGCGCGACCGAGTTCACCCGGATCTCCGGGCCCAGGTCGAGCGCCATCGCGCGGGTCATCCCCTCGACGGCCGGCTTGACGGCGTTGTACGGAAACATCCCCGGCGTCGTCGCGAACGCGTGGTTCGAGGAGACGTTGACGACGGCGCCCTCCTCCATGTGCTCGGCGGCCCGTTTCACGCAGAGCCAGTACGCCCGGAGATCGGTCTCGACGACGAGGTTCCAGTCCTCCATCGTCGCCTCCTCGACGCCGGTGTAGGTCTCGACGCCGGCGTTGTTCACCACCACGTCGAGCGCGCCGTACTCCTCGGCGGCGGCGTCGATCAGCGCCGCGACGGCGTCGGGGTCGCGCAGGTCGACTTCGACGAACGTCGCTTCGCCATCGTCCTCGCGGATCGACGCCGCGACCGACTCGCCGTCCCCGACGGTGCGCCCGGAGACGACGACCGAGGCGCCCTCGGCGGCGAACCGCCGGGCGATCGTCTCGCCGAGGCCGCGCGTCGAGCCGGTGACGACGACGACGTCGCCCGCGAATCGGTCGGGACACGGCGTCTCGGACGGCGCCGGCGCGACGCGCTCGTCGGTCACGGCGCTCCCTCCGGGGTGTCGGTCGGCTTCTGCACGTCGTCCGGTTCTGACAGTGTGGCAACTCGTCGCACGGTCGACTAGTGTGCGGTACCGCCCTTCCCTCCTTCGGCGACCGGTCGTCCGCCGGCGTCGCGAAACGCGCTTCCGGTGCGTCAACGTTTATTCCCGGGGCGCTCCCAGTTCGAGCCATGCAACAGTGGCTCGACGAGTACGAGGAGCGGGACTGGCAGACGGTCGACGACGGGACGGTCAGATACGCGCTGATCGGCCTGGGCTGGTGGACGAAAGACGTCGCGATCCCGGCGATCGAGCGATCGGACCTGGGCGAGGTGAGCGTGCTGGTCAGCAGCTCGACCGAGAAGGCCGAGCGCATCGCCGACGAGAACGGCGTCGAGCGCGGGATCAGCTACGACGAGTACCACGAGGGCGCCGCGAGCGACGCCTACGACGCGGTGTACATCGGGACGCCGAACGCCTACCACCTCGAGTACGCCGAGACGGCCGCCGACCTCGGGAAGGCGGTGCTGTGCGAGAAGCCGATGGAGGCGACCGTCGAGCGCGCCGAGGCGATGGTCGAGGCCTGCGAGGACGCCGACGTGCCGCTGATGATCGCCTACCGGATGCAGACCGAGCCGGCGGTGCGCCGCGCACGCGAACTGATCGAGGAGGGGTTCATCGGCGAGCCCGCGACGGTCCAGGGCCACAACAGCCAGCGACTGCTGGAGATGATCCCCGACGAGGATCAGTGGCGCCTCGACCCCGACGTATCGGGCTACGGGACGTCGGTGATGGACCTGGGCATCTACTCGATCAACACCGCCCGCTACCTGCTCGGTCGCGACCCGGTCGCCGTCGAGTCGCGGATGTCCTCGCTCCACGACGCCTTCGAGGACGTTCCCGACGAGCGCTCCTCCTCGCTGCTCCAGCTCGAAGGCGACGTCCGGATGGTCACGACGACGAGCCAGAACGCCCAGACGGACACCCAGCTCAAGCTCACGGGGACCGAAGGGCAGATCGAACTCGATCCCGCGTTCCACGGCGACGTCGCGCTCCGGCTCACGAAGGGCGACCTCGTCGTCGACGTCGACCACCGCGAGTTCGACGCCGAGCGCGAGGTGCTGGAGCTGTTCGACTACTTCTCGGACCGCGTGCTCGGCGACGCCGAGATCGGGCCGGACGGGCGCCACGGGCTCGAAGACATGCGGATCATCCGAGCGATCCACGAGTCCGCCGAGACGGGCGAGCCGGTCGAGCTGCGGTAGGCGATGCGCGCCTACCGGATCGCCTACGACGGACAGCCGTACCGCGGCTTCCAGCGCCAGCCCGACGTTCCCACCGTCGAGGGCGAGATTCTCGACGCGCTGGACGCGCTCAGCGTGCTCGACGACCGTGAAGTTCCCGAAGGCTACGCCGCGGCCGGCCGGACCGACGCCGGCGTCTCGGCGCTGGCCCAGACGGTCGCGTTCGAGGCGCCCGACTGGCTGACGCCCGCGGCGCTCAACAGCGAGTTGCCCGCGGACGTCCGTGCGTGGGCCAGCGCGGAGGTCGACGTCGAGTTCCACGCGACCCACGACGCCGCGAGCCGGACCTACACCTACTGGCTGTACGCGGCAGACGCCGACGCGGAGCGCGCGCGTGACGCCCTCGACGCGCTCGCGGGACGCCACGACTTCCACAACCTGACGAGCGACGACGAGAACACGGTCCGAGAACTTTCGGCGTCGCTGCGCGTCGACGAACCGTTCTTCGTCCTCACGCTGCGGGCCGGCGGCTTCTGCCGACAGCTCGTTCGGCGCGTCGTCACGCTCGTCCGCGCGGTCGCCGTCGGCGACGCGTCGCTCGCGAAGATCGACCGCGTGCTCGGTGCCGACCCGATCGACGGGCCCGAGGGCGTCGGCCCGGCACCGGCCGAGCCGCTGGTGCTCGCGGACGTCGCCTACCCTGACGTGACGTTCGACCGCGACGCCGACGCGGCGGCGAGCGCCCGCCAAGTGTTCCGGGCGAAGCGGATCGAGCGGGCGGCCGGCGCACGCGTCGCGGGACGGATCGCCGAGGGCGTCGGCGAGGACTGACCGCGATCGGGCGGCGTCCCGGAACTCCGTTTTCGGCCGCACGTCGCCGGAGAAGCAAGACTTACCACCGCGACAGTCAACCGTTCGCACATGAGTTCGGTGCCCGAACGCTCCGAGATCGACGAGGAATACAAGTGGGATCTCGAGAGCATCTACGCGAGCGACGAGGACTGGGAAACGGCGTACGAGGAGACCGAAGAACGGATCGAGGAGCTGGCCAGCTACGAGGGCGAAGCGACCCGCGACGGGGAGACGCTGCTGGAGCTGTTCGAACTCTACGAGTCGGTGATGCGATCCGTCCAGCAGATCTCGGCGTACGCGCGGATGCGCCGCGACGAGGACACCCGCGACCAGGAGTACCAGGCGATGACGACGCGCGCCCAGTCGCTGGGCGCACAGGCGTCCAGCGCGGCGAGCTTCCTCGAACCCGAACTGCAGGCGCTCGATCGCGAGGAGATCGACGAGCTGATCGCGTCGACCGAGGGGCTGGAGGAGTACGGCCACTACGTCGACGACGTGATGCGGATGAAGCCCCACACCCGCTCGGCCGAGATCGAGGGGCTGCTGGCCGATCTCTCGGAGGTGACGGGCTCCCCCGGCGAGATCTACAACATCCTGACGAACGCCGACGTGGAGTTCCCGACCGTCGAAGACCCCGACGGCGAGGCCGTCGAGATCTCGCTGGCGAACTTCACGAAGCTCCAGAAGCGCCCGAACCGCGAGTTCCGCCGCGAGGTGTACGAGCAGTTCTACGACGAGTGGGGCCATATCCGCAACACGGTCGCGACGTCGTACCGCAAGAGCGTCACCGCCGACGTGAAGCTCGCCCGAGCGCGCAACTACGACACCGCCCGCGAGGCGGCGATGCACGGCCCGAACGTCCCGACGGACGTGTACGACACGCTCCTGGAGACGGTCGACGACAACCTCGACAAGCTCCACCGCCACGCGGAGCTCAAGCGGGAGGCGCTGGGCGTCGACGAGCTTCGGATGTGGGACCTGTACATGCCGATGACCGAGACCGAGAGCCCGGAGGTCCCTTACGAGGAGGCCCGCGAGCACGTCGTCGAAGCCGTCGGCGCGCTCGGCGACGACTACCGGGCCCGGGTCGACGAGGGGCTGGATTCGCGGTGGGTCGACGTCTACGAGAACCGGGGCAAGCAGTCGGGCGCGTACTCCGGCGGCACGTACGACACTCAGCCGTTCATCCTGATGAACTACCAGGACGACGTGGCGTCGATGTACACGCTAGCCCACGAGCTGGGCCACTCGCTGCACTCCCAGTACACCAGCGAGCACCAGCCCTACGTGTACAGCGACTACGAGATCTTCACCGCCGAGGTCGCCAGCACCGTCAACGAGGCGCTGCTGACCGAGCACCTCTTAGAGACCGTCGACGACCCGACGTTCCGACGCCACGTCCTCAACGAGTACCTGGAGCGGTTCCGGTCGACGCTGTACCGCCAGACGATGTTCGCCGAGTTCGAGCACCGCGCCCACGAGATCGTCGAAGAGGGCGGCGCTCTCACGCCCGACCGACTCGACGAGCTGTACCGCGAGCTCAAAGAGCGGTTCTACGAGCCGGCCGCGTTCGACGACCGGATCGACCGCGAGTGGATGCGCATCCCGCACTTCTACCGGGCGTACTACGTCTACCAGTACAGCACCGGCATCAGCGCGGCGGTGGCGCTGGCCAACGACATCCTCGCGGACGGCGATGAGTCGGCCGAGCAGTATCTGGAGTTCCTCAAGCGCGGCTCGCGGGAGTACCCGCTGGAGCTGCTCGAGGACGCCGGCGTCGACATGCGCTCGCCCGATCCGATCGAGTCGGCGCTGTCGACGTACGACGACCGACTCGACGAGATGGCCGAGCTACTCTGAGAGGGCTGCGTTCGGCGACCGCCCGGCGCGAACTTACGCGTCGGCGTCCTGCTCGTCCGGTCGCTCCAGGGTGACCTCGAACGCCTCGAAGTCCTCGACGAACGCGCCCTCGCCGCCGATGGTGAACCGGCGGTTGCCGGTGTCGATCGTGAAGGCGTTCTCGACGGGGAACGAGTTGGTCGCGGGCTTGACCAGCCCCTGCCGGACGCCGACAACCTCGCCCTCGATCGTCTCCTCGCCGTTCTCGGTCGCGACCGGCCGTCCGCGCACGGTCGCGACGACGTCCTGTCCCTGCTGCATGTGGAGCGCGACCTGCAGGACGGCGTTCCGGAAGTCCGGCGTGGACAGGGGCAGTTCGCGGGCGCGCTCGACGTGGAGCTCCTCGGCGACCGGCCAGTAGTTGCCGAGGAACGAGCCGATCAGCACCGGGACGAGCTGGCGCTGGGCCAGCGAGATGGCGTTCGAGTCGCTGTTGGACTGGGTCAGCATGTCGTTGGGCGCGATCAGGCCGAGCGAGCGATCGACCGTCAGCATCAGCGGCGCGCGCGCGTGCCACACCCTGACCGCGCTGGCGACGCCGTCGAGCTGCTCGATGGGATAGTTCTCCGCTTCGGGGCCGCTGAGCAACAGCAGGACGAGCACGCCGCGGTCGAGCGTCTCGCGCAGCGTCGGCTGGATCCGCGTCAGCAGCGACGCCGGCAGCGTCAGCGTCACTTCCTCGTCGGCGCTCTCGAGGAGCCGCTCGATGCGCTTGAGCACGGTCGGCCGGGACTTGATCACCTCGAACTGCTCGATCTCGTCGTCGGTGCTGGTGTAGCGACGTTCGAGTTCGGGCTCCATCGTCTCGATCGTCCCGTTGAGCCGCTCGATCACCTCCGACGGCGGCCGGGCCTTGATCATCGTCGGCACCGAGTGATCGTTGACCTCGACGAAGCCGCGCTCCTCTAACTCCTCGCTGATGCTGTAGACGTAGCGCTTGGAGACGTCGGCGTCGTTCGCGACTTCGCTCGCCTTGGCTTCTCCTCTGTTCAGAATCGCCAGATACGTGTCGATCTCCTTCTCCGAGAGGCCGAACTGGGACAGCAGATCGGCGAGGCCCCTTTCATCCATGATTATTGACTACATCACTCTTGCTCGCGGGCAATAATAAATGGCAAGGACCGAAGCCGCGAGGACGCGCTTGGACGAGAAGCGACGCTGACGGCGGACTAACGGCGTCCCGAGACAGTCCTACCTGCCGATCGGCGTGCAATAAACCGTGAATTAGTATTTCAACAATGTTTATATCCGACGGTCCACTGTGTCGGAACGATGAAACTGCGGACAGCGCTACGGGACTACAAAGAGCGGCGTGGCAGCGAGACGGCGTTCCCGGGGGAACGCCGTTCGACTGCCGGCATCTTCTCGGGTCTCGACGATCGCCTCGTGCACGTCGGGCCCGACGGCTCGCTCCGCGATTTCTCGTATCCTCTGACCGGGTACGGCGGCATCGAACACCTGCGCTTCGGACTGCGGGTCGACGACGAGATCCGCTGGTTCGACGAGTACGACGCAGAGCGACAGTCCTACGTCGAGGACACGGCGATCGTCGAGACCGAACGGTCCGTCGGCGATTCGACGGTCGTCCAGCGGGATCTGACGCTCGGCGACGGCCACGTCACGAACGTGCGCGTCGAGGGCGAGGCCGACGCGGTCTGCGTCTCGGCGACGTTCTCGCCGGACGACACCGGCACCCAGCTCGCGCAGCTCGACCACGGCGACGCGGTCGAGGTCTTCCACCGGCGCGAGCACGACTACTTCGCCGCGTCGACCGGCTTCGAGGAGCTCTCCGGACAAGTTCCCGAGCAGATCGACGAGGTACTGGCCGACGGCGACCCGGTCGAGTTCCCCCGGGACGTCGACGACGGCCGCTACGAGGAGAACAAGCTCGGCGGGACGGTGTACGGCGTCGCCCCGCTCGACGACGGCGCGGTAACGTTCGCGTCGCTGCTGACCGCGGTCGACGAGATCGACCGCGCCGAAGCGCTCGATCGGACGCGCTCGCTGGCGACCGACCACGACGCCGACGCGATCGCGACGGCCGGCGCGCGCCAGCTTCCCGACTGGGACACCGGCCTGTCGGGCGACGGAGGGGCGACCGACGACCTTCGCGTGCTCTCTCTGCTGTCGTGCCAGACCGGCGCGCGGATCGCCGGCCCCGACTTCGACCCGACGTACGCGTACTCGGGCGGGTACGGCTACACCTGGTTCCGCGACGACGCCGAGATCTCGCGGTTCCTGCTGGAGGCCGACGAGCGGACCGGCCTCGATCTCTCAGGGTTCCACGAGGCCAGCGCGCAGTTCTACGCCCGGACCCAGCAGCCCGACGGCACCTGGCCCCACCGCGTGTGGCCCGACGACGGCAGCCTCGCGCCGGGGTGGGCCCACGGCCGCCTCGAGGCGACCGACGGCGCCGACTATCAGGCCGACCAGACCGGCAGCGTCGCGGCGTTCCTGGCGACGTACCTCCGGGTCGGCGAACCCGAGGACCCAGCGGCGATCGAGGCGACGATCGCGGACGCGCTCGACGGGCTGGCCGCGACGACCGACGACGACGGCCTGCCCGAGACGGCCCAGAACGCCTGGGAGAACATGACCGGCCGGTTCGCCCACACGACGGCGACGTTCCTGCACGCCTACGCGGCGATCGCCCGAGCGCCCGTCGACGACGAGCTCGCTGAACGCGCCCTCGCGGGCGCGAGCGACGTCTACGAGAGCGTCGACGAGCTGTGGATGGACGATCGGGGCGCGTACGCGCTCCGGATCGAGGACGGCGAACTCGACGAGCGACTCGACTCCAGCGCGCTCGCGCTGGCCGACGCCCACCGCGAGTACGCGGCGGTCGCCGAGATCGACGACGAGCGACTCGACCGCCTGGTCAGCCACGTCGAGACGACGATCGACGGGCTGTCCCGCGATCCCGAGGACAGCGACGTCCGTGGCGTCGTCCGATTCGAGGAGGACCCCTGGCGCCGACGCGAGCAGGCCGACGAGAAGATCTGGACGGTGTCGACGGCGTGGGCGGCGAACGCCGCGACGAAGCTCGGCGCGCTGCTGGCCGAGTACGACCGCGAGGAGGCCGCCGACGCGTACGATCGGGCGGTCGAGCTGCTCGATATCATCGCGCCCGGCGGCCCGCTGTGTCTCGACAGCGGTTACCTGCCCGAGCAGATGTTCGACGACGGCACGCCCGACAGCGCGACGCCGCTCGGATGGCCCCACGCGCTCCGACTTGCGACCGACACCGAACTGCGGACCCGCGGCCCGATCGCCGACGAGGAGCCGGTCGTCGCCGACGACTGAGCCGATACCCGTTTTTTGGCGCTCGCTCGCGACAGCGCCCGCTTTTCGACTGCGGAGAGCGAGCCGACGACCTCGAACGCCGAGCGACGAGCCGACGACCTCGAACGCCGAGCGACGAGCCGGCGGCTCCGAAGAAGCGACAAAAGAATGGCAGAAGAACGGTCGTCAGATGCGTCAGTGCGACGGCGCGAGCGCGTCAGTCCGACGCTGCGGGCGCCGCGCGGGTCGCCTCGGCCGACAGCACGTCCACGCCCGTGTCCGGCGAGAACAGGTGGACGTGGTTCTCGTCGAACGTGAGCTCGATCGAATCGCCGTCCTCCGGTTCCACGTCGGCATCGACACGCGCGATGAAGTCGTCGGCGATGTCGAGGTGGAGGTAGTTGTCGCTACCGACCGGTTCGAGCACCTCGACGGTCGCCGTGAAGGACTTGTTGCTGCCCGAGCGCGTCGGGTAGACGTTCTCCGGGCGAACACCCATGGTGAACCGCTGGCCGGAGAGATCCTGCTCGAGCCCCTGAACGTACTCGGAGCTGAGGTGGTACTGGAAGCGCCCGTCGACGGACGACAACTGGACGCCGTCGTCCGTCGCGGACGCCTCGACGTCGATGAAGTTCATGCTCGGCGAGCCGATGAAGCCGCCGACGAACTCGTTGACGGGGTTCTCGTACACCTCTTTGGGCCTGCCGACCTGCTGGAGTTTGCCGTCGTTGAGGATCACGATACGGTCGCCCATCGTCATCGCCTCCTCCTGATCGTGGGTGACGTAGACGGAGGTGACGCCGAGCTTGTTCTGCAGGCGCTGGATCTCAGTGCGCATCGTCGTTCGGAGCTTGGCGTCGAGGTTCGAGAGCGGTTCGTCGAAGAGGAACACTTCGGGCTCGCGGACGATCGCCCGGCCGAGCGCGACGCGCTGTTTCTGTCCGCCCGAGAGCTCGTCCGGCTTGTCGGCGAGCAGCTCCTCGATGTCCATCATCTCGGCGGCCTGGCGGACGCGCTCGCGGCGTTCGTCTGGACCCAGGTCGGTGCTCATCCGGAGGCCGAACTCCATGTTCTCGAACACCGTCTTGTGGGGGTACAGCGCGTAGTTCTGGAACACCATCGCGATGTCGCGGTTCTTCGCGTGGACGTCCGTGACGTCCTCGTCGCCGATGTGGATCGTGCCGGACGTGGCGCGTTCGAGTCCGGCGAGCATCCGCAGGGTTGTCGTCTTCCCGCAGCCGGAGGGGCCGACGACGGTGACGAACTCCTCGTCCGCGATCTCTAGCGACAGGTCGTCGACCGCCACGATGCTCCCGGCGTCGTACTCCTTGCGCAGGTCCTGGACCGTGATACTTGCCATTATTATTTTTCGTGGTATCAAACCGTATAACTCTTGCCCAAACGAATCAAGCTGAGAGGAACGAATTCATCGTACGTGACTGCAGACGAGTGGTACCGTGGCACACGGTGGTACACAGCGGCGCAGCTGTCCCGACGCGCGGGAACATCTCGCGTGACGGTAGCTGTGAAGTGTTGCGATCGCAAGCAGTACGCGCGCGAGAGCACCATGGGTTACACGAAAATAATAAGGAGTATCGATCACACGGGTCGTAGTAGATCGTGATCACCGCGAGAGATCGCGGGGATTCTAGCATTATAGATAGTGTTATATATGACGTCTTCCAATTACTCGGATAGTTCAAGCGGGGACTCATATCAACGGTAGATCAGTTCGGCGGCGAAACGATAACCCAAACCATTAAATACACGAGGACATTATTCATCATCAATTCATCCATGCCAATGGATAGACGCAGCGTACTGAAAGGCGCGAGTGGTATTGCAGCAGCAAGCACCCTGTCGGGCTGTCTCGGCTTCCTCGGCGGCGGCGGCGGCGGCGGAAACCAGGGCGACGCGATGCTCTGGCACGCGATGACCGAGTCGGAGACGGAGACGTTCGAGGAGAGCCTCAGCATCTACAACGACGAGAACGACGCCGAGATCGTCGCCGAGGAGAACGGCGACCTCCGTAACAACGTCGAGACCACGCTCCCCACCGGCGACGGCCCCGAGATGTACCGCTGGGCGCAGGACTGGGCTGGCAACCACTACCAGCGCGACTTCCTGTACGACGCCAGCGACGACATCGACTTCAACCTCGAGGACACGTTCAGCCAAGCTGCCGTGCAGGCGATCACGGTCGGCGCCGACGACGCCGTCGTCGGGCTCCCGGTCGGCGGCGAGACAGTGACGCTGCTGTACAACAAGGACATGGTCGACTCTCCGCCCGAGACGTACGCGGAGATGGAGTCGACCATGGAGGAGTACCACGACCCGAGCAACGGACAGTACGGCCTCTCGCACCCGATCGACGCGTACTTCGTCAGCGCCTGGATGCACGCCTTCGGCGGCTACTACTTCCAGGTCAACGAGGACGGCGAGGGCGTGACCGGGCTGGACCTCGACGAGACCAAACGCGGGATGGAGTTCGTCCGCGACAGCATCTGGCCGTACGTGCCGGCCGACACCAACCCCGGCCCGCAGCAGGCGATCTTCCAGAACGGAAGCGCACCGTTCGCGGTCAACGGTCCCTGGTCCATCGCGACGTTCGAGGACAACGGCATCAACGTCGGCGTCACCTCGTTCCCGACCGTCGACGGCAACACGCCGTCGCCGTACACGGGTACCTCGATGTGGTACTTCACGACCCGCATGGCCGACGACGAGGACCGCCGCGAGTCCGCGCTGGACTACGCCAAGTGGATCTCGCAAAGCGAGGAGCGCCAGAGAGCCTACGCCGACGCTCACAGCGACGTCCCGGTGCTGAACTCGATCTCGGCCGAGGATCTCGGCGATCAGGTCGCCGGGTTCAAGGGCTCCTACGAGGGCGGGATCGCGATGCCGAACCACCCCAAGATGGGGTCGGTCTGGACGCCCACCGAGGACGCCATGAACGCAGTGCTACAGGACGACGCCGACATCGACTCCCGATTCGATGAGGCGGCCGAGACAGTCCGTAGCAACTGGGAAGAGTAACCCAGCCACCAGAAATTTTTTATGAGCCTGTCTAGCGATTCCATCGATAGATCCTGGTTAAAGGACCGCCTACCGTCCTCCGAGGACAAGGCTGGCGCGTTAGTGCTACCGGGGCTTCTCGCCTACACCGGGTTCATGCTGTTCCCGTTGTTCTACCTGTTTTTCCTGTCGTTCACTAGCGCGCAAGCTCCCGAGGACCTCATCAACAACACCTGGACGTTCATCGCCCTCGACAACTACCTCAATCTGATTCAGGAGACGCAGTTCTGGCAGTCGATGGGGATCACCTGGCTGTTCGTGTTCTGTAGCATGACGATGAAGATCGGCTTCAGCATCTTCGTCGCGCTCGTGCTCACCCACGAACGGGTCAAGGGCAAGCGCTACATGCGCGCGATCGTGATCATCCCGCTCGGTCTGCCGGGGATCTTCAAGATCACCATCTGGCGGAGCATCTTCAGCAACGCGCGATTCGGGCTGGCGAACACGCTCTACATGAACACCATGGAGACGTTGGGCCAGAGTCCGGAACCGATACAGTGGCTGGCAAACCGCTGGCTGGCGTTCGCCAGCTACGTGGTCACCGAGCTGTGGCTCGCGTACCCGTTCATGGTGATCATCATCGTGAGCGCGCTGCAGGACGTCTCCGGAGAGCTCCACGACGCGGCGAAAGTCGACGGCGCGGGCTATCTCCACCGGTTCGTCCACGTGACGCTGCCCGCGATCAAGCGGCCGGTCTGGTTCGCGTCGATCCTGACCGCGGCCGCCTCGTTCCAGCAGTTCCTGGTTCCCTACGTGTTCAACGAAGGGGGTCCAGCGAGAAACAACGAACTGATCCTCGTGTACGGATACCGCGAGGCGTTCGTCCGAACGCCACAGAACATGGCGCTGGCGTCCGCGATCATGTTTAGCGCGCTGATCTTCATCGCGATGTTCATGTGGATCAACGTCAAGAAAGGCCGTCTCGCAGACGGGGTGCAGAACGCATGAGCATGCGACAATCCATCCTTCAGAACATCCGCGACGACATCGTCCACACGCTGCGCTGGCCGATTCGCGTCGCGGAGGACGTACAGAAGACGATCATCGGCCTCCGAGAAGGTCGAGTTACGTACAGAGACGTCGCGACGACGGCCCTGGCGTCGCTCTCGGCGCTCGTGTTCGTCGTCCTGCTGATGTTCCCGGTGTACTGGGTGATCAACTCCTCGATCGCCGCCGGAACGCCCGCGGCGAACCTCTACAGTCAGGGGATCTTCGCGTCACCCGCCGAGTGGAACCTCGAATCCTACGGGTGGCTCTGGGGCGAGTCTGACTTCTTCTTCGAGGACGGATACCCCGGTGGCGGCGCCGGGTTCGGCGAGATCTGGAACGCCTTCCTCGCCTCGAATCTCGCCAACAGCCTCCGGCTCTCGATCCCGACGGTCGTGTTCTCGTTCCTGTTGATCGTCCCCGGCGCGTACACGCTGTCGCGCCACGAGTTCACTGGGCGGAAACCGCTGCTGTACGGGTACGTGATGCTGACCCAGGTCGGCGGCGGGCTCAACATCGCGGCGCTGATCGCGCTGTACGTGGTGTTCAACGCGGCTGGCCTCACCAACAGCCACCTCGCGCTCGCGATGTTCTACGCGGCCGGCGCGGTGCCGTTCAACACCTGGCTGCTGAAGACGTTCATGGACAACATCCCCGAGTCCTACACCGAGGCGGCGCTGGTCGACGGCGCCTCTCGTCGTCGGATCGTCTGGGAGGTCATCCTTCCGCTGACGAAACCCGGCCTCGCGGTGGTGCTGATCTTCACGTTCCTCGCGGGATGGAACGAGTTCATCGTCGCCCAGCTGATGCTGAGCGCCGACAGCCACCCGCTCTCGGTGGGGCTGTACTCGCTCGTCGACGAGCGCGCCACGCCGTGGTCGCAGTTCGCGGCGTACGCGCTCACCTACGCGACGCCCGTGGCGCTGATCTACTTCTTCTCCCAGCGCTACGTGGAGAGCGGCCTGTCGTTCGGCGGCATGGAAGGGTAACCCCTTCCGTCGCGGCGTTTTTCTTCGAGCGGAGAGACCTACCGGACCCAAAAGGCACTTCTTACGCCGGGGCCTACCACGGGTAACCAATGGCGCACAGTCCCTCGCTTCCTGACCGCCCCCGGCTCGAACTCGACCCCGAGATGACCGACGAGGAACGGCTGGCGGCGCTTCGGGAGCACTACGCGGACATTCTCGACGTCAACGAGGAACTCACAGAACAGCTAGACGCCGCCGATCGCCGGCGCGAGGAACTCAGGGAGAAAGCCGAGAAGCTCGAACGCCAAAACGAGGCGCTCAAAACCTCCTCCCTGTACGTCGCGACGGTCGAGGAAGTGACCGACGAGGAGGTCGTCGTCAAACAGCACGGCAACAACCAGGAGGTGCTGACCGAGGTGTCGCCGTCGCTGGCCGACGACCTGGAGGCAGGCGACCGCGTCGCGGTCAACGATTCCTTTAGCATCCAGACGACGCTCGACCAGGAGACCGACGCGCGGGCCCAGGCGATGGAGGTCGACGAGTCGCCCGACGTCACCTACGCCGACATCGGCGGCATCGACGAGCAGATCCGGGAGGTCCGGGAGGCCGTCGAGCAGCCGCTGGTCGAGCCCGAGCGCTTCGAGGAGGCCGGTATCGACCCGCCCAGCGGCGTCCTGCTGCACGGGCCGCCGGGCACCGGCAAGACGATGCTCGCGAAGGCCGTCGCCAACGAGACCGACGCGACGTTCATCAAGATGGCCGGCTCCGAGCTCGTCCGGAAGTTCATCGGCGAGGGCTCCCGGCTGGTCCGGGACCTCTTCGAGCTGGCGACCGAGCGCGAGCCGTCGATCATCTTCATCGACGAGATCGACGCGATCGCCGCCAAGCGCACCGAGTCCAAGACCTCCGGCGACGCCGAGGTCCAGCGGACGATGATGCAGCTGCTCTCGGAGATGGACGGCTTCGAGACCCGCGGCGAGGTGCGGATCATCGCGGCGACGAACCGCTTCGACATGCTCGATCGCGCGATCCTCCGGCCCGGCCGGTTCGACCGCCTCATCGAGGTGCCCGAACCGGACTTCGACGGCCGCGAGCAGATCCTGCAGATCCACACCCGCGACATGAACCTCTCGGACGATCTGGACTTCACGACGCTGGCCAGCCGGACCGAGGGCAAGAGCGGCGCCGAACTGGAGAGCCTGGCGACGGAGGCCGGGATGTTCGCCATCCGCGAGGGCCGCACCGAGGTTCGGATGCAGGACTTCGAGGAGGCCATGGAGAAACTCGAAGAGGACGACGAAGCCGGCGATCAGATCGCCTCGGCCGGCTACGCCGACTACGCGTACTGACGACGGCGTTCGTCCGCGCTGACGGGGCTGCTCGCCACTTTTCTCGCCCGCATCCGTCGCCCGACGCCATTCCCACCGTCGCGGAGCGCCGGCTCACCGCCGCGACGACAGCGTCCCGACGGTTCCGCCCGGCCGATTCGTAACGCATTATCCCGCGCGCGCACTTGTCCGGGTATGGAACCGATTCGGATCGTCTGGGGGACCGGCGAGGGCCCCACCGAGATGGCGTCGTACGACGCCGCGCTGGCCGACGCCGGGATCGAGAACTACAACCTCGTCTCGGTCTCCTCGATCGTCCCCGCGGGCGCGGAGATCGACCCCGTCGGGACCGCGCCGGACCTCGGCCCCGCGGGCGAGCGTCTCACCGTCGTCGAAGGGCGCGCGACGGCGCCACCGGCCGCGGACGCGACGGCCGCCGACACCGTCAGCGCGGGGCTCGGCTGGGTCCGCGACGACGACGGCCCGGGGCTGTTCTACGAGGCGGCCGGCCGAACGTCGCCGGACGAGGCCAGCCGCCGCGTGATCGAAGGGCTCGAAGCCGGCCAGGAGCTCCGCGACTGGGCGTTCGGCGAACCGGAGTATCAGGTCGTCAGCGCCGACGTCGCGGAGGACAGACACACGACCGTCGTCGTGATCGCGGCGTACGGCCGGAGCGAGCCGATTCTCTGAGGCCGTCGCGGCACCCGACACAGCCGTCCGGAGCGGTCGAACGGACACGTCATTTTATGCCGGACGAACGTGAAGGATTTAGTATCACACGCCGTGCCAACACCCACCATGCCGACTGGCCGGCGGACGAGGTGAAATCATGTCACAGCTGTACCTCGCGAGTACGATCGCGACCGGCGCCGCGCTGCTCGTCGTCGCGTACCTGTTCGCCCGGACGAACGAACGTCACCGCGCCGCGGCCGTCGGTTCGTTCGAATCGCGGAGACCGCAGAGCACCGGGGGAACGACCGACTCGCAACTGAGTCGGCTCGCGCGGACGCCGCTCGCCTGGTATCTGGGCTTCGCGGCGGCGGCGCTCGGCGTCGTCGGGGCGGGAATCGCCGCGGTCGCCGGCCTCGCCGGCAGCGCGGGTGCCGTCGCCGCGCTGGCGCTCGTCGCGCTCGTCGGCCTGTACCTCGTCGTCGGGACGTACGCGATGGCCAAGAGCCGCGGGCGGCCCGAGTCGCTGGCCGTCGCCGAGGGGATCGGCGTGCTCGGCGGGCTCGCGCTCCTCGGGATGGTCGTCGTCCTGGTGCTGGGCTGACCGTGCCGAGCGACGACCGACGAGCCGACGGCGGACGGGCCGAGGCGACGCCGGCGGCGGGCCATCGCCTCGCGGCGACGCTCGCGCGCCGAGACGTGCAAGCGGTCACGGCGCTGATCGTCGCGCAGGCGATACTGGTCGCGGGCTACTTCGCGGCGACGAGCGCTCGCCCGACCAGCCTCCGGTACGTTTGGTACCCGGTAGTCTGGATCACGGTCGGCGTCTGGGCGGCCGCGTCGCGCTCGACGCCGTCGGCGGATCGACGCCGCCGCGTGCTGGCGGCGGCCGTGGCCGCCGGCTACCTGCTCGTCCTCGCCCGGCTGGGAAACGTCGTCGCCCCCGCGAGCCACGGCGCCGGCGGCGTGCGCGTGATCGCGGCGTCGCCGGGATGGGGCCCGACGCTCCAGTACAGCGGCGCGGCGCTGACGGTGACCGCGATTCCGTTCGTCGTGATCGGCTACGCCGCGCTGTCGTACCTGGTGTACGCCGCGGTGCTCGACGCCAGCGGCGCGGCGCTGTCCGGACTGGTCGGACTGGCGGCCTGCGCGAGCTGTAGCCTCCCGCTGGTCGCCGCGCTGATCGCGGGCATCGCGGGCACCGGCGCCGCGAACGCGGCGTACGCTCTCTCGCTCGACGTCGCGACGCTGGCGTACCTCCTGTCGGCGGCGGGGCTGTACTGGGGGCCGGCGATCGGCGGGGCGATCGGCGGTCGGCCGTCGTGACTGGCCGAAATCGGGAGTCAGCTCCAGACCGAGAACGTCGCCGCGCCGGCGAGCAAGAGCACCATAAAGAGGCCGGTGAGCATCACGTAGGTCACCGGTCGGGGCTCCTCGCGCAGGTGCTGGAAGTAGCCCGCGATCAGGCCGATCTTGATCGCGGCGGCGACGAACGTCGCGGCGATCGCCTGCTGGTAGCTCAGGAAGGCGACTTCGAAGAACGCGAACTTCGAGATCGCCAGCGCCATCAGCACGACGTAGATCGCGAAGTACGTCCGGAGCGACGCCATCACTATCCATCTGGGTCGCCCGAAACTTATAGATTCGCCTGTGAATAACACGCACGCTACCGCGGAGCAACCGCCGTCGTGCCGCCGGATCGAGCGGAGCAGACGACAGGATGATGATGCTCGGCCGGCACGGTGCAGACGAGAATGACAGCGGGCTCACTGCGCGGACGCCGCGCCGTAGCGACGGCCGCGCTGGCGCTGACGGTCGGCGTCGCCGTCGGCAGCGACGTCGCGGCGGCGAGCAACGTCGTCAGCGGCCTGCAGGGCGGCAGCGGCACCGTGACGGTGCCGACGTGGCTGTTCTTGCTGACCGGCGGGGCGGTCATCGCGGCCTCGGGGATGCTCTCGATGCTCGTGACCGATCGGGCGTTCCTGGAGGAGATCCACAGCTGGTCGCTGACGCTGCCGGAACCCGAGGCGGTTCGGAAATGGCTCGGCAGACTGGGCGCAGCGGTCACCGCGATCGTGCTGGCGCTGGTCGTCTACACCGGCTTCACCGGCCCGCAGCTCGGGAGCGCGAGCTTCGCCGTGCTGGTCGTGTTCGTCGGCGCGCGCGCCGGGCTGACGATGGTCGCGTACGCCGTCGGGAACCCCTGGCCGGCGATCGATCCGTGGCGTCGCGTCGCCGCCGCGCTTCCCCACGGCTTCGTCGAGTACCCCGCCGACTGGAAGCGCTGGCCCGCGGTCGCCGCGCTGCTGGCGCTAATCTACGTCGAGATCGTGACACCGCTGACGCAGTCCCCCGCGACGCTCGCCTGGGCCGTGCTGGGCTACTCGGCGTTCGCGGTCGCGGGCGCCGTCGCGGTCGGGCCCGACGCCTGGGTCCGGAACGGCGACCCCGTCTCGACGTGGTTCCGGTTCTACGGAGCCGTCGGGCCGCTCCAGCGCACGGGCGAGGGCTGGTCGCTGCGCCCGCCCGGATCGCGGCTCCGCGAGGCCGATCTCGTCACCGACCTCTCGGACGTCGCCTTCGTCGTGTTGCTGGTCTGGGAGCTAACCCTGAGCGGGTTCGTCGTGACGCCGCCGGGCGAGACGGTCGTCGAGGCGCTGGTCGGCGTCGGCCTCCCGCCGGTCGTCGCGTACTTGCTGCTCCTGCTCGCCGGCTTCGCGCTATTCTTGGGCGCGTACCTGCTGGCGGCCCGCCGTTCGCGCGAGCGCGCGACGACGTACCTCACGGCTCGCTACCTCGCGCTGCGCTTCGCCCCCTCGCTGCTGGCGATCGCGGGCGGCTACCACCTCGCGCACTACTTCGCCTTCTTCGTCTCGCAGACGCCGTCGCTGTGGACCGCGCTGGTCAACCCGCTCTCGCCGCCCGCGCCGCCGGCGTTCACCCGGCTGGTGCTGCCGGGCTGGTTCGGCACGCTCGACATCGCCTTCGTGCTCGCGGGACACGTGCTGGCGGTCTGGGCGGCCCACGCGACCTCCTTCGACCTGTTCCCCGGGCGCCTGCAGGCGATCCGCAGCCAGATCCCCTTCGTCGCCGTGATGGTCGCCTACACGATGCTGTCGCTGTGGCTGCTGTCGATGCCGACCGGGACGACGCCGTTCGTGCAGGGGTGATCGAGGCTACGCGACGCCGAACTTCCCGTCGACGTCGAACGCCACGGCCAGCGCCGCCACCACCGCGGATGCGGGCAGGACGGCGAGAACGACGAGCACCTGCAACCGCGAGAACGGCGGGAGGAGGATATTTCCGAGAACGATCGAAAGGGCGACGAGGGGGATGGAGACGAGCACCGCAGTCGTGAGGAATCGAGCGACGAACTCGTGCGTCTCGTACGCTCGTTCCCCGAGCCGGAACACGATGAGGGGTACGAGAACGGCCACTGCGAGGCCGGAGAGCACTCTCAGGTAGAACTCGGAGAACGCATTCACCACCCACGGTATGAGAGCCACGGACGCGGTGAAAGCGATACTCGCGAGGACGAACTTCCGGAATTTCTCCCGCGCCATAATTCCGGCTGATTTCGAGAGCATAAATAATCTGCTGGTGCCACGCGCCCGGACTACATCCCGCGTCTGCGGTGAGTCCGGGGGTAACACATTTGGTAAGAGGGAACGAATCACACGATAATCGACCGCGCCATGTCCGCACCGACGAACGACGCCGGAACGCCCGCGGCGTCCGACGACGCCGCGGCGCAGGTATCTTCCAGTGCCGCCGGGACCGCGTCTGCGCCCGAGCCGACCGTCGCGGTGCCCGAGGGAGAACAGCCCGCGGCGCGGTGTCGCTACTGCGACCGGCCGTTTCGAGACGAGCGCCTGTACGCGCTCCACCTCGGCGAGGCCCACCCCGACGCGTGCAGCGACGCGGAGCGCGAGCGCTACGAGGCGATCTACGACGAGGAGAACCACGATCTCTTCACCTTCCACGTCAAGGTCGTCGTGACGCTGCTGGTCACCTACTTCGTCTTCACGTACCTGTACGGGTTCGTCTGGGCGTGATAGGAAAATCGAGAAAGGCGGAGCGGCCTACAGCAGATAGAACAGCGGGAACAGTAGCACCCACACGATGTCGACGAAGTGCCAGTACAGTCCGAAGTACTCGACGGGCTCGTCGTCGCCGAGATACGCCCCGCCGGCCGCGCGGTAGATCATGAACAGCGCGACCAGCATCCCGAGGATCACGTGGAACCCGTGCATCCCGGTCGTGAGGTAGTACACCGACTCCTCGATGCCCGACCACGGGTAGACGCCGATGGCGAACTCGTGGGACCACTCCCAGGCCTTGATCCCCAGGAACACTAGCCCCAGCAGGACGGTGGCGACTAAGCTGGCGACCAGCCCGCGCTTGCTCCCGCGCTCGGCGAACACCATCGCGAGGACGACGGTGAAGCTGCTGGTCAGCAACACGAGCGTGTTCACCAGCCCCGGCAGGGCGTTCGGCGGCACCGAGTGCCATTCGGTCCACCCGTAGTTGATCCGGATGAACAGGTACGCGCCGATCAGCGCGCCGAACACGACGACGTCCGACGCGAGGAAGAACCAGACGCCGAGCTTCTCCTTCTCGACGCCGTCGAACGGCCAGCGCTCGGCGATCGCCGGCTCGGGCGCGTGGAAGCTCTCCATCCCGAACTGGTAGGAGCTGTAGAGGGTGACGCCGAGCCCGACCGCCAGCGGCGCGAGGTAGACGTCCTGGACGAGTTCGCCCTGCCGAAACGCCGACAGCCCGGCGAACAGGAAGAACAGCCCGACGCCGACGCCGAGCGGCCAGATGCTCGCGTGGTCGGGCCCGTCGCCGTGGGCGGTCTCGGTCGGCGTCGGCGTCGCGGTCGCGCCGGTCGGGACGGCGGGGCGGCCGACGGCGGTTCCGCCATCCGCGGAGGGATCGCCGCCGGCACTCGCGCCCCCGTCGGCCGCGCGCGCCCGATCGTCCTCGTCGTCGACAAAGGAGAGCCCGCCGTCGGCGAACGAGACGCGCCCGGCCCAGTTCTCCAGGGGCGGCGGCGAGGGGATCGCCCACTCGGTCGTCGCGGCGTACTCCCAGGGGTTGTCGCCGGCGGGGTCGCCCGAGAGGAAGCTGTGGTACAGGTTGTAGAACATCACGAGGAACGAGCCGCCGAGGACGAACCCGCCGATCGTCGCGAGTTGGTGCCACGGCGTCAGGCCGGTGGCGTACTCGAACACGCGCCGGGGCGTCTCCCAGGCGGCGAACATCGGGAAGTACAGCAGGTTGAACCCGACGAAGTACAGCGCGAAGTGGACCTTTCCGAGGGTCTCGTCGTACATCTTCCCGGTCATCTTCGGGAACCAGTAGTAGAGCCCGCCGATCAGCGCCGTCACGCCCGCGACCATCACGTAGTGGAAGTGCGCGACTACCCAGTACGTGCCCCGGAACTCGTAGTCGAGCACGATCGCGCCGAGAAAGACGCCGGTGATCCCGCCGATGATGAACAGTATCAGCGCGCCCAGCGAGAACAGGAACGGCGTCGTGACCCGGATCTTCCCCTTCGCCATCGTGTAGATCATCGAGAACACCATCAGGTCGAAGGGCAGGGAGATCCCGATCGTCGAGGCCATCATCAGCGTCTTGATCTCCAGGTTGATCGTCGTCAGGAACATGTGGTGCATCCAGACGAGGAAGCTCTGGACCGCCACGAGGATCATCGCGAGGATCACCCACTTGCGCCCGACCAGCCGGCGCCCGCAGAACGACTGGAACGCCTCGAACATCACGCCAAGCGCCGGGAAGAACACGATGTACACCTCCGGGTGGCCGAAGAACCAGAAGATGTGGGCCCACAGCAGCGAGCCGCCCGACTCCGTCGCGGCGAGGTAGGTCGTCCCGACGATCCGGTCCGACAGCAGGATCACCAGCGCGGCCAAAAGCGCCGCGAACGCGAACAGCATCATCCAGACGGTCAGCAGGATCGACCACGAGAACATCGGGAGCTGCCACAGCCCCATCCCCTCCGCGCGCCCGCGATGGATCGTCACGAGGAAGTTGATCGTGCCGACGGTGACCGACAGGACGAACAGCGTCAGCGCCAGGATCGTCATCGTCCCGCCGATCGAGGGCGTGAACATCGGCAGCTGCCCGCCGGTGGCCTCGGCCATCTCGACGTTCAACGGGGCGTACATCGTCCAGCCGCCCTGGAACGCCCCGCCCTGGAAGAACGAGGACAGGACGAGCAGCCCCGAGAACAGGTAGAGCCAGTAGCTCAGGGCGTTGAGTCGAGGAAATGCCAGATCTTTCGCGCCGATCTGCAGGGGGACGACGTAGTTGGCGAAACCGAACGCGAAGGGCGAGAGGAACCAGAACACCATCACCAGCCCGTGAACGGTGACCGCCTGGTTGTACGCCGACGCCGAGAGGATCGAGGCGCCGGGGGACCACAGCTGGATCCGAAAGAGCAGCGCGAGAATCCCGCCGGCCACCAGGAAGAACAGCGAGGTCACGATGTAGAGGATCCCGACGTCCTTGTGGTTCGTCGTGACGAGCCAGCGCCTGACCGAGGACATCGGCGGGAGGTGGTGCTCGTGGGCGTCTTCGGTGCTCATCGACTCTCACCCCGGTCGCGGGCCGCGATCGGGGGGGACGCCCCGGACGCCGCAGCGGCGCTCGGGGCCGGCCGGGACGCTGCGACGTCGTTCGGGGTTGGCCCGGACGCCGCGGCGTCCCCGGCGTCGAGCCTGTTCGCCGAAGCGTTCGCGCCGTCGCTCTCGTTCGCCGCCGCTTCGCTGCTATCGGACTGATTCGCGAGCCACTGCTCGTAGGCCTCGGGTTCCATCACGATCACGTCGGCCGTCATGCCCGAGTGGCCGGTGCCGCAGAGCTCGAAGCACTCGGCGCGGTACTCGCCGGTTTCGCCGGTGTCGAACCACGTCGTCGACGTCTGGCCGGGGATAGCGTCGGTCTTGACGTGCTTCTCGGGGATGCCGAAGGTGTGCCAGACGTCGCCCGAGGTCGCCCGGAGCACGACCCGCTCGTTGGCGGGCACGCGCAGTTCGTTGACCGTCGTGACGCCGTTATCGTACTCGAACTGCCAGGTGAAGTCCTCGCCGGTGACGTTGATCTGTTCGGCGTCGGCGGTGTTGGGCTGGCCCTCGACGTACAGTAGCGCCGAGTACGTCCAGATGATCAGCCCGACGACGATGATCGCGCTGATCGCAAAGGAGAGGAACAGCTTCCGACCCCCGCCGCCGCCGGACGGCAGCTCGCCGATACGGGGTTGTTTCTTCGCCGCCGCGCCGTCCGCGGCATCCACGGCGGCGCCGTCGTCGCGATTCCTGTAGGCGTTGTACAGCGTGTACCCGATCACGACGACGCCGACGAGCGTCCCCAGCGCCAGGAACACCGTGAAGATGGACTGGAAGATCTCGGCGCGCGACTGTCCGGCGAACTGCAGCGGAACCGCGAGTGCGGCCGGGCTACTCACGAGCACATTACTCAAAATTCACATGGATCTCACTTATCTATTGCGGGTGTCGGTAACGCTACACACGAGAAGAGTTAACACAGATATCGACTCCGAGAGTCGGGACGGGTTCGTCAAACCGGGAGACGCAAGCGCGTTTCGTCATCCTGATCAATTGGCGCGGCGCTCGGCGAGATAAGAAGGCTTATTCGGAATCCCGACCGACGTGGCGCCATATGATTCAGTTCGAGGTACCGGAAATCGACTACGACCGGTACACGAACCGCCAGCTCGCGGCGGTGCCCCTCGCGGTACTTGCCGTGGCGCTGGTGGTGATCGCCGGGTGGTGGGTCGTCACCGGCGCGCCGGCCACGCTCGGGCTCGACTTCGTCGGCGGGACGGAGCTCCGGCTCCAGACGACCGACAGCCCCGACGAGATCAGGGAAGCGTTCGACGAGGACGTCGAATCGATCTCGACGGTCGGCGGCGAGCAGAACACCTACCTCGTCCAGTTCTCGAGTAGCGACTCCGAGACGCTGGCCCAGCAGGCCAACGACGAGCTCGAACCAGTGCCCGACGCCGAGGACGGCGAGGTCGTCAGCCAGGAGAGTTCGATCCCGCCGACGTTCGGGCAGGAGAACCAGAGCCTCGCACTGTGGGGGCTGGTCATCGCGTTCGTCGGGATGAGCGCGATCGCGTTCATCCTGTTCCGGACGTTCGTCCCGAGCATCGCGATCGTGATCTCCGCGTTCAGCGACGTGATGATCCCGCTGGCGGTGATGAACCTCGCGGGCATCCCGCTGTCGCTGGGGACCGTCGCCGCCCTGCTGATGTTGATCGGTTACAGCGTGGACTCCGATATCCTGCTGAACAACCACATCCTCCGGCGGCGCGGCGAGTTCTACGAGAGCACCTACCGCGCGATGAACACCGGCGTGACGATGACCGTCACCTCCATCGCCGCGATGACCGTGATGACGATCGTGGCGACGTTCTTCGGCATCGGGCTGCTGTCGGACATCGGCCTCGTGCTGGTCGTCGGCCTCTCCGCCGACCTGATGAACACCTACATGCTCAACCTCAGTCTGCTTCGCTGGTACAAGTTCGAGGGGGTGGCGCGATGAAGCCGATCGAACTCGTCCGGAACAACCTCCGGATCTCGATCCTCGTCGCGCTGATCGCGCTGGCGTGTTTCTTCCTGTTCGTCCCCGGCGCCGGTCTGGGCGACGACATCGGCGGCAACGAGACGGCGGTCGACACGCCGACGAACCTCAAGTACGGCATCGAGCTCGGCGGCGGCGCCCGGATCCGGGCGCCCGTCGACGGCGTCACGGCCGAGAACGTCGACGTCAGTCGGGACGAACAGGGTGAGCTCGCCGCCGCGGTGGCAAACGAGCTCGGCCTCGACCAGCCGCGGGTGGCGGTCAGCGCCGAGGGCAACACCGTCGAGGTGTTCAGCGGCAACGTCAGCGACGCCGAACTCGAAACGGCCTTACAGGAGACCGGACACGGGAGCGGCGACGTCACGATACGCAGCGGCGTCACCGCCGAGACCCGCGACACGATGGTCGAAGTGCTCGAAACCCGCGTCCAGAACACCGGCTTCACCGGCGCGACGGTGAGCGAGGTGCAGGTCGGCGACGAGTGGTACATCGTCGTCGAGGCGCCCGGCCGGAACGTCGACATCGGCGAACTCCGGGACGTCATCCAGAACCGCGGCGTCGTCGAAGTCGTCGCGCACTACCCGACCGACAACCAGAGCGGCAACGGGACCGGCTACGAACAGCAGGTCGCGCTGCGAGCCGACGGCATCACGCAGGTCGGCAACATCGAGTCACAGGAGGGCGGCGACGGCTACCAGTTCTCCGTGACGCTCACCCAGGAGGCCGCGCCCGGGTACTCGGACCTGATGGTCGAGTCCGGGATCGCGAGCAATCCCCAGTGCGCGTACTCCGAGGACACCGATCCCAGTCAGTGGGGCTACTGTCAGCTGATCGTCTACGACAACGAGACGATCACCGGACTGACGATGAACCCCGGGCTCGGCGACTTGATGGAAAACGACCAGTTCGCGCTGGATCCGACGTTCGTCGTCTCGACGCCGGACCGCCAGAGCGCCCAGGAGATCCGCACCAGCATGCAGCAGGGTAGCCTGCCCGCGACGCTGGACCTGGGCGAGGACTCCAGCAGCTACGAAATCCAGCCCGATCAGGCCCAGCAGTTCCGGACCAGCTCGGCGCTGACCGGCCTCATCGCGGTGCTAACGGTCGTGCTCGTGGTGTTCCTGCGGTACGGTAACCCGCGGGTCGCGGCGCCGATGTCGGTCACCGCGCTCTCGGAGGTGGTGATACTGCTCGGCTTCGCTGCGGCGATCAAGATGCCGATCGACCTCTCGCACGTCGCCGGGTTCATCGCGGTCGTCGGGACCGGGGTGGACGACCTGATCATCATCGCCGACGAGGTGTTAGACGAGGGCGACGTCAGCTCCGGCCGGGTGTTCGACAGTCGGTTCCGGAAGGCGTTCTGGGTGATCGGCGCCGCGGCGGCGACGACGATCATCGCGATGAGCCCGCTGGCGGTGCTCTCGCTCGGCGAGCTGCGCGGGTTCGCCATCATCACGATCCTCGGCGTGCTGATCGGCGTGTTCATCACCCGACCCGCCTACGGGAACATCCTCCGGCGGCTGAAGACGGACAAGTAGAGCGTTCGCTTTCGCTGGCCGGATTCTCGTTTTGCGTCGTCGTTTCGCCGATTAGCTTAGAACTGATCCAACGCCGACTGCTCGGCGGCCGCCAGCGCGTCCTCGCAGGTGCCCCAGCTCTCGCGGGCGCAGTCCGGTAGCTCGCCGTACTCCTCGACGTACGACCGGATGAACTCGCGAGTGGTCGAGTCGCTCGGGTAGCCGCTGCCCACGTCGCCGTACGTCTCGGCGAGCGCGTCGACATGGCGATCCCGTGCGACCTTCGCGAGCACGCTCGCCGCGCTGACGACCGGGTACGTCTCGTCGGCGCCGTGTTCGGCGCATACCTCGACGTCGGCGTCGACGCCGTCGCCGACGCGTCGGGCGAACCGTTCGGCGTCGGTGTGGCAGGCGTCGACGATTCCCGCGGTTCCAGGCTCGACGACGGCGTCGAGCGCCCGCGCCTGGGCGTCGACGGTCAGCTCGTTCATCCCGGATTCGGGGGCGTCGATGCGCTCGGTCGGGATCTCCACGACGGACGCCTGAACGCGGTCGTCGCCGCGCAGCTCGGCCGCGAGCTCCTCGCGGCGCTCCCGGGAGAGTTGCTTCGAGTCGTCGACGCCGGCCGGGATCGCCGCCGCGGCGTCGACCGCGACCGCCGCGACGAACATCGAGCCGAGCGCCGGGCCGCGGCCGGCCTCGTCGGCGCCGAAGGCGTACTCCATCGAGCGATAGCAGCCGCTGGGCGCGCAAAGTCGTTTCGCAAAAACATGGCGGGTGTGCTCAGTCGTCGGCCGCCGGCTCGGGCGCCGTCGGTTCGACGGGCTCGTCCTCGTCGTGCGGATCGTCATCGACGTGCAGGTCGTCCTCGACGCGCTCGTCGTCGGCGTCCGCTTCGAGCAGCTCCTCTTCGAGGGCCAGTTCGTCGTCGACGTAGTGATGGCACATACTGTCTCCCCCTCCGTGGTACTATCTGGCACGAACGGGAATAAGCGTCACGCCGGCAGGAGACGGCCGTCGGTCGCGAGCCCGTCGGGACGCCGAAGCTCCCTCGAATCGTCTGTAAACAGTTATCCGACTCGGCCCACAAGGACCCGGTAAATGGCCAAAGACGTCAAGCCCACTCGGAAGAACCTGATGGCGATCGAGGATCGCATCGAGCTCTCCGAGCGGGGCCACGACACGCTGGAGAAGAAGCGCGACGGCCTGATCATGGAGTTCATGGACATCCTCGACCAGGCCCAGGACGTCCGGGCGAACCTCGAGGCCGACTACGAGCACGCCCAGACGACGATCGACAAGGCCCGCGCGATGGAGGGCGACGTCGCGGTGCGGGGCGCGGCCGCCGCGCTCAAGGAGCACCCCGAGATCACGACCGAGTCCAAGAACATCATGGGCGTCGTCGTCCCCCAGATCGAGTCCACGCGCGTCAAGAAGAGCCTCGACCAGCGGGGCTACGGCGTGCTCGGCACCTCCGCGCGGATCGACGAGGCCGCCGAAGCCTACGAGGATCTGCTGGAGTCGATCATCCTCGCCGCCGAGGTCGAGACGGCGATGAAGAAGATGCTCGAGGAGATCGAGACGACCAAGCGGCGCGTCAACGCCCTGGAGTTCAAGCTCCTGCCCGACCTCAAGGAGAACCAGGAGTACATCGAGCAGAAGCTCGAGGAGCAGGAGCGCGAGGAGATCTTCCGCATGAAGAAGATCAAGGAGAAAAAGGAGGAAGCCGAGGAAGAGGAGGAGCGCGCCGAGGCCGAGCGCGAGGCCGAGCCCCTGCAGGCCGACGACTGACAGACGCGTCTCGTTTCGTTCTCCCGATGACTTTTCTCGCTTCGCGCCGTTCCAACCAGCATGCGCTGTGACGCCTGCGGCGACGAGAGCGTGGTCGCGTTCGACGTGCCCGACGAGCTGCGCGAGTACGCGCCTGACGAGGCGGGCGTGGCCGCGATCTGCCCGACCTGTCTCGACGTCCGGTCCGCGTCCGACGCCGACGTGCAGGGTGGCGACGCCGCGGACGCCGCTGCGTCAGCCCACGACGCCTTCCCGGCCGATCCGGACGCCGCCGCGGGGGTCGCGCTGCTGCTCGGATTGCTGGAGTCGCTGGTGCTGAACAAGTCCGAAATCCAGTCGCTGGTCGACCACCTCGAAGCGAGCGGTACGGACGTGTTCCTCGTGCTGGATCGGTTAGAGGCCGATCCGGACGTCGACCCGCAGGTGGATCTGGAGCGGCGGCGACCGCAGCTCCAGCAGCTGATCGAGTAACCTACTCTTCGTCCGCAGTCGTCTCGCCATCGCCGTCGGTGCCGGTCGCGCCGTCGCTGCTCGGCCGCGCCTCTCCTTCGCCGTCAGTCTGCGTCAGCAGCTCTCGCTTTTGTCGTTCCAGTTCCGGCGGCAGGGTGTCGTAGACATGGTCGAACACCTCGCCGGCGGATGGGTCGGACACCGCTTCTGCGCGCCCGACCGCCCGATCGACGGCGTCGCCGGCGCCCGCGCGGATCGCCTCGCAGGTTTCGGCGTCGAGCAGCCCCTGCTCGATCAGGTACGCCTCGTAGCGCTCGACCGGGTCGGCGGTGCGCCACTCGGGGAACTCGGGGGCGTCCTCGCGGTACCGGGAGGGGTCGTCGCTCGTGGTGTGGGCGCCCTGCCGGTAGGTCAGGCTCTCGACGAGCACCGGCTCGCCCGCTCGCGCCTGCTCCAGAGCGGCGGCGACGACGTCCCGGACCGCCAGCGGATCGTTGCCGTCGACGCGCTCGCCGTCGATGCCGTAGGCGTCGGCTTTCTCGGCAATGGTGGGGCTGGCAGTCTGGCGCTCGGCCGGCATCGAGATGGCCCAGCCGTTGTTCTCGCAGAGGAAGACGACCGGGGCGTCGAACACGCCCGCGAAGTTGACGGCCTCGTGGAAGTCGCCCTCGCTGGTCGCGCCGTCGCCGAACAGGCACAGCACGGCGTTGTCGTCGTCCCGGTAGTCCGCGGCCATCCCCACCCCGACGGCGTGGGGGAGCTGTGTCGCGATGGGCACCGCCTGCGGGAACACGGGGCGGTCATGGTTCGAGCGGAACTCGGCGTGCCCTCGCCGGAACAGGAGGAGGTCGCTCATCGGGACGCCGCGGGCGATCTGGGCGGCGTTCGAGCGGTACGTCGGGACGAGCCAGTCGTCGCCCGCCATCGCGCGAACGGCGCCGACCTGCGTCGCCTCCTGGCCCCTGAACGGCGGGTAGCCGCTCATCCAGCCGCGGCGCTGGAGCGCGAGCGCGCGCTCGTCGAAGCGCCGCGCCCGGACCATCTCGCGGTAGATCGCGAGCGCGGCGTCCGCCGAGACACCTGTTTCGTCGAGATCGCGCTCGTCGATAACCCTGTACACGCACTGTGCGACGTGCGGCCGCGGCTTAACCGTTCGGCCGGCGCGAAAGAATAGAGCGAACGGGGCGTCGCGACGCCAGCGCCGACTTACTCGTCGGCGTCGGGCAGCGTCCGATTGGCGAGCGCCATCGGATCGGCGTCGTCGGGATCGAACGGCCGGAGCACGACGCTGAACGCGGTCGAGTCGACCGGGACCTGGTAGCGGTCGATCGGGTCGGTCGGCGTCCCGCCGACGCCGGTCACGCGGTGGTCGAGGTTGAACCCGACCGAGCCGCGCTCCTCCAGTTCGTACTGGTGCTCGGCCTCGTCGAGGTTCGCCCACTGTTCGAGGCTGACGTTGGCGTCCTCGTCGCCGGGCATCCCGAGCAGCGAGACGTCGCCGTCCGAGAGCGTCGCCCAGCGCGTCTGGGCCTTGTTCCCGTTGTCCGTCGGCGGCAGGTAGGGGACGTACTGCTCGTCGACCGAGCCAGCGTGGCGCCCGATCGGGACGCCCCACTTGCGGTCGGGGTAAGTCTCCAGCTCGCCGCGGCCGTACCACTCGAACTCCTCGAACCGCTCGGGCAGTTCGAGCTGGACGCCGACCTTCGGGAGCCATCCCGTCACCGCGTCGCGCAGCGGCGCGTTCGGATCGGCTTCGACGTCCATTCGCACGTCGCCACTCCCGTAGATCCGGTAGCGGTACTGCATCTCGAAGCCCATCTCCGTCGACTCGCCCTCCTCGAACTCGTCCAGTTCGTACCACAGCACCGTGCTCTCGGGCGGTTCGTCGAAGCCCGAGGAGATTTCGCTCGCCGACAGCGCCCGGTCGTAGATCCGCACCTCGTCGATCGTCGTCGCCGTGTACCGGTCGGTGTTCTCGGCGTTGTGCCCGACGTGGACCGGGAACGACGACCGGTTGACGCTCGTCGCACCGTGACTACTGCTTCCCAGCAGCTCCCCGTCCAGGTACATCCGCAGTTCCCCGTCGGTCGCGACGCCGGTCAGCGTGTGCCACTCGTCCTCTGCGAGGTCAGCGGGCACCGGCTCGTTGAGCGTGATCCAGGTGTCCTGGTAGATGAAGAACTGGAGTTCGTTGCTGTCGGAGACCTTCAGCGCGTACTGGTGGTCGCCCTTGCTGACGAACGGGTTGTTCTGGCCGTTCGCGGGGAGCCCCTTGAATCGCACCTGGATCGTGAACTCCGGCGCGCCGAAGTCGAGGCTGGCGTCGTTGCCGGCGTCGATGTACTGGGACTCGCCGTCGAGCGCGACGGCCTGGCCGCTCTGGCCCGAGACGATCTCGGGGTCGCCGACGACCTCGCCGCCGTTCCCCTCGCCCGAGGCGTCCGGCGTAACCAGCGGCGGCGGGAGCTCGGTCCCCGCCGCGAAGCCGTCGACCGACACCTCCACCAGCGAGTCGTCGAGCGCGTTCGTCTCGACGGACTCGACGGTGTGGGTCAGGTCGTCGAGGCCGGCGTCGTACCACGAGAGCGCGGGCGCCGACCCCCACTGCTGGATCTCGTTCATGATCGGCGCGCGCCACGAGCTAAACAGCGGGCCGCGGTCGAGCAGCTCGCTGCCGTCGTACGCCATCGAGGATAGCGTCCCCGCGTCGGCGTCGACGACGTACTCGAACTCGTCGCCGGAAACTGTGATGTCGGCATCGCTCTCATCGACCGAGAGCGACGGCATGGCGTCGAGCGATTCCGGCTCCGGCTCGGGCGCGTCGACGGGCATCTCCAACTGTTCGAAGGCGACCTCGTGGCCGGCGTCGGCGTAGTCGGTGTCTTCTGCGAGGGCGAACCGCACCGTCAGCCGGTACTCGACGCCCGGCTCGGGGTCGGCGGGCACCTCGACGCCGAGGCCGACGCGGCGCGTCTCGCCCGGTTCGACGTCGACGTCGATCTCGCCCGTCTCGATCGTCTCGTCGTCCGCGATCAGCTCCCACGACCCCTCCAGGGCGTCGAGGTCGGTGAAGTTGTAGCGGTTCGAGACGTAGATCTCGCCGTCCTCAACGGCGGCGTCGGCGACGCCGACCGGCTGGTGGGCGTGCTTGAGCTGCCACAGCTCGGGCTGGGGATCGCGATCGGACCAGACCAGCCCGTTGAGGCAGAACGCCCCGTCCGGGCCGTCGCTGTGGTAGAACTGGAACTTCTCGCCGTCCTCGGTGACGTCGTCGAGATCCTGGTTAACCCAGTCCCAGATGAACCCGCCGACGAGGCTCTTGTCCCGCAGCAGGTCCGCGAAGTCGTAGGCCGCGACAGCGCCGTCGTCGAGCTCGCCGTCGGCGTCGCCCGCTTCGTCGGCGCTCACGGCGCGATCGTAGATGCCGACGCCGTCGACGGTGAGAGCCGCGTCGGCGTGGCGGCCCTCGCGACCGCGATCGGCGTCGCCGCCAATCCGAACCGGCCCATCGCCGGCCGGCAGGTCCGAGATGGAGTGGCCCACCGCGGCGACGCGTTCGCCGTCGACGTGGATCGCGAGTTCGCTCGCGTCCGCGACGCCGACCACCGTCGTCCAGTCGTCGAGCGCGCCGACAGGGAGCGACGCCGAAGCCGACGCCTCGCCGCCCGCGAGCGAGAACTCGATCTCGCCGTCCGAGAGCGTCAAGGCGTAGCGGTCGTCATCCACGACGACTGGCGCGTCGGCGCTCGCGTCGAGATCGTCGCCGCGGATCGTCGCGCCGACCGTGAGCCCGACGCCGACGTCGAGGCTCGCGTCGCGCCGGATCTCGATCGCGTCGCCGGCACCGAGGGCGACGGCGCCGTCGGTGTTCCCGCCCGGCGCGGCGTCCGGCCCGGGGACGACCTCGGGCGAGCCGACGAGCGCGCCCGGATTGTCCGAGCCGCTCCGATCGGTCGCCTCTCGGACGGGCGGCTTGATGTGCTCGTTCCACATCTCGTGGACGAGCCCTAAGCTGTTGCCCATCGCGTGGTTGTACTCGCCCATCACGACCGGGCGGAGCCCGTCGCCGATGTAGGAGCCGTCGGCGACCGACAGGATGGTGCCGACGTCGGGGTACCGCGGCCCGAGCATGTCGCCGTACTCGACGTTCCAGCCGCCGCCGTTGGGCTGGTGGTAGAGCAGTCGATCGGGCGCGAGCCCCTCCACCGCCCCGTCGAAGGACTCGACGTTGCTGACGCCGGCGACGTCCGAGGTGTCCGCGGGGATGTACTCGTCGGAGTCGGCCGCCATCGACGCCATCTCCAGGTGCTCGGCGCCGGTGCCGGCCTCATTCCCGGTCGACCAGCTGAAGATCGACGCGTGGTTGCGATCACGGAGCACCATCCGGCGGAACTGCGAGACGGCCTGGTCGTGGTAGACCTCGGTGTTCGCGAGCAGACCGCCCCACCAGTGGGTCTCGACGCAGACCTCGTCCTGCACGTAGACGCCGTACTCGTCGGCGAGCCGGTACAGCGACGGGTCGTTCGGGTAGTGGGAGGTCCGGATCGAGTTGACGTTGAACCGCTTCATCGTCTCGATGTCTTCCCGTACCCGGTCGATCGGGACCGTCCGGCCGAAGTCGGGGTCGGTCTCGTGGCGGTTCACGCCCTGGATGTCGACCGGCTCCCCGTTGACCAGCACCTCTGCGCCCTGCTGGCCGCGGGTCGTCTCGAAGGTGCGGAAGCCGACCTTCTCCAGCATCGCCTCGGTCGTCCGGCCGTCGGCGTCGACGAGCTCCAGCGCGAGCTGGTAGAGGTTCGGATGCTCGGCCGACCACTTGTCGGGATCCTCGACGTCGGCGTCGAGCGAGACGACGGCGCCGTCCTCGTCGACGGTCGCGGTCGCCTCGATCGTCGTGACCTTGCGCCCGCGCGGCGGGTTGTCGCCCGGACCGCGCCCGTGCGGCGGGCCGCCTCGTTCGCCGGGACCGCGGCCGTCGGGCGGGCCGCGTTCCCTCGACTTGTCGTGTCCCTTCTTCTTGCCGTTGCCACGCTTTGCCGCGTTCGCTCTTCCCTTCCCGCGCGGCGGGCCGCGCCCCGGCTTCGTCCGGTCGGTCTCGTAGAGGTGCGCGCGCACCTCGTACTCCCCCGCGGGCGCGTCGCCGTAGTTGGCGATCTCGGCGTCGATCCGGAGTTGGCCGTCCTCGTAGTCGTCGTCGAGGTCGGTCCGCGCGTAGAAGTCCCGGAGGTGGACCGTCGGCGTCGCGAACAGGTAGACGCTCCGGAAGATGCCGGCGTACCGGAACATGTCGATCGTCTCCAGGGCCTCGCTGTCGGCCCAGCGGTACACCTGTACCGTCACCTGGTGGTCGCCGCCGGCTTCGACGTGGTCGCCGACGCCGAACTCGGCGGGCGTCATCGAGCCGGTGCGGAAGCCGACGTACTCGCCGTCGACCCACACGAAGAAGGCCTGCTTGACCCCCTCGAAGTGCAGGAACGTCTCCCGGCCGTCCCACTCGGCGGGCACCGAGAACTCTCGTCGGTAGGTTCCAACGGGGTCGAGGCCGTCGTCGTCGACGCCGGGGACGTCGACGGTGCCGTCGTCGCCGGGGACGAGCTCGCCGTCCTGTCCCGGCTCGTAGACGTCCCACGTGATCGAGTTGTTCGTGTAGATCCGCTGGTCGTACCCCTGCGTCTGCCAGACGCCGGGGACGTCGATCGATCCCCAGTCGTCGGCCCCGAGGTCGTCGTACGAGTCGGGGAGGTCGTCGGGATTCTCGTGGAACGCGAACTGCCACTCTCCGTTGAGCAGCCGGACGTACTCGGACTCGGCGAACCGCGCTTCGAGTTCGGTGAACGGCTCGTCGGCCTGCCGGGCCGCCCGTACGGATCCGTAGGGGACCGCGGTGGTGACGTGTGTCGGTTCGACGTTCTCCGCGACCGTCTCGGGATCCTCGAGATACGCCGCGAGGTTCGAGATCCGGCCGGGGTCGCCCGGCCCGTCCGACGGCGCCGCGGCGCCGGACTGGGCGCCGACGCCCGCCGCCAGCGCCGCCATCCCGGTCGCCTGCAGGAACTTCCGTCGCGTCGGCGAGAGCCGATCGCGAGGTGACTGTTCGGTCTCCGCCTCCCGTCGCTGTGAGTCGCTCATGGTGGTAGTATCGTTCGGTCGGCGAGGCGACCCGCGATGGCTATTAGCCTTCCCCCTGGAGTGCACGGTCGCGGAGTCGCGCTCGGCCTGTTACGATTATTTGCAATTACTTACTTAATACTAACAATCACTAGAAATTCCATCATGTATGGGTGTAAGCCATCACCGAAAACAAGTGCGAATGGCAATCGAACCGGTGGCCGGGTTCCGACAGCGAAAAGGCCGGGCGGATCGAACGGGCACGCATGGCTTCCATCGGCGCGGTCGCGGGACTGCTGTTCGTCGTCGCCCTGCACACGGTGATCGCGGCGGTCGCGACGCGGTTTTTCCGGATCAGTCTCGACACCGTCTGGGGTTCGGCGGTGTACGCCGTCCTGTTCGTCCCGATGCTGCTGATCGCGAGCACGCTCGTCCTGACCGGCGCGCTGGGGCTCGGCGGGAACCTCGGCAGCAAGACGACGGCGGTGTTGCTGGTCATCGCGATCCCGCTGACGCTCGGGTTCGCCATCGACCTGCTGTGGATGCCCGACCCCGAGACCGTCGAACTGCCGAAGAAGACCTGAGAGGCGGGCGATCCGGCGGCGTCGTCGGGCGTCGAGACGCCGACGACGAGCTGGCGCCGTATTTTAAACTATCGCCGGCGTTCGGGCGCAATCACCCGACGCGAGCGCGACGTAGACGCCACAACCCCTAAATAGAGCGAATTACTTACGTACGGGTATGTCCCGGTCTGCGCTGGTCGGCAACGTCGTCGCCATGCTCGAGGACGCGGGTTTCGCGGTGAGCGACCGCTGTGCGATCCGTCCGCGGAGCTTCGACGTCGCCGCCCGCCGGGGAGAAGACCTGGTGTTGCTGAAGATCCTGCGGAACGTCGACGCGTTCGACGCCGAGACGGGCCAGGAGATGCGCCGCATCGGCGCGTACCTCGACGCGACGCCGCTGGTCGTCGGCCTGCGGACGCGCGACGAGGAGCTCAAGCCCGAGGTCGTGTACTTCCGCCACGGCGTCCCGGCGCTGAGCCCCGACACCGCGATGGACCTGTTCGTCGAGGAGCTCCCGCCGCTGATCTACGCCGCCCCCGGCGGCCTGTACGTCAGCATCGACAGCGAGATCCTCGAAGACAAGCGCGAGGAACGCGGTTGGAGCCTCGGCCAACTGGCCTCGGAGCTGGGGGTTTCGCGACGCACCGTCTCGAAGTACGAGGACGGGATGAACGCCTCCATCGAGGTCGCGATGCAGTTAGAGGAGATGTTCGGCTCCGGGCTGACCAGCCCGGTCGACGTGCTCGACGGCGCCGAGGAGGTCCGCGACGAGGACCCGACGCCGAACGAACCCGACGCCGACCCCGACGACGAGCGCATCGTCACGGTGATGACCCAGGCGGGCTACGACGTCCACCCGACGCTGCGCGCGCCGTTCAAAGCCGTCAGCGAGGAAGCCGAGGACGCCGACCCCGCCGAGGGGACGGTGCTGACGGGCCACTCGGAGTTCACCCGCGCCGCCGAGAAACGCGCCAAGATCATGGGCTCGCTGGGCCGAGTGGTGGGGACGCGCTCTGTGTACTTCGTCGACAGCACCAAGCGCGACTCCGTCGAGGGCACCGCGCTCATCGAGCGCGAGGAGGCCGAGTCGATCGACGACCCCGACGAGTTCCGCGACCTGCTCCGCGAGCGGACGGACTACGAAGAAGAACCGGCCTAGGATCTGGTTTCGAGGTTTTGTCGTGAAGAGTCGTTCGTATCACGAGCGGTGCGACTGCTTCGGACGCCCTCGACTCATTTCTAGGAACCGCAGTGATCGATACGGAATGGATCAGCTCGAAAGCCCTCGGCCCGCTCCTAGCAGTGACTGTCGGTTCAACCAACGAAAACACCTCGAAAGCCCTCGGCCCGCTCGCGTGTTCTCAAGCGGATATCCTCGCTCCGCTCGGATAGAGCCGCTTGAGAACACGCGACCGCGCCTCGCCCTTTCAGTCCACCGGAAGACTCGCTCCGCTCGTCTTCCGAGCCCTGCCTCGCTTCGCTCGGCAGGACACCAGGCCCCGCGACCGCTTGCGCGGGTCGCTCACAGCGACCACGCGCAGTCCGGCCCTCCCCCGCGGGCGCAGCACGGTGGCTGCGCCCGGCCGTGCGGCTGCGGTGGCGCGCGCTGTCGAGCCTTTATGCCGAGACAGCGTCGCGCGAGGGGCGAGTAGCGCAGGAGCGGAGCGACGAGCAACGCAGCCGGTTGGGGAGGACGAGGCTACGGGTGGGGGGAATGAAAGGGGCCGTCGTCTGTGCGAGCGAAGCGAGCACAGGCTCGAAAGAGCGTGCTCTTTCGGCGCGCTCGATCCAGTGAGGCGAAGCAAGCACCGCAGCGACCGACGGGAGCGAGGAGCACAGCGAGCCGCAACCGGTCGAGCGCGGCGGAGGCTTTCGGAGAGTTGTGAGCAGTCAGTGCTGTTCCAGAGAGTGCACCGAGGGCTTTCAGGGCGTTCGATACGATCACCACGACGCCAAAGCGCACCCCCCAAACCGGTGCTAGTTCAGACCGCGATCAGCGTCACGCCGCCCACAGCCAACACCGCCGCGGCGACGCGCACGCGGAAGTGCTCCTCGCCGAGCACGACGCCGCCGAGCAGGACGACCAGGATCGCCTGCGTGTTGATGATCGGCGAGGCGACGCTGGCGGGCACCAGCGAGAACGCCAGCGAGGTGACGTGCTCGCCCGTCGCGACGAACGCGCCCGCGACGGCGAACTTCGGCAGGTCGGCCCGCATCGCGTCCGGGCGCTCCCTGACGGCCGGCACCAGCAACACGAGGAGGATGCCGCTCAGCAGCACCGGCACCCACAGTGCCGTCGGAATGGCGAGCTCCTGTAAGGCGACCCGCTTCCCGACGTCGCTGACGGCGTACAGCGCGGCCGACAGCAGCGCGAGCTGGGCCGGCCGCGAGCGGGCGATCCGCCGGAACGGATCGAGCAGCCCGCCGGCGCGGTAGTTCGCCACGTAGATCGCGGAAGTGGCGACGACCACACCCAGGAGTTGCAGCGGCGTCAGCACCTCGCCGAGGGCGAGCACTTCGATCGGGACGACCAGCGCGGGGACGATCTTGTTGATCGGCGTGACGTAGGAGACGTCGCCCTCCGCGATCGCGTACAGAAAGAGGACGAACGCGCCCGCCGTCGCACAGACCGTCAGCGCGACGACGCCGACGTCGAGCGCGCCCAGACCTGCGAGCGCCGATCCGGCGCCGTTCGAGAGCGCCCGCAGGGTCACCGGGAGGTAGAACGCGATCGCGAAGGCGTTGACACAGACCGTCAGCGTCGTCGCGGGGTAGCCCTCGAAGTACTGCTTGAGGCCGAACAGGTAGCCGCCCCAGACGAACGCCGCGAGCACCGCGTAGCCGAGCCCGAGTTCCATCCGCTCTGTGGGTTCCGCGGGATACCCTTGAACCCGCTGGTTCGGCCCGCAAGGTGGTCCGACCGGCAACCGATCGACGGATGGCCGAGACAACCGGCAACGGTCCGGCAGCATCCCCTTTCCGACAGTCCGTGGTAGCCCGACGCGCATGGGGCAGGGACGCTTCGCGCTCGGCGTCGCGCTGCTCGTCGTCATCGGAACGGTGGCGGCGGGCGCGGTCGCGGCGCCGACGAACGGCGGCGCATCGAGCGGTAACCAGGCGAGCGAGATCGACGGAGCGGCGCTGCAGGCGGACGCGACGGACGATAGCGGAACCGCGACAAACGAGAACGGATCGGGAACGAACGACGGCCCGAACGGGACGACGACCGCGACCCGGTCGCCCGGCGTCTGTGACTACGCGGGCCTGTACGACCGGACGATAGACTCGGTCGTCGCGATCCAGACCGGCACCGGGATCGGCTCGGGATTCGTCTACCGCGTCGCGGACGACGGGACGGGGTACGTCGTCACGAACGCCCACGTCGTCGGCGATTCCGAGGAGGTCGTCGTCCAGCTGGCCGACGGCGAGTCCCGGACCGGCGAGGTGGTCGGGCGGGACGTGCTCTCCGATCTAGCGGTGATCGAGATACCGGAGACGCCCGACGACGCCGAGGCGCTGCCGGTCGCCGACGGGACGGCCGATCCCGGCAACGCCGTCGCGGCGCTGGGCAACCCCTTCGGCCTCGACGAGACGATCACCCACGGGATCGTCAGCGGCGTCAACCGGTCGATGCCGACGACGCGGGGATACTCGGTCCCCAACGTCGTCCAGACCGACGCGCCGATCAGCCCGGGGAACAGCGGCGGTCCGCTGGTGACCTGCGACGGTACCGTCGTCGGCGTCAACACCGCCGGCATCGCCGCCCGGGGCGCCGAGAACATCGGCTTCGCGGTCTCGGCGACCCTGATCGACCGGGTCGTCCCCGCGCTGATCGAGGACGGCGAGTACGAGTACTCGTACCTCGGCGTCGCGGCGACGCCGGTCACGCCGCCGATCGCGGAGGCCAACGATCTGAACGTCACCGAGGGGCTGTACGTCGTCAGGACCGCGGAAGATAGCCCGGCGGCCGACGCGCTGGATGGCGCGACCGAGAACGAGACCGCCGCGGGCTTTTCCGTGCCGGTCGGCGGTGACGTGATCGTCGCGATCGACGGCCAGCCGGTGTCCTCGGGCGAGGAACTCTCCTCGTATCTCGTCACCGAGACCAGCCCCGGCGACGAGGTGACGCTGACGGTGCTGCGCGACGGCGAACGGCAGGAGATCGAGGTGACGCTCGCCGAACGGCCCGAACCCCAGACCGGGCCGACCGGACAACCGCCCGGCGGTCCTCCGGGATGACCTCCGCCGTCCCAGCGAAGTGACGCCGCCGCGCGGCCGCGGGATCGGCACGACCGCCGTGGCGCCCGCAGCGGGCCGGCGACGGCGGCCCAACCAGTCGCAAGCGTTTACTTCGGGGGTCGAATACCCCATAGCATGGCCGACTGTCCACTGGCGGACGACTGCCCGAGTTTCTCGGAGCGCATCGAAGGCATGGGGTGCCAGCACTACGGCGACCGGGGCGGCAAGGAGTGGTGCAAGCACTACAGCCAGCCGATCAGCGACCTGAAGACCCAGCCCGTCAAGCCCAAAGAGGAGGTCGTCGTCGACGTGACCGACATCCACGAGAGCGGCGCCGGCGTCGGCCGGACCGAGGACGGCTTCATCGTGATGGTCGACGGCGTGCTGCCCGACGCTCGCGCACGAGTCGAGATCACGGAGGTTCGCTCGAATCACGCCCGCGCGGAGGAGTTAGAGCGCCTCCCGATGGACGAGGACCTCGAAGACGCCGACACCGAGAGCGATGACGAAGACGGCGCGGACGCCGAGGACGACGCCGACGCCGAGGACGACGACAGCGGCGGCGGCCGCGGCCCCGACCGCGAGCGGCTCGGCAGCCGCGACAACTTCTGGGGCTCGTAGGGCCGATCCGGCCCGTCCCGCCAGCCTGGACAGCTATCGCTTTCTTCCGTTTCGCAGTCTCGCTCGTTCGACGCCACTGAAAAATCAGTTCGGAAGCCTAGCGACCGCGTTACGCCAGAAACACGTGTCGCGGACGCCCGTCGAGCACGTCGCGGCCCCAGTCGACGGTGTCGACGAACGCGTCGCTGCGGAAAAACTCCATGCAGTCCTCGCGGGACTCCCAGCGGCTCGCGATGAACATGTCGTTCTCGTCCTCGCGGTTGGCGTAGAGATCGGTCCGGCGGTGGCCGTCCATGTCCGCGAGCAGGCCGCCGACGGTGCCGAACTTCTCGACGAAGTCGTCGCGGTACTCCGGCTTGACCGTGTAGAACATCCCCATCGTCCCGAACTGGGACTCGTCTTCGGGCTCGTCGCCCGCTTGCCGGACGATTCCCGGCAGGTCTTCGAGGTAGCCGCCGGCGGTGCCGGCCGCGTCCTCGTTCTCCCAGATGCTGACGACCGCAGGGTGAGCGTCCTCGGGTGCGGCCTCGTACACCGCGGTCTTGACGTGGGAGTCGTACCGGTCGAACCCGTCGCTCAAGCTCTCGACTTCCTCGGAGAGCTCGTCGGGGTCGGCCTCGGAGTACAGCACGAGCGCGTACACGTCCTCGCCGCGGGGCTGACCGCCGTAGATGCCCCGTTCCTCCAGCTCATCGCGGATGTCGGCCTCGCCGTCGCTCCCGTGGGACGGGGCTGCGCGCTCGGTTTCGGCTTCGTGCGCGGCCGCGTCGTCGCCGTGGGGGTGGCCGCCCGAATCTGCATCGTCGCCGCCGTGCGGGTGGCCGCCCGCGTCGGCGTCGCTTCCGGGGTGACCGGCGTCGTTCTCTGCAGCCCCGCCTTCGGCGTCGCCCGCGCCGCCCAACGAGCCCTGTCGGTAGTCGGTGACGCCCGGCAGCTCTTCGAGGAAGCCGGCGGCGGTGTCGGCGGCGCTCTCGGTTTCCCAGACGCTGACGATCGCCGCGCCGTCTCCGTCCTCGTACACCTCGGTCAGCACGTGCGTGTCGTAGTGCTCGAAGTTCCCGCGCAGGCCATCGACCTCCTCGCGGACGGTTTCGACGTCGGCCTCGGAGTCGAAGACCAGTCCGTTCGCGCCGGCGGGCGCGGCGTCGACGTCGACGCCGAGCCGCTCCAGTTCCGCGAGCAGGTCCTCGTCGGCGCCGGCGGCGTCGGCGTCGCCGAAGGCGTCCTCGTCGGTCGGGATCGACTCGCCGGCCAGCAGCGCGCCGAGATCGCTCGGCGGGAAGCGCCGGCCGGAGAAGAACGGCCCGAACTCGGCGTACTTCGAGGAGGAGGGGTCGAAGCGCATCTCGTAGAGCAGATCCTTGACGTCGGTCGGATCGTCGGCAAAGAGGGTGACGCCCCACTCGAAGTCGTCGAGGCCGACGCTGCCGGAGATGATCTGGCTGACCTTGCCGGCGTACTCGCGGCCGATGTCGCCGTGGCCCGACATCAGCTCGGCGCGGTCCTCGAACGACAGGTCGTACCAGTTCTGCTCGGGCTGGCGGCGCTTGTCCATCGGGTAGAAGCTGACGAACTCGGCGTCGGGCAAGTCGGGGTAGAGTCGCGACTCGATGTAGTTCTTGATGCCCGGGTCGGCTTCCTGCTCGGGGTCGAAGTACGCCTCTGCGCCGGTGTAGCCCGACGCCTCGGTCACCGAGAGATAGGAGTTCGTGCGCTCGGTGAACTCGGCGAACGCGGTCTGCTCGAACCGGCGCTCCAGCGTGTCGAGTTCGCGGATCGTCGGCCGGAGGTGCAGGATCAGGAGGTCGGCCTCGTGGCCGAAGACGCTGAACACCGCGGAGGCGCCCGCCTCGGCGTCGTCGAGGTTCTCTGCAGCTTCCAGAAACTCGACGCCGTCGTCGATCGCCAGTTCGCGATCGCGCTCGGACGCTCCGCGCCAGGCGTCCCAGTCGATCGTCCGCAGGTCGTGGAGGACGTACCAGCCCTCGTCGGTCTGTGGCGGCTCCCGTCGTTCCATGCGGGCGGGTTGGAACGGACCGGGTAAGTGAGTTGCCGTTCGGCGGCGGTCCGAGGGGGCTGCAGTCGCCCGAGGCGTCACGCCCGGACGGCTCAGTCGGCCGAGTCTCCGGCGTCAAGGTACGGGATCTCCCGCTCGATCACCGTCCGCTCGAAGTACAGCAGTTCGACGGCGAACACCGCCGCGGCGATGAGCGCGACGGCGTAGAACGTCCCGCGCTCGGCGGTGTAGAGGTGATAGAGCATCAGGAGGAAAAACAGCGACGCGCCGACGGCGCCGACGGCCGGCCAGGTCGCGGCGATCCGGTCGGTGTCGCGTTTGGCGAACGCGAGCGCGCTCATCGCGCCGAAGACGAGGATGAAGGACAGCGACGCGAAGGAGGTGATCGCCGAGAGGCTCCCGTACGCGGTGAACGCCGCCGTGACGACGCCGAGGAGCAACAGCGTCTGCGTCGGCAGGCCGCTGGCGCTGGAGTCGCCGGCGCGATCGGGCAACAGGTCGTCGGTGAGCATCCCCTTCGCGAAGTAGCCCGCCGAGAACAGCGTCGCGTTGATCGCGCTGCCGGTCGAGAACAGCGCCGACAGGGAGATGACGATCGCGCCCGCGTTCGAGAGGCCGACGACGCCCGCGATCGTCGACGCCGCGTCCGCAAGTGCGGTGTGGGGGTTGCTCTGGACGGCCTGTGGGGCGATGTTGTACGTCACCACCGCGACGATCGCGTAGATCGCCACCGCGACCGGGATCGCGACGGACACCGCCGTCGGGATCACCTCGAGGGGGTCCCGCACGCTCTCCTGGTCGTAGAACAGCAGCTGCCACCCCTGGAACGCCACGAAGGAAACCGCCGCGGCCATGATCGGCCCGAACGACGCGATCTCCGCGGCGCCCAGCGCGACCTGTTCCGACGAGACGGTCGTCGCGTACAGCAGGCCGGCGACGCCGAACGCGACGAGCACGAGCACTTTCGCCGCCGTGAGGACGTTCTCGGCCGACCCCGTGGCCTGCGCGCCGAGCAGGTTCAGGCCGACGAACCCCGCTACGACGAGCACCGAGACGACCGGGCGCAGCGGCAGGCCCGCGAGCCGGCTCGGAACGCCGGGGAGCGCGATCGAGAACTCCGCGAACGCGAACGCGTACATCGCCATCGACCCGACGTAGCCGACCAGCAGCGTCCACCCGACCATCCCGGCGAGCGTCGAGTTGCCGGTGAACGACTGGACGAACGTCACCGAGCCGCCGCCGTCGGCGCCGTCGTCGGCGACGAGCCGGTTCAGCCCGACGTAGGAGTACCCCGTACACGCGGCGACGACGCCGGCCAGAACGAAGGCGAGCCACGTCGCGGGGCCCGCGATCTGCGTGACGATCCCCAGCACGGCGTAGATGCCGCCGCCGACCATCCCGCCGAGCGCCATCGAGACAGCCTCCGTCAAGCCGAGACTGTTCTCTCCCATACACCGTTGCCGTTCGGGCTCGAGCGTGGTATAACCGATGCTCGACCGGCCGCGAGACGCGGAGTTTATTCGGCCCGACCGCCAACCGACGACCATGCCTGAGCCGCGCGTCCCGGGCGGAGCGAGCGACGAACTGTCGCTGCCCTGCGGCGAGTCGGTCGACCCCCGGTCGCTGGATCTCGGCGTGCGGGAGTACGACTGCGACTGCGGGTCGGCCCACGCGGTCGTGATGGACGTCCACCCGCCGTCGCGGTTCGTCCCCGAGTCGCTCGTCGAGATGCTGCGCCAGACGATCGAGACCGACGACGAGTTCGAGGAGTTCGGGACGCCCCACGTCATGGGCGTGGTGATGGAGGAGTTCCCCGAACAGATCGTCAGCGAGGACAGGAGCGACGACGGCAACGTCGGCTACGGACTGCTGTGGGTGACCGACTTCGACTCCCGACGCCTCCACGAGATCGTCGTCGAGCTGCTCGTCGAGCTGATGGACCACGCGATCAGCCACGCCGACAGCGACGCCGCGGCCTCGGAGTTCGAAGAGCAGATGCTGGAGTTCGACGTCACCGAGTTCGTCGACCAGTACCGGGCACAGCGCGACTTCGAGAGCGAGCACGACGCCGCCCTGTAAGCGCGCGACGGCGACGCGTCTGACACACGCACGACGCAAGTTTATGAGCGTTCGGCAATAATATCCGGTACACCCATGCACGCTCGGGGGGAGTACGAGCGCATCAAGGACGCACTCGACGACGCGGACGTCGACGAGCCGCTGACGGCCAAGGAGATACTACAACTGCTCGAGGAGCGGGGCGTGGAGTTCGAGAGCGCCCACCGCATCGCGACGGTGCTCGGCCGGGAAGCCCAGCGCGGCGACGTGAAGGTCCACCGCGACCAGCCCTACCGGTACGAGATGTAGAGGATGCCCCGGATCCGGATCGACGCCGTCGCTACGCCGTCGCGACGACGAGCAACGTTTCCGGTCGCTCCTCGACCCGTTCTAGCGCGAATCCGGCGTCCTCCAGCATCGACGCCGCGGCGGCCGCGTCGTACCGTTCCGCGACCGGCGGGCCCGCCTCGCCGTCGCCCGACGCCGACCAGTCGACCGTCACGAGTCGACCGCCGGACGCCAGCGCGCGCCGGATCTCGACCAGCGCGTCCGCGCTCGCGAACTCGTGGAACGTCATCGTCGAGAACGCGGCGTCCAGTTCGGCGTCCTCGAACGGAAGCTCCTCGACGTTCGCGGTGACGAGTTCGACGGCCTCGGGGACGCCGTTCTCCCGATAGCGAGCGTGCATCTCCTCTTGGACGTCGACGCCGTACAGCCGGCCGACGAACGGCGCGACCTCGTCGGTGTAGAAGCCGGTACCGCTGCCGAGGTCGGCGACCGTCGCCGACGGGTCGGGATCGAGCGCCGCGAGCAGTTCCTCGCGCGAGCAGAAACGAAAACGGGTGGGGTCCTCGAGACGGTCGGCGCCCGCCGGATCGAACGTGTGAAAGCCCATCGCGCGGACGTACGATCCGGAGCCGCTTCATCCCTCGCGAACGGGTCGATCAGGCGACGAGCAGGTAGACGATCGCGCTCGCGATCAGGAGCTTTTTGACGACGATCACCGCGATGAGGAGTTTGTTGGTCGAGAGATCGCCGACGCGGCCCGTCGCAGCCCGGTAGGCTCTCGAGAGAGGGTCGAACCGACCCGTCGACGCGTCCCCGAGGACGTCCGGCCCGGCGTCGGGGAGCGTGGCCGCGGGCACCCACTCGCCGTCGAGGTAGACCGCGGTGACCGTCTCGCCCTCCAGATAGGGGAGATGGTCGTAGTCGTAGCCGAGGCCGCGGGCCAGCGTCTTCAGTTCCATCACGTCGCGCTCGCTGTCGAGATCGAACTCGGCGATCTCGCCGCCGTCCGTCCAGTCGAACTCGAGTGTCAGGCGAGCGGTGCTGTCGCCGACGCGGACGTCGGCGATCCGGGCGGGCTCCTCGTTGCCGGCGATCTCTCGCTTGCTGGTCTGGAGGGTCTCGTACTCGTCGTCCGTGTACTCGGACGCGCCCATGCGAGTAAAGTTCGGTCCGCAAGATCAAAAATGTAGCAGCCTCGACGCGTACTCGTCGCGTGAAACGCGCCCGTACGCGTGTGTGACGACTCGAGAGCCGGACTTCTCCCGACCGCGGCCGCCGAGATACGAATTTCGAAATTCCATTTCGCTCTTCGTAATCTATCGCCGGGCTTATTACGATGTGCGGATTCTGGGTAGATAGAAATGACGAGCGACGGGACAACCGACCCGGCGGAGGAAGACCGCAAGATCCTGCTCATCGGGAGCGGCCCGATCCAGATCGGGCAGGCCGCGGAGTTCGACTACTCGGGCGCCCAGGCCTGCCGCGCGCTGCAGGAGGAGGGCGCGGAGGTCGTGCTGGTCAACTCCAACCCGGCGACGATCATGACCGACCCGGAGATGGCCGACGAGGTCTACATCGAGCCGATCACCACCGAGGCCATCGCCGAGGTCATCCGGAAAGAACAGCCCGACGGCGTCATCGCCGGTCTCGGGGGGCAGACCGGCCTGAACGTCACCGCGGAGCTGGCCGAGGAGGGCGTCCTCGAGGAGCACGACGTCGAGATCATGGGGACGCCGCTGGACACGATCTACGCGACCGAGGACCGCGAGCTGTTCCGCCAGCGCATGGAGGAGCTCGACGAGCCGGTCGCCCGCTCGACGACGATCGAGCTCGACGAGGACGAGGCGGTCGCCGAGATGACCGAAGCCGGCCTCGAGGAGCGCGTGCAGGACGCCGTCGACCAGGTCGGCGGCCTGCCCGTGATCTCTCGGACGACCTACACGCTGGGGGGCTCGGGGTCCGGCGTCGTCGACGAGTTCGACGAGCTCGTCGAGCGCGTCCGCAAGGGGCTGCGCCTCTCGCGCAACGACGAGGTGCTGATCACCGAGTCGATCGCCGGCTGGGTCGAGCTGGAGTACGAGGTGATGCGGGACGCCGACAACTCCTGTATCATCATCTGCAACATGGAGAACATCGACCCGATGGGGATCCACACCGGGGAGTCGACAGTTGTAACGCCCTCGCAGGTCATCCCCGACGAGGGCCACCAGGAGATGCGCGACTCCGCGCTGAAGGTGATCCGCGACCTGGGCATCCAGGGCGGCTGTAACATCCAGTTCGCCTGGCGCGACGACGGCACGCCCGGCGGCGAGTACCGCGTCGTGGAGGTCAACCCCCGCGTCTCCCGCTCGTCGGCGCTGGCGTCGAAGGCGACGGGCTACCCGATCGCCCGCGTCACCGCGAAGGTCGCGCTGGGCAAGCGCCTCCACGAGATCGACAACGAGATCACCGGCGAGACGACCGCCGCCTTCGAGCCCGCGATCGACTACGTCGTCACCAAGGTGCCCCGCTGGCCCAAGGACAAGTTCGACGACGTCGAGTTCGAGCTGGGCACCGCCATGAAGTCCACAGGGGAGGCGATGGCGATCGGCCGCACGTTCGAGGAATCCCTGTTGAAAGCCCTGCGCTCCAGCGAGTACGAGCCCGAAGCCGACTGGGACGAGATTTCGGACGAGGAGCTCGAGGCCGACTACCTCGAGACGCCGACGCCCGATCGCCCCTACGCGATGTTCGAGGCGTTCGAGCGCGGCTACTCCGTCGACGAGGTCGTCGACCTGACGGGTATCTACGAATGGTACGTCGAGCGCTACCAGAACGTCGCCGAGGCCGCCGAGGCCGCACAGGACGGCGAGTTCGACGACGCCGCCCAGCGCGGCTTTACCGACGGCCAGATCGCGGCGGGCGTCGAGGCCAGCGAGGCCTCCAGCCTGCCCCGCGCGGACGGCGGGGAGATCGACGCCGTCGAGGCGACGACTCCCGACCGCTCGTTCAAGCAGGTCGACACCTGCGCCGGCGAGTTCGCCGCCTCGACGCCGTACTACTACTCGGCGCGCCAGGCGGCCGCCAGCAAGGGCCAGAGCCGGCTCACCGACGAGGTGAAGGTCGACCGCGACGCCGAGAGCGTCGTGGTCGTCGGCGGCGGCCCGATCCGCATCGGGCAGGGCGTGGAGTTCGACTACTGCTCGGTCCACGCGGTGCGCGCGCTCCGCGAGGTCGGCATCGACGCCCACGTCGTCAACAACAACCCCGAGACGGTCTCGACGGACTACGACACCTCCGACGGGCTGTTCTTCGAGCCGATCACCGCCGAGGAGGTCGCCGACGTGATCGAGGCGACCGGCGCCGACGGCGTGATGGTGCAGTTCGGTGGCCAGACCTCAGTGAATATCGGCGAACCCCTCGAGGAGGAACTCCAGCGCCGCGATCTGGACTGCGAGATCATGGGTACCACCGTCGAGGCGATGGACCTCGCGGAGGACCGCGACCGGTTCAACGAGCTGATGGACGAGCTGGGCATCGCCCAGCCCGAGGGCGGCACCGCCTTCAGCAAGGAGGAGGCGCTCGAACTCGCCCACGACATCGGCTACCCCGTGCTCGTGCGCCCCTCCTACGTGCTGGGCGGGCGCGCGATGGACGTCGTCTACGACGACGCCGAGCTCGAGGAGTACATCGAAGAGGCCGTCCGCGTCGCGCCGGACAAGCCGATCCTCGTCGACGACTTCCTCGAAGACGCCGTCGAGCTGGACGTCGACGCCGTCGCCGACGGCGAGGACGTGCTGATCGGCGGCATCATGGAGCACGTCGAGACCGCCGGCGTCCATTCGGGCGACTCCGCGTGCATGATCCCGCCGCGCTCGCTGGGACGGGACGTCAACCGCCGGGTCCGCGAGGTCGCCGAGGACATCGCCGAGGCGCTGGACACCGTCGGCCTGCTGAACGTCCAGCTCGCCGTCAAGGACGAGGAAGTGTACGTGCTCGAAGCGAACCCGCGCTCCTCGCGCACCGTGCCGTTCATCTCGAAGGCGACCGGCGTGCCGATCGCCAAGCTCGCCGCGAAGGTGATGGCCGGCGCCTCGCTCGACGAACTCGACGTCGACGAGCAGGTGCCCCAGCAGACCTCGATCAAGGAGGTCGTCCTGCCGTTCGACCGCCTACCGGGCTCGGACCCGCGCCTCGGTCCGGAGATGAAATCGACCGGCGAAGTCATGGGCACCGCCAGCACGTTCGGCAAAGCCTACGACAAGGCCCAGGACTCGGTCGGCAAGCCGATCCCCGAGGACGGCACGGCCGTCATCGACCTCTCGGCCGACGAGTTCCCCGACCCCGACACCGAGGCGGGCGAAGAGCTCGTCGAAGGATTCACCGAGTTCTACGACCTCTGCGAGGCCGTCGACCTGATCGACGCCGTCAAGCGCGGCGAGGTCGACCTGATCGTCTCGCGCGATCGCGACCTGCTGGAGACGGCCGTCGAGGAGGAGATCACCTACTTCTCGACCCACGCCTCCGCGAAGGCGGCGCTGGAAGCGCGCCAGCACAAAGAGGAGCCGATCGACGTCGCGCCGGTCGACGAGCGCCCCAAGATGCAGGAGTTCTGGGGCCAGCCGAAAGGCGAGTAGAACGGCCGCGGTAGCGATTCGGTTTCGGCGTCGCAGTCTCTTTGCGGAGCGGGATAGCGGTATTCGGCTCTCGTTCCGCAACATATTTTTATGCGATGACGGGAGCAAACTTCTCCGTGACCCGAGAGAAGTACACGCGTCGTCGCGCCGTCCTCGCTACCGGAACGACTCTTGCTGCCGTCGGTCTCTCCGGCTGTGCGGGCGTTCTCGGCGGCGGTGCCGACGGAGTGGTGACGGAAAACGAGTTAGAGGGCGACCTCGAGGTGCTGGATCACGAGATCGAGAACACCCGACTGAGCGGGACCAAATCAGTGAAGGTCGACGTCACTGTCACGAACAACTCGGAGGACGCGCTCACGGCGGCGGCGATCGCGGAGTTCTTCGACGGCAACGGCGTGTCGATCGACGAGTCTGCAGCCACGACACCGAAGTCTGTACCCCGAAGTCAGGACGTCCAGTTGCATCCGGCAGCGCGAGGCCGCGTCGAGGACGTGTCTCGGTACGAACTGCGGCTCGTCGAGAGATTCTAGTGGTACGGGAGCCCCTACCGGCGGCGGCCACAGGCGCCCGAAATATCGGAACTCGTCTACCCAACGGGTCGCGTCCGAACGTCGACGCCAGACGTTCGACGCGAGATCCGACGATTCAAGTGTCGACTTCGTCCCGCTGACGCCGGCCGGCGGAAATTCGGCTGAATCCGGGACAAAACTCGAATGAACGGCGTTGAACTGTCGTTGAATCGGCTTGACGAACTGCCGACTATTAGGCCGGTCCCCCACTGGGTGCGACCGATGACACGACACCGATCCGACGCCGACGATCGCGCCGACGAGCACAGCATCCAGCGCCGCGCACTGCTGGCGGCCGGCGGCGCGGCGGGCGCCGCGCTGGTCGCCGGCTGCACGGGAGCGACCGGTGACGCGGGCGACGACGGCGACACCGGGACGTTCCGGCTGCTCGTGACGGACCTCCCGGCGGACATCGGCGACTTCGACTCGCTCGAAGTCACCCTCGACAGGGCGCGCGTGTTCAGGGGGTCCGACGAAGAGGGAGAGGAGAGCGAAGAGAGCGAAACGGATGGTACCAACGCTAACGAGAGTGAAACGGACGACGCCGACGCTAACGAGAGCGAGGACGACGCGGATTCGACGAGCGAGGACGACGACGGCGCCGACAACGACTCGGACGGGGAGTCGGACGATCGGGAGTTCTTCTGGCTCGATCTGGACGGTGCGACCGTCGACCTGACTCAGGTCGTCGGCGACAAGGCGGTCTCCGTGTTCGAGGGCGAACTGGAGGCCGGCGCCTACTCGAAGGTCGAACTCCACGCGGCCGGGATCGAGGGGATCGTCGACGGCGAGCGAGTCGACGTGAAGATCCCCAGCGGGAAGCTCCAGATCGTTCACGGATTCGAGATCCGCCCCGACGAGCCCGTCGAGTTCGTGTTCGACATCCACGTCGTCGAGAAAGGAAACGGCGGCTACAACCTCCGTCCCGTGGTATCGGGGAGCGGCGTCAACGGCAAAGACGTCGACGTCGAGGAGATCGACGCGGACGAAGACGACGACGAAGCGTCGGGCGGTCAAGACGACGGCGACGCCGAAGCGACAGGCGATGGAGACGGCGGCGCGGACAACGAGAGCGCGGACGGCGCGGACAACGAGAGCGCGAGCGGTGAAACCGGGTCGGAGTAGACGGCCCGCGCGACTGCCGGCCAGCCGCTGCTTCGGTGCCGCCGTTCTCCCGGGAGTGACGTGCGCGCAGCGAACCGATCAACGCGGGCGTCGCAAACCGGGCCGTCCGCAACTAAACAGTGGTAAACGTACGGAAGTGGATCCAGAGAGCCTATAAACTGGACGGCGAGTCACGAGGGTATGTTCCCTATCGGTCACCACGCCGTCGCTCGTCGCCCGCCGATCGAGGCGGACGCCGCCGCCGGCATCGCGCGCTGGTCGCCTGCGGCCCCGCGGAGGTGCTGACGCCGTGGCGAACGAGCGAGTCGTGAGCCGGCGGGACTTCCTGCGGGCGAGCGCGGTCGTCTCAGTCGCGGGCGCGCTGGCCAGCGGGACGGGATCGATCGAGCGGTCGGGACCGCCCAAGGACACCAAAACCGACCGAGAGCCCTACGAAGTGACGATGGAGCCGGTCGGGACGGTGGAGTTCGACGCGGTGCCAGAACGGTGGGTCGCCTACGCGCCGGGGTACGCCGACATGGGCGTCGCGCTCGGTCTCGCGGACGATCTGGCGGCCGTCGGCGACTGGGGCCGGTACGGCGCCGACCGGTACGACGAGCTGGACGGCGTCGGGTTCGACGACCGGCCCGCGACGCTGGACGGGGACGACCCGGCCGACCGCAGGACGTTTCGCGAGCTCGGCGCTGACGTCCATCTGGCCGATCCCAACCAGCTGGTGTACGCGTCGGCGTTCGATCTCAACGCTGCCGACGTCGGGGAGATCGCCGAAAATATCGGGCCGATCGTCGGGAACGCGAACCGCCGGCGGAGCCAGCCCTGGCACAGCTATCGGTACTACGCGCTGTACGAGGCGTTCGAGAAGGTCGCCGCGGTGTTTCGCCGGCGGGAACGGTACGAGGCGTTCGCAGCGTTCCACGAGGAGTGGCTCGCCGAGCTACAGGCCGAGCTCCCGCCGGCCAGCGAGCGGCCCGACGCGCTGCTCGTCCGGCCCAAGGAGACCGGCAGGTTCGCGCCGCTGCGGATCGCCGACCGCGGGACGAGCACGAAGCAGTGGCGGGATCTGGGCGTCGGCGACGCGCTCGCGGACCTCAGCGCCGACGAGTTGCCGACCGCGCCGGACGGGACCGTCGGTTACGCGACGATCCGGAGCGTCGATCCGGACGTGCTCCTCGTCCGCGGGCACGAGGATCTCGACCGCGCGGCGTTCGAGGAGGCCGTCGTCGCGCCCATGCGCGACCACGACGTCGGCGGGACGATCGACGCGGTGCGAGAGCGCCGAGTGTTCAGCGGCGGCCCGAGACACCAGGGGCCGATCCTGAACCTGTTCGCCACCGAGCGCGCGGCCCGAGCGATCTACCCGGACGTCTTCGACGGTCGGTCGCTGTTCGACCGCGACCGCGTCGCGCGCATCGTCGCCGGCGAGGAGTGAGCGGCTGCGGAACAGGACACCCCCGGCCGCCCAAAGACCGAAGCGGCTGCGACGCGGGACTTCGAACGTGATCGAGGACGGTCGGTACGCTGCGACGATCGACGAGATCGAGGACGAGCGAGCGACGGTGCTGCTCGAAGCCGACGGCGAGCAGCTCGCCGAGCTGGTCGTCCGGACGGCCGACCTGCCGACCGACGAGGAAGGCGCCGTGCTCCGCGTCGAGATCAAGGACGGCGAACTCGTGGACGCCAGCGAGGACGCCGAGACGACCGCGGCGCGGCGCCGCCGTCGCCGCGCGCGGTTCGACGAGCTGGCCGAGCGGCCGCCGGGACGCGACGAGGACGCCTGATATTTAGAATTCTACGACGGAGAACGGCTATACTCTCGATGAGCGTGGTCGAGGTCCCCCGGCCGTCTACGTCCGTGCGCCGGAGAGCCCCGCACCGGTTTCGGATCGAAACGCCTAACTCCCTGTTTAGGCAAACCTAAATCCACATGGGAGAATCGCACGCGTCGACCGCTCGCGCGGCGACCCGGGAGCGGCAAGGATGGTTCACGCCGACGCTCGTCGCGTTCTGTCTGGCGTGTACGGCGCTCACCGTGCTCGGCGGGCTCGTGCAGGTGACCTTCGGCTCGTACGAGATGACGATCGTGCAGGCCTGGAAGACGGTGTTCGACCCGCACGTCGTGTTCAACCTCCACGCCTGGAACGCGTTCCTGTTCGGCGCCGAGCTACCCGAGATGAGCACCGCGAGCGTCGTCGTCTGGAACCTCCGCCTGCCGCGGGTGTTCGTCGGGATCATCGCCGGCGCCGTGCTGGCGATCTCGGGGGCGATCTTCCAGGCCGTGACGCGCAACGAGCTGGCGAGCCCGTTCGTGCTCGGCGTGAGCTCGGGCGCCGGCTTCGCGGTGCTGCTGACGCTCGTGATCTTCAGCGGTCTGGCGCCGTTCCTGCCGTTTCTCGCGGCGGCGGGCGGGGCGATCGCCTTCCTGATCGTGTACGCCATCGCCTGGAAGGGCGGGACGAGCCCCGTGCGGCTCGTGCTGGCTGGCGTGATCGTCAACATGGTGTTCCAGTCGCTGCAGAACGCGCTGTTCTTTTTCGCCGACGATCTCGGCGTCGTCCAGACGGCGATCGCCTGGACGACCGGCTCGCTCACCGGCACGGGCTGGGAGGAGGTGCGGATCGCGATCCTGCCGGCCGTCTTCGCGATCGCCGTGGCGCTGGCGGGCGCCCGCCAGCTCAACGTCTTGCTGCTGGGCGAGCGCACCGCCCAGTCGCTGGGGATGCGCGTCGAGCGCGTCCGGTTCCTGCTGTCGGGCGTCGCCATTCTGGCGGCCAGCGCCGCGATCGCGGTGGCGGGCATCGTCGGCTTCTTCGGCCTCGTGGTGCCCCACATCGTCCGGAACGTCGTGGGAAGCGACTACCGCCGGCTGATGGTCGGCTGCCTGTTCGCCGGCCCGGCGCTGATGGTCGTCGCCGACGTCGGCGCGCGGCTGTTCTTCCCCGTCGTGATGAACTCGCCCAAGCAGATGCCGGTCGGCGTCGTCACGGGGCTGGTCGGCGGGCCGTACTTCCTGTACCTGATGCGGAAACAGCAATCCATGGGTGAACTCTGATGACGCGAACCGACGCCGACGCGAAGTCCGAGGACGTCGAGCGCGACCGGATCACCGACGGCGACGGCGCGGTCGTCGACAGCGCGCTCGTCGGCGACGGGCTCGAACTGAGCTACCCGACCAGCGACGGCACGGTCGTCGACTGCGCCCGCCTGGACATCCCCGAGGGCGCGGTGACGGCGCTGGTCGGCCCGAACGGCAGCGGCAAGAGCACGCTGCTGAAGGCGCTCTCGGACCACCTCGCGCCGGACGCGGGCGACGTGCTGATCCGCGGGAAGGACATCGACTCGTTCGACAAGAAGGAACTGGCACGCGAGCTCGGCGTGCTCTCCCAGGAGAACGACTCGCTGGAGAGCATCACCGTCGAGGACCTGACCTACCACGGCCGGTACCCGCACCGCGGCTTCTTCGACGAGACCGACGCGGAGGATCGCGAGGCCGTCGAGCGCGCCCTGGAGATGGCGGGCGTCGAGCACCTCCGGGACGCCGAGCTCGGGCAGCTCTCGGGCGGCCAGAAGCAACTCGCCTGGATCGCGATGGTGCTGGCCCAGGACACCGACGTCCTCCTGCTCGACGAGCCGACGACGTTCCTCGACCTGTACCACCAGTTCCGGGTGCTGGAGACGGTGCGCCAGCTCAACGAGCAACAGGACGTCACCGTCGCGGTCGTGCTCCACGACATCGCGCAGGCCGCCCGGTTCGCGGACTACCTCGTCGCCATGCACGACGGCGAGCTGTACGACTGGGGGCCGCCGGAGGACGTCGTGACCGAGCAGCTGCTCGCGGACGTGTTCGGCGTCGAAGCTACGGTGAAGCACGAGCCCGAGCTGCAGGTGCTGCCCCACCGCGCGCTACCCGACGAGCAGTAGCGAGGCTTCGCGTTTCGGAACATTTTTGCTTTTTTAGGCTAACCTAAAAACCGATGACCGATCGAAGCGGATCGACGAGGCGGAACGTACTGAAAGCGAGCGCCGTCGGCGGCGTCGGCGCCCTCGCAGGCTGTCTGGCCTCGCCGGAGTCCGGCGACGACGAGGTAACCCACACCGTGACGATGGAGCCGGTCGGCGAGGTCGAGTTCACCGGCGTCCCCGAGGTCTGGGCCGCGAACAACGGGAGCTGGGCCGACATGGGGATCGCGCTGGGCCAGGATCCCCCGGCGTCAGCGTGGCTCCCCAGCCGATACCACACTCACTACTACGACGAGATCCCCGGGCTCAGCGTCGACAAGAGCGACATGGTCCGGCTGTCCGACGACGGCGTCGACGCCGAGAAGTTCTACGAGATCGACGCCGACGTCCACGTCATCGACCCGAACTTCCTGACGGGCCGGTGGTCCGACAGCTGGAGCGAGGAGGACATCGAGGAGGTCGAGGAGACGACCGGCGGCCCCTTCTTCGGCAACAGCATCTTCTCGACGGGGTACACCTGGCACGAGGACTACCCGTACCTCTCGCTGTACGAGGCGTTCGAGAAGCTCTCCGAGGTGTTCCAGGAGCAGGAGCGCTACGAGGCGTTCGCCGAGCACCACGAGCAGTTCCAGTCGAACGTCGAGGACGCCGTCCCGCCGGAGGGCGAGCGGCCCGCCGTCGCGGTCATGTGGGCCGCGGGGAACGACCCCGACGCGTTCTCGCCGTACCTGATCGGCGAGGGGACGAGCTTCAAGCAGTGGCGCGATCTGAAGGTCCGCGACGCGTTCGCCGAAACGAACGTTCGGGACTTCCACGACACCCGCGGTCAGGTCGACTACGAGACGCTGCTGGAGATCGACCCCGACGTCCTGCTGTTCCGCGGCCACGAGACCCAGACCGAAGCGGAGTTCCGGAACACGCTGGTCGCGAACATGGAGGCCAACGACACCGCTCAGGAGCTGACGGCCGTCCAGAACGGCGACGTCTACCGCGGCGGCCCGCTGTACCAGGGCCCGATCACGAACATGGTCGTGACCGAACGCGCGGCCGGGCAGCTCTACGGCGTCGAGGAGGAGCTGTACGATCGCGAGCGCGTCGCCGAGATCGTCGAGGGCGACTTCTAACTCGGCGTCCGCGGTCGGTCGGCGGCCGCGGCGTTCCCGCCGACCGACGGGATCGGACCGCCGGTCGACGGCGGATCGCATCGGAACGCTTTTTAATTTTTAGGTTAGCCTAAAACCCATGGCTAGAGAAAGCACCACGACCAGACGCGCGATACTCGGAACGGGCGCGGCGCTCGCGGCCGGAGCGACGGCGGGTTGCACGACGTACGGCGGGCCGAGCGCCGACGACGGCGGCGACGATAGCTACTCGGTGACGATGGAACCGGTCGGCACGGTCGAGTTCGACGCGGTGCCCGAGACGTGGTTCCCCTACACGGGCGACTACGCCGACATGGGCGTCGCGCTGGGCCAGGCAGACGGACTCGCGGCCATCGGCGTCGCCGCGCGGTACGGCGCACACCTCTACGACGAGCTCCCCGGCGTCGGCGTCGACACGTCGGCGCTCACCGAACTGTACCAGGACGGCACCGACCCGGAGATCTTCCACGAACTCGGCGCCGACGTCCACCTGATCGATCCGAACTTCATGCAGAACCGGCTCCAGTGGGACCGGAGCGACGTCGAGGAGGTCGAGAACACGACCGGACCGTTCGTCGGCAACACGATCTTCTCCCGGGTGTACGACTGGCACGACTACGCCGACTACTCGCTGTACGAGGCGTTCGAGAAGGTCGCGCAGGTGTTCCAGGAGCAGGCACGCTACGAGGCGTTCAAAGCGTACCACGACGAGGTGATCGGAGACGTCCGCTCGCGACTCCCCGAAGACCGACCGGACGTCGCGGTGCTGTACCCGGCGGAGGTGCCCCCTGAGTCGTTCTACCCCTACCTGATCGGCGACGGTACTCAGTCGAAGCACTGGAACGATCTGGGCGTCGGCGACGCGCTGGCCGCCCACGACGTCACGGACGCCCAGGCCGGCGGCGGCACGATCGACTACGAGACGCTGCTGGAGGTCGATCCGGACGTGCTGGCTGTCAGGCTCCAGGGCGAGATCACGCCCGAGTACTTCGAGGAGAACGTCGCCGCGCCGATCCGCGACCACGACGTCGCGAGCGAGCTGCGGGCGGTCCGGAACGATCGGATCGTCTACGGCGGCCTGACCTACCAGGGGCCGATCATCAACCTGTTCCAGACCGAACGAGCGGCACAGGGACTCTATCCCGACGAGTTCGGCGGCGAACGGCTGTTCGACCGCGAGCGCGTCGCCGAAATCGTCAACGGAAACCTATGAGCGAGGGGCGCGACGACGAGGTCGATGCGGGCACCGACGTCGACGCCGACGCGACCGGCGGGACAGACGTCGAGACGGCGAACAACGTCGAGGCGGCGATCGACGCCACTCGCGACGTCGTCGTGATCGGCGGCGGCCCGGCGGGCTGCTCGGCCGCGGTGTTCGTCGCCCGGTACGGCCTCGACGCGGTCGTGTTCGACCGCGGGCCGGCGGCGCTGCGCCGGTGCGCGTACCTCGAAAACTACCTCGGCTTCCCCGCGGGGATCGACGTGGACACGTTCCACGAGCTGATACACGAGCACGTCGAGCGGGCGGGCTGTGCGCTCCGCTCGGAGCTGGTCGAGGCCGTCGAGCGAGTCGAGGACGACGGCCCGACACCGGACGACGCCCGGTTCGTCGTCGAGACCGACGAGGGGCGCCGCGTCGCCGCGGCGTACGTGATCGCCGCGGCGTGGTACGACGGGTCGTACCTCCGCACGCTGGACGACGACGCGATGTTCGAGGAGCACGAACACCACGGCGAACTCGAGGAGCGGTTCGATCCCGAGTACCCCGACGAGGACGGCCGGACGCCGTTCGAGGGGCTGTACGTGGCCTCGCCCGCAGGCCAGCGCAGCGCCCAGGCGATCGTCGCGGCGGGCAACGGCGCCCACGTCGCGCGCTGTCTGCTCGAGGACCACCGCATCGCGCGGGGGTATCCCGAGGGCGTCGCGACGGAGTACGACTGGCTGCGACGGGACGGCGAGTTCTCCGGCGAGTGGGCCGAGCGGGACCGCTGGCGCGAGTGGTTCGAGAACGAGGCCGGCGAGGACCACGATCTCGACGACGATCGCCTAGAAGAGTTGCGGGAGCGCTACATCGACCGCGCGTTCGAGACGCGCCTCACGGACGCCGAGGCCGAGTCGCGAGCGGACGGCGGCGTCGAGCGGCTGGTCGACGTTCTCGGGCCCGAACGCGTGCTCGACGCCATCGACGACGCGACGATCGAGAAGTACGCCGAGGGAAGTCGGGACGCGCGGTGAAACGTCGGGATGGCCGGCCGCAGTTACAGGCCGTCCGCGGAGCCCCGCCAGCCGTCTGAGCGCTCGAACGCTTCGATCTCCCGTTCGAGGTCGATCCTCGCGATGCCGTAGTACCGCTCCCGGCCCGCCGGCGTCTTGCAGCGCAGGATCGCCGTGTCGGGTGTCGCCTCGAAGATCGTAACGACGCGCCCGCTGGCGTGTTCCCACTCGCCCAGCGTTGCCGCGTCGTCGGTGTTCCGTTCGCCGAGTCGCCAGCTCATCGGGTTGGCCGTGTCCAGCGAGACCGGGAGGGGTCGACCGAGAGTGCAGCGTCCGGTCGGGGCCGGTGCGCGTTGCGACATACGTTCACGTACCGTTCCACCCATTATATTCGTGATGGTTCGGCGCCGCGCCGGGCGCGGGTCGTCGTGCTGGCGTCTACTGCGCCGACTCGACTGCGCTCGTCGACGCCGCTGCGAACGTCACGCCGCGGCTCTACGCGGTCGCGTTGCCCGCACCGAGATCGCTCGCGCTGTGGAGGAACACGTCGAGGTCGACGTGGGACTCTCGGCCGGCGCGCCGGGCGGTCTCCGGATCCGAACAGACGCGGACGTAGTCGGTCAGGAAGCTCCGGGGCGTGGCGCCGAACGCGCCCTCGTACCGGTCGCCCATCTCGACGGTGGTCGTCGCGCTGTAGGGCGCGCCGCAGTTGGGGCAGGCGTCGGTCATAGCACGACGGACTAGCCGCTCGGGACACTTCTGGATGACGGCGAGATGTCGGTCGGCGGGAAAACTGCGAAAATCGAACGGACGCCGACGGCGCTCAGTCGTCGGCCGTGACGGTCGTCTGGGTCGCGGCGGAGTCGGTCATCGCGAGCACGTCGTCGAAGAAGTCGAGCGAGTCGTTCGGGCCGGGGTTGGCCTCGGGGTGGTACTGGCGCGTGATGATGTCCAGCTCGTCGTTGTCGAGCCCTTCGGGCGTGTCGTCGTTGACGTTAAACTGAGTGACCTCCAGCGTCTCGCCGGGCTCGTCGACGGTGTAGCCGTGGTTCTGGGTCGTCATGACGACCTGGTTGGTGCGGACGTCCATGACGGGCTGGTTGACGCCGCGGTGGCCGAAGTCCATCTTCTCGGTGGTGCCGCCCAGCGCCTCGGCGACGATCTGCTGGCCGAGACAGATGCCCGCGAGGGGAACCTCACCGGCGAAGTGGTCGACCAGCTCGATCGTCGCCTCGAAGTTCGCGGGGTCGCCGGGGCCGTTCGAGATAAAGAGGACGTCGGTGTCGTAGCTCTCGACGTCCTCGACCGACGCGTCGTGGGGCAGCACGTCGACGTCGGCGCCGCGCTCGTTGAGCGAGTCGACGATCGAGCCCTTCGCGCCGCAGTCGATCAGCGTGACCGAGGCGTCGACGCCGCCCTCGGCGCCCTCGTGGTGTTCGGGCTCGTCGACGCTGACCTGCTCGCCGATCTCGGTGTGCTCGCTCATCCCCTTGCAGGCGTCGAGTTCGTCGAGCGCGTCCTGCTCGGTGACGTCCTCGCCGACGGCGATGCCACATTTCATGGCGCCGCCCTCGCGGATGTCGGTCACGAGGTCGCGGGTGTCGAGATGGTCGACCGCGGGGGTGTCTTCCTCGTCGAGCCACTCGACGACCTCGTCGGTGAGCTCGCGGGCGACGACGGCGTTGGGGTGGACCCGATCGGACTCGAAGCGGTCCTCCCGGACGCCGTAGTTGCCGATCAGCGGGTACGAGAACGTCAGGACCTGCTCCTCGTAGGAGGGGTCGGTCAGGCTCTCCTCGTAGCCCGTGTACGCTGTGGTGAAAACGAGTTCGCCGCGTGTACTTCCCGGAACGCGACCACGGGCTTCGACCACGTGACCGCCCTCGAGCGCTACGTAGGCATCCATCGTTACGATATGCGTATGCCCTTCCGGTGCATAAAGCTTGCTTTCGAAGTGAAGTTACGAATTTCGTAACGGGTAAGTGGCCCCCCGGCGTAGCACCGGCCATCCGATGGACGACCTCGATCAGCAGATCCTGAACGTGCTGCGGCGGGACGCCCGGACGCCGTACACCGAAATCGCCGAGCAGGTCGGGACCTCCGAGGGCACGGTCAGGAACCGCGTCGAGCGGATGACCGAGGAGGGCGTCATCGACCGCTTTACCGTCTCGACGCGGACGGGCAACGTCAAGGCGATGGTCGAGGTCAGCGTCGCGGTCGACGTCGACACGACCGCGGTGTCCGAGCAGATGGCCGAGTGGCAGCTCGTCGACTTCGTCTGGCAGGTCAGCGGCGAGGAGGACGTCGTGCTGATCGTCGACGCCGCGGACACGCAGGCGCTCAACGAGCTGATCACGAAGGCCCGCGAGCTCGAGGACGTCGTGAGCACGAAGACGCGGCTGATTCTGGACGAGCAGCGCTGATCGCGGTCCGGACCCCGCTCTCCCGGCGAGCCTCACTCCTCGGGCGGGACGCCGAAGCCCGGCGTCGTCACCTCCGGGCGCTCGAAGTGGCCCTTCTGCCCGTGGACGAACCGGTACCCCTTGCGGATCGCCCGATGGGGGAGCCAGTCGTCGACCCGGGCCTCGACGCGGCCGTCCCGGATCGCCGCGACGACGCTCTCGGGCGTCAGCTCCTCGGCGTCGATCGCGGTGTGGGCCCGCCCGACCTCGATCGGGTAGTGGGCGTCGCTGCCGCCCACGAGCGGCAAGTCGAGGTCGTCGGCCAGCTCGCGCACCCAGTCGCTGGTCCGGGGGTGCTTGCCGTTGATCTCGACGGCGTCGAACCCGGCGTCGGCTTCGCGCAGGCTGCTGTCCCGGAACGGGTGGGCCAGGATCGCCGCGCAGTTCCGATCGTGAGCCAACTCGACGGTCTCGGTCGGCGTCAGTTCTCCCTGCTCGGTCTCGACGGGCGGGTCGGGGCCGACGATCAGCACGTGGCCGTCGCTGGTCGTCACCTCGATGCCCGGCAACACCGACACCGAGTTTCGATCCTCGAAGGGCGTGTAGTAGTCGTGGTTCGTCGTCGCGAGGCCGTCGAGCCCTCGCGCGGCGGCCGTCCGGGTGAGCAACTCGACGCCGACCGGGTCGAACAGGTCGCCGAGGCGACGCCGGCCGTGGAAAAAGCGCGTGTGCGAGTGGAGGTCGACCGCGAGCATGCGTCCGTATACGACCGCGAGGGGGTTGTGAGTTGGGCCTAAACAGCGCATCGCGGCGGCGAGGGGACGCCGCTTCGCGGTCAGCCGTCGGCGCTGGGGCGCCCCACGCTCGGCCGCGAGCGCCGCCCCCTCGTCACCGATGCAGGTACTCGCCGGCCAGCCACGGAAAGACCTGCTCGCCGAAGTGGACAGCCGCGACGACGACGATCGGGCCGAAGAACAACCCCCACCAGCCGAACGTCAGCGCCCCGAGGAAGTAGCCCAGCATCACGAGACCGATGTGGAGCGTGTTGCGTCCGGAGAGGTACGGCCGGATCACGACGTCGGGGATCGTGTCGACGATGACGGCCGAAACCGCCAGGAATGCGACCGGGTGCCAGATCGGCGTCGCCGTCGTCACGGCGAGGACGCCGAGGTAGGCGGCGTAGGGCAGGTAGACGATCTTCATGCCGACGACCGGGATGAGTGTCCCGATCCCGATGAGCGCGCCGAGCAACACCGGCGTCCCGACGACGGCTCTGCGCGGCGCGACCAGGTTGAACGCGAAGTAGATGATCGACGCCTGGATCGCCGTGAACACGATGAAGGCGAGGTTGTTGAAAAAGACCGTCTCGAGGTCGTCGTCCACGCTCTCGACGAACGAGACGATCCGCTCGTCGCGATCGACGGCGTCGACGAACCAGTTCCGGAGCTTGTGGCCGTCTCGGAGCAGGTAAAACAGGAAGATGAGCATCAGGACGACTCTGGTGAGCACGCCGAACAACACTCCCAGAACGCTCGCGAACCGGGTGAACAGGTCCCGGAGCGCGGCACTGACCGTCGATCCTTGCAAGCGGCCCTGGCCGGTGAGCGCGTCTCTGATCTGCTGGACCTCGCCCTGCCGGGCGTACTCGATGTACGGCTGGAAGTACGGGCGGAACGCGGAGAGAACGCCGCCAGAGAGGAGTCGATCGACCTCGTTGACCAGCAGAAATCCGGCGTACCCGATCACCAGCAGCATCGGCACCACAAGCACGAGCAGCGTGAGCGTAACGGCGACGTTCGGGTAGTCCGTGCGCGCCTCGATCCGCCGGTAGATCGGTCGAACCGCGTAGTAGATGAATATCGCCGAGACGAGCGCGCCGATGTAACTGTACAGCGCGAGGCCGACCAGCGCCGCCAGCGCGAGGCCGATCACCAGCCAGAGAACTCTTTCGGCGCCGGTGTCGCCGATGACGCCCATACGTCACGTTCGACGACCGACGGGAAAACCGCTGGCCTGATTCGGCGTCGTGACGCAGGGGCGTCTAGGTTCCGAAGGCGGCCGACAGCAGACGTCGGAGGGGTGTTTTCACGGCGGAGCGCGAAGTACGACGCGATGGTCAGGGCGTACGCGATGATCGACACCGGGGAGGGCACGTCGCCGGCACTGTGCGAGCGGATCCGAACGTTCGACGGCGTCACCGAGGCCCACGTCGTCGCGGGCGATTTCGACATCGTCGTCGAACTCGAAGGAGATCGTCCCTACGACCTCCAGCGGATCCTGACGAGGGAGATACGAGCGCTGGACGGCGTCGGCACGACGCGGACGTACGTCGTCCTGGAGTGATCCGCGCCGCCTCGACGGGTGACGACAGCGCCGCGCGTTGTCGCGACGGTGACCTTCAAGAGTGCGGAGCCCATCCGTTCGGATATGGAACTGCAGACCGTCGTCGACGATCGCAGCCGACTCGCTCGCATAGTCGCCGCCGGCGCGCTGGCGGTCGCGGCGATCGGCTCGCTCAGAAACGGAAAGCGGCTGCGCGGCGCGCTGGCGGGCGCCGGCGCGGTCGTGCTCGGCTACAAGGCGGTCGACAGCGGCGACGAGCTAACCGAACTCGACGTCGACGCGATCGGCGCGACCGACGAGGAGGAATCGACCGAATCCGAGACGACCGACGAGACGGCGAAGCTCCACTGTGCGGCCTGCGGCGAGCCGATCGTCGTCGGACAGGCGCGCGGCCCGAACGCGAACGACGAGATCGTCCACGAAGCCTGCGAGAACTGACCGAGCGAGTTAGCCCACCTGGCGCTCTACCTCGGCGTCGGTGATCTCGAAGCGGGCGCCGCCATCACTTCCGTCGGTCGCGGTGATGTCCCACCCGTGAGCGACCGCGAGCTGTTTCACGCTCGCCAATCCGAACCCGTGGCTGCCCTCGCGCGTCGAGTACCCCGCCTCGAACACGCGGTTTCGGTCGTCGATAGGAATCCCCGGGCCGTCGTCCTCGACGTAGAACCCGTCCGCGAGCGCGCCGGCCGTCACCGTCACCTCGGCCCCGGCGTGCTCGAGCGCGTTCGCGAACAGGTTCTCGACCAGTCGCTTGAGCGCCTCGGCGTCGGCGCGGATCGAGCCGTCGGTCTCGATCCGCAAGGTCGCGTCGCCCGTCTCCAGGGTCTCCCAGACCGACCGCAGACAGTCCCCGAGCCCGACCGCCGTCGGCTCGTCGACGAGCTCCCCTTTCCGCATCGCGCTCGAGAGGTTGTCGACGAGCTCTTCGAGGCGATCGAGCGCTGCCGTCGCCTGGTCGAGATGGTCCGTGTCGCCCGTTTCCCGGGCCAGTTGGAGCCGCCCGCGAACCGTGGTCAGCGGCGTCCGGAAGTCGTGGGACAGCACGCCGCCGAAGTGCTCGAACTGCGCCAGCTGCCGGTCGAGCTGGCGCTCCAGGCGTTTCCGGTCGGTGACGTCCTGCTGGAACCCCACGTAGTTAGTCACGTCGCCGGCGTCGTCCCGGATCGGCGTGATCGACACGCGGTTCCAGAACTCGGTGCCGTCCTTCCGGTAGTTCCGTAGTTCGACGGTCGTCCCCGCCCCGGCCTCGATGGCGGCGGCCAGTTCGCGGACCGGTTCCGGTCGGGTCGCCTCGCCCTGCAGAAACCGACAGTTGTGCCCGAGGATCTCCTCCCGCGAGTAGCCGGTCAGCCTGACGAACGCCTCGTTGGCGTAGACGAGCGGGACGTCATCCGACGGCGGCCCGCTGATCGTTATCCCGACGGGCACCTCGTCGATCGCCCGTTCGAGGAGCCGATCGTCGATACCGTCGTCCGCAGCGAGGACGTCGCCATCGTCGGCGCCTCGGCGGCGCCGGTCGGTCAGGTCGCGCGTGACTTTCAGGAACCCCTGATGGCAGCCGTTGTCGTCGCAAACGGCGGTAATCACGACGTTCGCCCAGAACGTCGAGCCGTCCTTGCGGACCCGCCAGCCTTCGTCCTCGACCGATCCCTCTTCGCGCGCGGTCGCCAGGAGCTCCTCGGGATACCCCTGTTCGGCCTTCGCGTCGGGATAGAACGTCGAGAGGTGTTCGCCGACTATTTCGTCCGCACTGTACCCCTTCAGCCGTTCGGCGCCGCGGTTCCAGCTGGTGACTCGGCCCTCCGTGTCGAGCGCGAAGATGGCGTACTCCTCGACCGCGTCGACGAACTGCTCGAAGTGTCGACGCTGGCGTTCGAGCGTCCGCTCCATCGCCTTCGCCTCGCTGACGTCCTGGATGAAACACAGCAGCGTCCCCTCGCTGCAGTACGCGAGCGCGTGACTGACGATTAACTCGGTGCCGTCCTTTCGGCGGTGGACGCTCTCGCCGGTCCACTTGCCGTCGGCGGGGACCGACGGCAGGATCTCGTCGTACACCTGCTCGACGCCGTCGTCGGGGTACAGCACCTTCCAGTGTTCGCCGATCAGCTCCTCGCGGTCGTAGCCGTACGCGTCGGCGTACGCCGGGTTGACGTAGAGGAATTTCCCGTCCTCGTCCAGAAACGAGATGCCCTCCCGCGCCGTCTCGATCGCCTGGAATCCCCGCTCGACTTCTCTGGTGGCGCGATGCTGCTCGACGGCGTTGCGGACCCGGTTCGCCAGCACCGCGTACTGGTCAGTGCCGCCGCCCTTCTGCAGGTAGTCGGTGACGCCCGCCGAGATCGCCTCGCTGGCGATCTCCTCGCTTCCCTTGCCGGTGTAGAGGATGAAGGGGAGCTCCGGGTGCTCCTCGCGAACGGCGTCGAGAAACTCTAGGCCGTCCGTGCGAGGCAGGTCGTAGTCGCTGACGACGCAGTCGACGTCGGCGCGCCCGAGCCGCTCGATCCCGTCCACCGCGCTGGTCTCGGTGAGCACCTCCATCGAATCGCTCTCCCGCTCGAGATAGGTCGCAACGAGGTCGGCGAACCCGGGATCGTCGTCGACGTGGAGGACGGTGAGCGCGTCCGGAGCGGTCAGGCGCTCTATACTGGCCTGAGGCGAGTGATCGGCCGAAAACGACGCCATAGCCAATTCCTAGGAACTTCACAATAATAATTATTTATAATGCGTCACGGTTGTGAGGACATGGAAACAAGATCATGACGGCCGTTCGCCGCACGGCGACGACACCGCTCGACCCCGCCTCGACCCGGCGATGAAACGCCTCGCTAGGCGGGGGTGCTCAGAGGAGTGCCGCCTCCCGGTCACGAGGAGGCGAGCAGATGAACTGCTCGCTGAGTTCGCCGCAAAAGTATGCCGCCTCCCGGATTTGAACCGGAGGAAGACTCACTTCGTTCGTCTTCCAGGGCTCAGATCCAGTCGGCGTCGTTTCTTCGGCTACTCACTTCGTTCGTAGCCTCAGAATATGCCGCCTCCCGGATTTGAACCGGGGACAGCTCGATCTTCAGTCGAGTGCTCTCCCAGTCTGAGCTAAGGCGGCGCGCCGCGTGGCGTACTCCCTACTCGGTCGATGGGAGAAAAAAGGATTTCGATACGGAGCCGACGCCGTACCGTGGTACGGCGCCGCATCCGACCCGGCAGTCAGGCTTTTGACGCCAAAGCTCGTCAGCACAGCACATGGGCGATCCCGCCTGTCATCTCGTGATCTGCGAGGAGTGCGACGCGACGGCACACAGGCAGGACGACCAGTGCCCCGAGTGCGGCGCGGACCTCGACGAGCAGTAGTCAGTCGTCGCCCGCGCCCTCGGGCGCTTCGTCGTCGCGCGCCTCGTCGAGCAGGACGTCGCCGATCTTGCGCTCGGCGTTGCGGATGTGCTGGGAGAACGTCGCCGGCGCGACGCCGAGCGTCTCGGCGATCTCCTCGCCGCTGTTCTCGCGGGGCCACTCGAAAAAGCCCGAGAAGTACGCGGCTTCCAGCGCGGTGCGTTGCTTCTCGGTGAGTTCCTCGAACACGCGGCTGCGGAACTCGCCGGTCGTCACGGCGTCCTGCTCGGTCGTGCGCTGGGCGACGAGTTCGGCGTCGGCGTACCGCTCCCGGACGGCCTCGAGGATCGACCGGACGTCGGCGTCCGGCGGCAGCTCGACCGTCGCGCGGAACTCGCCGTCCCGGACGGTCCCGGATCGGACGCGGCCGCCGAACGCCGCGACCGTGCTCGTCAGCGGCGGATCGGACTGGGCGACCTCGAACTGGTGTTCGGTCTCCGTTTCCTCGGCGCCGAGGTGCGAGACGCGCTCGACGCTGTCGACCTGCGCTGCGAGGTCGCGGACCGCGTCGGGGGGGATCCCCTCGACCGTGAGATACTGGACGTACTCGTCCTCGCCGGCGGGCAGCGTGCGATCGACGCGGATCGAGCAGTCCCGCTCCTCGGTCGCGGCGACCAGCGGCGACTCGAGTTCGGGAATCCGGAACTCCAGTTCCGTCAGCACGTCGCCCATCAGCGTCTTCTTGCGCTGGACGGCGTTGAACGCGTGGCCCAGCACGTCGCCGAGGGCGTCGAGAATCTCGCTCTCGCGGCCGCCGAACGCGTTCGTTCGCTCGGAGTAGACGGTCAGCACGCCGTACACAGACCCGCGGTGGGTGATCGGGATCGACGCCGCCGACCGGAAGCCCCGTTCGAGGGTGGTTTCGCGCCACGGCTCGAAGGACTCGGCGGTCGCGATATCGCCGACGATCTGGGGCTCGCTGGTGCGAACGGCCGTCCCCGCCGGCCCTTTCCCGGTGTCGGACTCGTCGGCAGTGATCGTCACGTCCTCGAGATATCCCTCCTCGCCGCCGGCCGAAGCCGACGGCGTGATCGCACGCGTACCCCGATCGACGTCGCCGATCCACGCGAACGCGTAGGAGTCCGACTCGACGAGCCGCTCGCAGACCCGGCGTTCCATCTCCTCGCGCGTCGGCGTCTCGATCACCGACACCGCGACGTCCTCGAGCACGCGGTGGAGCCGGTTGATCGCCGCGAGCCGCTCGCGCTGGCGCTCCAGCGCCGTCTCGGTCCGGTGTTTCTCGACGCCGTTTATGACTCGGTTCGCGAGTACGGCCGGCTGTTCCTCGCCCAGCGACACCGGGACGTAGTCGGTGACGCCCGCCGAGATCGCCTCGCTGGCGAGCTCCTCGCTGCCCTCGCTCGCGTAGAGGAACACCGGGATCGACGGGTGAGAGTCCCGGATCGCGTACAGCACGGAGACCCCGTCGGTGTCCGGCAGCGCCTCCGCGCAGACGACGCAGTCGACGTCGCGCTCGCCGACGATCGATCGGGCGCGTTCGCCGCTGGTCGCCGTCGTCACCGCGAACGCGGGCTGGGCGCCCCGGAGCTCGTCCGCCGTCGACTCGACGTGCTCGGCGGGTCCGACGAGCAACACCCGCGGCCGCTCGCCGTCGGTGACGGACTGAACCGTGACGGTGTCCATTACGATCCGTTACGAGAACCGAAACAAAAGGCGTTACCTACCACTCGAATTCACCGAGATTTCTGCATAGTTGCGTGACAGCTTGAGTGTCTGTAACGTCGTCTCGAACGGCGCCGGACCGGCTCAGCGATCGATCGCTCGAAGTCCGAGGATCTCGCGCGCCTGCGCCGGAGTGGCGACCTCCCGGCCGAGCGTCTCGGCGACGCGGACGACCCGCTCGACGAGCTGGGCGTTGCTCTCGGCGAGCTCGCCCCGCTCGTAGTAGACGTTGTCCTCCAGCCCGACGCGGACGTGCCCGCCCAGCAAGATCCCGAGCGTCGCGAAGGGTAGCTGGTGGCGGCCGAATCCGAGCGTGTTGAACAGCGCTCCCTCGGGGAGGTCCTCGACGGCGTTCAGCAGGTTTCGGGGGCGCGGCCGCGTCAGCGTCCCGCCGCCGAAGATCAGCGTCGCGTACACCGGATCGGCGAGGTCGCGCCGTTCGAGCAGGCCGTGGACCTCGTTGCGGTGGCCGTCGTTGAACACCTCCAGTTCTGGCTTGATGCCCCGCGCCCGCATCTCCTCGTGGAGCGCGTCGACCGTCGCCCGCGTGTTCTCGCTGGTCAGGCGGTCGTACCGGTTCAGCGGCCCCATGTCGAGCGACGCCATCTCGGGCGGCGGATCGGTCCGGAGGGGCTGGTGGCGCTCGGCGGCCGGCGCGCCGGTCCCGCCGGTCGAGTGCTGGATCACCACGTCGTCGGCGTGGCGCCGCACCGCGTCGTCGATCTCCTGAAAGCGCTCGGCGGCAAAGGAGCGCTCGCCGTTGGGCCGCCGCGCGTGGAGGTGGACGACCGCGGCGCCGGCGTCCTCGGCGGCCGCGGCGGCCCGGCCGATCTCCTCGGGCGTCTCGGGAAGGTTGGGATTCGCCTCCTTCCCGTGGACGCCGCCGGTCAGCGCCGCGGTGACGATCAGGGGCTCGCCCGCGAGAAAGTCCTCGTAGCTCACTGGTCGGACACCTCGTTTCCGGTGGTGTCTTCGGTATCTCGTGCGCCGGCCGCATCGGCATCGCCGCCGTCTCCGACCTCGTCGGCGTGCTCGCGGTAGATCTCGCAGTGCTCGGCGTGCTCGAGGTCGTACCGGTCGTTGCAGATGTCGGCGCGCATCGGCTGGACGAACCGCTCGACGGCGCCGCAGTACGCGCGAGCCTCGTCGAACTGCAGGTCGCCCGACTCGCGGCGGTACTCCAGAAACGGGCAGGTCATACCGAACCGTGGTCGTGTGCGTAGTTAACGATTGGCCGACGTCGCCGTCGGCCGGTGACGTCGGCGTAACCTGGTTGCGCCCCCGTCCGCAAAGCCATACCAACGTGGAGGCCCTACGGTGTGGCACTATGGCACCGCCGACTTCGGGACTCCACCACGTGACCGCGATCGCGGGCGACCCCCAGCGCAACGCCGACTTCTACGTCGGCACGCTCGGCCTGCGCTTTATCAAGCGCACGGTCAACCACGACGACACCGGCACCTACCACTTCTACTTCGGCGACGAGCGCGGGTCGCCGGGGACGAACATCACCTTCTTCCCCTGGACCGAAGGGGGCCGGCCCGGCGAGTTCGGCGCCGGACAGACCCGGGACACCGCGTACGCGATCCCGCCCGAGTCGGTCGACTTCTGGGTCGATCGGCTCGAATCGCGGGACGTCGACGTCGAGCGGGGCGAGCGCTTCGGCGAGACGGTGCTCCGCTTCGAGGACCCCGACGGGATCGGTCTCGAACTCGTCGCAACCGACCTGGCCGACGAGGCCGACGTCGACCTGTGGGACGACGGCCCCGTTCCGGTCGACCACCAGCTCCGCGGATTCCACGCCGTGACGCTCGCCGTCGAGGAGTTCGACCCCACCGCGTCGGTGCTGACCGACGTGCTGGGCTACGAACTGGAGGAAGAATCCGACGGCCGCCGCCGCTACCGCGCCGCGGAGGGCGGCCCCGGATCAGCTGTCGACCTCGTCGAGACCGACGCCGGGCGGGGCCGGATGGGCGTCGGGACGGTCCACCACGTCGCCTTCATGGCGGAAGACGAGGACGAACAGCAGCGCTACCGCGAGGCGTTCGCCGATCAAGGACTGCGCGCGACCGATATCGTCGACCGCAAGTACTTCCGGTCGATCTACTGCCGCGAGCCCGGCGGCATCCTCTTCGAGGTCGCGACGAACGGGCCCGGGTTCGCGGTCGACGAGGACGTGGAAGACCTTGGCTCCTCGCTGGTGCTCCCCGAGTGGCTCGAAGACGAGCGCGAGTCGATCGAGGCCCAGCTGCCCGAGTTCGATACCCCCTCGTTCGAGAGCGGGAGCGAGTGATATGAGCCCGCACGACGCCAACCCAAACTCCCGAGACGGCGTCCGGTTCGAGTACGATCCCGGCGTCGTCAGGTTCCGCACGGGCGCCGCCGCCGACCTCGCGGACGAACTCCAGAAACACGGACTGGAGCGGGCGCTCGTGGTCTGTGGATCGACCGTCGGAAGCACCTCCGCGGTGATCGACCCAGTCACCGAGGGACTCGGCGACCGGCTCGCCGGCGTGTTCGACGAGACGACGCCCGAGAAACGCCTCGACACCGCGTACGACGGCCTCGACGCCGCCCGAAAGCACGACGCCGACGCGCTGGTCGCGCTGGGCGGCGGGAGCAGCCTCGACGTGGCGAAAATGATCAGCGTGCTCTCGGCGGACGACCGCGACCCAGAGGCGGTGGGAGCCGAACTCGCCGACACCGGCTCGATCTCCGTGCCGGAGGGCTCGCTGCTGCCCGTCGTCGCCGTTCCGACGACGCTCGCGGGCGCCGACCTCTCCGCGGTGGCCGGCGTGACGGCGTCGCCTGGCTCCGATCTCGTCGACGAGAGCGCGGTTCCGGCCGGCACCGACGCCGTGGGCGGGGGCGTCTCCGACCCGCGTCTGATGCCGACCGCGACCGTCTACGATCCCGAGCTGTTCGCCACGACGCCCGAACGGATCCTCGCGGCCTCGGCGATGAACGGGTTCGACAAGGGGATCGAGACGCTGTACGCCCGGAACGCGACGCCGGTCACCGACGCCACGGCGGCCCGCGGGCTGGGGCTGCTCGCGGACGGGCTCCGGAAGTTCGGCGCGGAGGAGGAGGCGACTGCGGAGACGCTGGAGCCGGTCGTCGAAGGGATCTGGCTCGTCCAGTACGGCATCTCGCGGCCCGACGGGACGACGCTCTCGATGATCCACGCGTTCGGCCACGGGCTGACCCGCACCTACGACGTCCAGCAGGGCGCGGCCCACGCCGTCGTCGCGCCCCACGTCCTCCGGTACCTGTTCGAGCGCGTCGACGCCCGGCGCGACCTGCTCGCCGAGGCCCTGGGCGAACCGGGGGCGGCCGATCCCGCCGAGGCGGTGATCGACGCCGTCGCCGAGGTGCGCGACGCGCTGGGGCTGCCGTCGCGACTCCGCGACGTCGACGGCCCCGACCCCGAGGCGTTCCCGCAGGTCGCCGAGGCGATCGTCGGGGACTCGTTCGTCGCGAACGCGCCGCAAGGGCTCGACGTTCGGGCAGAAGAGATCGAAGCCGTGCTGCGCGACGCGTACTGAGCGGCGTCCGCGCAGCTGCGCCGCGGCGCCGCGTCCTACTCCTCGACGAGATCCGCGAGCAGATCCGAGACGTACTCGACCTCGTCCTCGTTGACGCCGTGGCCCATCCCCTCGTAGAGGCGCTTCTCGACGGCCGCGTTCAGGTTCTCGAACACCGACGCCGACTCGTGAACGCGCTCCTCGGGGATGTGGGGGTCGACGTCGCTGCAGCCGAAGAAGGCGGGCGTGCCCTCCAGGTCACCCTCGTAGTCGCCTTCGTCGACCGACTCGCCGATGAGGCCGCCGCTCAGCGCCACCAGCCCGCCGTAGCGCGTCGGGTTCCTGGCGACGAACTCGCTGGCGAGGCAGGCGCCCTGCGAGAACCCCAGCACGACGACGCGCTCGGTCGGGATTCCCGCGTCGTTGGCCTTGTCGACGGCGTCGGCGACCGCCTGTAGACCGGAGCTCCGGCCGGGCTCGTTCTGCTCGACCGGCGCGAGGAACGAGTTGGGATACCACGTGTTCCTGGCGGCCTGGGGCGCGAGGAACGCCACGCCGTGTTGGTAGAAGTCGTCGGCCATCTGGACGATGCTGCCCGCGCTGGCGCCGCGGCCGTGGACGAGCACCGCGGCGGCGTCCGCCGCGTCGAGCGGCGCGCCGGCGGTCACGAGTTCCTGGTCCTGGTGGGGTCCGCTCATGATCTACTGCACGTACCCGCTGCGGAGCCTTTAGTGTCCTCCCACCGGAAACGAACGCCATGGACTCGCCCGAGGAGCTCGTCCGCGCGTTCTACGACGCGCTCGACGAGCACGCTTACGACGACCTGCGCGGGCTGCTCGACCCCGAGTTCGTCCAGGAACGCCCCGACCGGACGTTCGAGGACCGCGAGGCGTTCGTCGCGTTCATGCGCGAGGACCGCCCGCAGACCGACACGACCCACGAGATCGAGCGCGTGTTCGTCGACGAGGACCGGGCGGCCGTTCAGGGGCGGCTGCTCGACTCGTCGGGCGAGGAACTGTTCCGGTTCGCTGACGTCCACGACGTCGAGGACGACCGGATCGTCCACCTGCGTACGTACACGCACTGACCATATCTTCGCCGAGATCAGACGGAAACAAAGATGGAGCCGGAGTCGGAAGCCGAACCATGGACCCGATACGAGTCCTCGCGATCGTCCTGACCGCCGCGATCGGCGGCCTCCTCGTGTTCTACGGCAGCCTGTTCACGATCATCGCGATCGGCCCGATCGGCCTCGCGGGCGTCGCGCTCGCGGGCGTGTTCGGACTGCTCGCGGCGTTCAACGTCGGGTCGTACGTCCGCGCCGTGACCGGAGACAGCGCCGAACGGCGCTGAGAAGGTACTACTCCCGCTCGCCGGCGCCGACGGCGGACTCGCCGACCGGTTCGTGGCCTTCGATGACCTCCTGACCGCCCATGTAGGGGCGGAGCGCCTCGGGCACCGTCACGGTGCCGTCGTCGTTCTGGTAGTACTCCAGAATCGCGACCAGCACCCGCGGGATCGCGACGCCGGAGGCGTTGAGCGTGTGGAGGTAGTCGGCCGATTCGTGGCGCTCGGGCCGGTAGCGGAGGCCGGCGCGCCGGGCCTGGAACTCCTCGAAGTTCGACGCCGAGGAGACTTCGAGCCAGCGCCCGCCCTCCTCGGGGCCCTCGTCCATGTCGTCGCCGGGCGCCCAGACCTCGATGTCGTACTTCTTGGCCTGCGTGAAGCCCATATCTCCCGTGCACATCTCCAGCACGCGGTAGGGAAGGTCGAGGCGTTCGAGCACCTCGGCGGCCTCCTCTACCAGTTCGTCGAGGCGGTCGTAGCTCTCGTCGGGGCGGACGAAGTTGACGAGTTCGACCTTGTGGAACTGGTGGACGCGAACGTATCCTCGGGTTTCGGTGCCGTGCTCGCCGGCCTCGCGCCGGAAGTTCGGCGAGAACGCCTGGTGCTTGATCGGGAGATCGTCGTCGAGCAGGATCTCGTCGCGGTACATGTTGGTGACCGGCACCTCCGCGGTCGGCAGGAGCCAGAGGTCGTCGTCCTCGATCTCGTCGTCCTGCCGCGCGCCGACGCGGTAGGCGTCCTCGGCGAACTTCGGGAGCTGGCCGGTCCCCTCCATCGATCGGGAGTTGACGGGGATCGGCGGCAGCACGTCGACGTACTCCTGCTCGCGGTGGACGTCGAGCATGAACTGGATCAGCGCGTGCTCTAAGCGTGCGCCCTCGCCCTTGACGAACTGGAACCCGCCGCCCGAGACTTTCGCGCCGCGCTCGAAGTCGAGCACGTCGAGTTCCTCGCCCAGATCGTAGTGCGGGACGACCTCGTCGGGCAGGTCGCGCAGCTCGTCGAATCCCCAGCGGTCGACCTCGACGTTGTCCGATTCGTCGTCGCCGACCGGCGCGTCCTCGTGGGGAATGTTCGGGAGCTCGAGCATCCGCTCGTCGATCTCGTCTTTCAGCTCGTCGGCGCGATCCTCGACCTCCTCGAGTTCCTCTTTGAGCTCCTGGGAGCGGTCGATCGCCTCCTGGGCCTTCTCCTCCTCGCCGGACTGCTTGTACTCGCCGATCTGCCGGCTGACCTCGTTGCGCTCGTGGCGCAGCTCGTCCCCGCGAGCCTTCAGGTCGCGCCACTCCTCGTCGAGGGCGACGATCTCGTCGACGTCGACGCCGTCGACGCCTTTCACCTCGACGGCGCGGCGCACCTGCTCGGGGTCCTCGCGGAGCAACGTTCTGTCGAGCATTCTTGCTCGGGAGTTCCGGGGCGCGTGGCAAAACCGTGTCGATGCGCCGGACCGGCCGGCCGGCGCCTACCGGAACAGGCCCTTGATCTTCGCGACGAACCCCTGGTCGTCGTCCGACGCGTCGGCGGTGGATTCGTCGGACGAGAACAGGGAGTCCACCCGACCGTGACCCTCATCGCCGTCGTCGCCCGCTGCAGCGTCCGCCTCGTCGTCGGCGTCGCCTTCCGATACAGTGTCAGCCCCGTCGGCGGCCGCCGCGTCGACGTCCGGTTCGCTATCCTCGACATCGGCGACCTCCGGGTCGGCCTCCTCAGCGGCGTCGTCCTCGGCGTCGTCCGCGTCGGCGACCTCTTCGAGGTCGGCGCGGAGGTCCTCCGGCGGCTCGAACAGATCCCCGTCGCACTCGTCGCAGACCTCGGCCTGGGGCCCGACCTCGGCCCCGCAGTGGTGGCAGTATCTCATTGCCCGGTTGTTTCCGGGCGGTTCCCATAAGGTTGCGGGGCTGAGAACTCGGGCGTCGGCTGCCGCGTCGGCGGGACGTGGAGCGGCGCCGAGCGACGCCGACGGGTTCCGGCGCGCCAAGTTCTTTGAGGCCGGGGGACGCGCGTCAAGGTATGGCAGCAGGCGACGTCTTCGAGGTGACGACCGGGAACTGCGAGGACTTGCACTACGTCGACACCGGGATGTACGACTCGCCCGAGTACGGCTCGGTGTACGTGCTCGACGCCGAGCGCCCCGCGGTGATCGATACGGGGCTCGGCACGAACTACGAGCGCGTCGTCGACGCGATCGAGGCGGTCGGGCTCGCGCTCGCCGACATCGAGGTGATCGCGGTCACGCACGTCCACCTCGACCACGCGGGCGGCGCGGGCTTTCTCGCGCGGGACTGCCCGAACGCCGACGTGTACGTCCACGAGATCGGCGCGCGCCACCTCGTCGACCCCGAGCGCCTCGTCGAGGGAACGAAGCGCGCAGTCGGCGACCAATGGCAGTACTACGTCGAACCGCGCCCGATCGCCGAGGATCGGATCGTCGAACTCTCGGACGGCGACGCGATCGATCTGGGCGATCACGAACTGGTCGCCCACCACGCGCCGGGCCACGCGCCCCATCAGGTCGTCTTCGAGGACCCCGCGAACGACGCGGCGTTCACCGCGGACGCCGCGGGCATCTGGGTGCCCTCGCTCGACCGGATCGAGCCGACGTCGCCGCCCTCGAACTTCGATCTGGAGGCGGCGATCGACGACGTCGAGATGCTGCAGGAACTCGGCGTCGAGACGCTGCTGTTCGGCCACTTCGGGCCGTGTCCGGCCGACGGCGTGCTCGACGAGTACGCCGACGTGATCGCGGAGTGGGTCGGCGCCGTCGAGGACGAGCGCGAAGAGCGGGGCGACGACGAGGCCGTCGTCGAGCACTTCGCCGAGACCGTCGACCCGGAACTGATCGAGATCTGGGGCGAGCACAAGACGCGAGCGGAGGCGGCGATGAACGTCCGGGGCGTGCTGGGATACCTCGACTCGTCGTAACGGTTCGCGTTTCAACGCACATCGCTCGCGCTTCGGCGCACGTCGCGATAGTACGCGTATCCGCCGACGTTGACGAGTACGAAGCCGAGCGTCGCCGCGGCGATGCGAAAATCGCTCGGGAAGTCCCCGGCAAACAGGCCGACACCTAATCCGACGCCGAGCAGCGCGGTGCCCGCCTGGCGCTGCAGTGACTCGCCTCGAAAGCGGTCGAGAACCGCGAGTCCCAGAAGCGTCAGAACCGACATCGCCACGAGGAGATCTACGACGCCAGCCATCGATATATTCACATCCATCTCGGAAGTATATAAACGTCGGTCGCGTAGCCTGCGTCCACCGCCATGAGCGATCGATATGCACGGCCGCGATTCCACAACTATACACGCCCTGCCAGTTCAGGACCTTTTATCATGAACGGGGGACGTTGACATGCACATGAACTGGCGAGAGGCGGAACGGGACTTTTCGGACGAGGTAGTCGGGATGACGACGCTCCCCCGGATGTTCGAGGCGAGCGCCGAGCGCAACGAGAACCGGCCCGCCCAGCGCTACAAGGGCGGGATCTACGACCGATCGCTGACCGAGACGGTGCTCCCGGCGGCGCCCGACGGCGAGTTCCGGTCGATCCCCTACGCAGAGATGCGCGATATCGTCCACCACCTCGCGGCCGGATTCCGCGATCTGGGCGTCGAAGCCGGAACGCGCGTCGGCATCTTCGCCGACACGCGCATGGAGTGGGCACAGTCCGACTTCGCGCTGCTGGCGGCGGGCGGCGTCGTCACGACGGTCTACACCGGCTCGTCGCCCCGGCAGGTCCAGTACCTGCTCGACGACCCCGGCGCGGAGGGCGTCGTCGTCGAGAACGAGGAGCTGTTGGATCGCGTGCTGGCCGTCGAGGACGAACTCGATCTGGAGTTCATCGTCGTGATGGACGAGGTCGACAGGCGCGACGAGGCGTTCGACCGCGACGACGTCCTGACGCTGGCGGACGTCCACGATCGGGGCGCCGAGCTGTTCGATCCCGACGAGTACGAGGGCTGGCTCGACGAGCGCGACCCCGAGGATCTGGCGAGCCTGATCTACACGTCGGGGACGACCGGCCAGCCCAAGGGCGTCGAGCTCACCCACGCCAACTTCCGGTCGAACGTCAATCAGGTGTACACCCGGTACGGCCCGCGCCCGGACAAGGGCGACGTGCCCGCAATCGACCAGGAGACCCGCACCGTCTCCTTTCTCCCGCTCGCGCACGTGTTCGAGCGCCTCGCGGGACACTTCCTGATGTTCGCGGCCGGCGCCTGCGTGGGCTACGCCGAGAGTTCCGACACGGTACAGGAGGACTTCCAGGCCGTCGGGCCGACGACCGCCACGAGCGTGCCGCGCGTGTACGAGAAGATGTACGACGCGATCCGCGAGCAGGCCCGCGAGTCGGATCTCAAGGCCCGAATCTTCGAGTGGGCGACCGACGTCGGCCGGGCGTACCACGAGGCCGACTCGCCGGGCATCGCGCTGGAAGCTAAGCGCAAAGTCGCCGACAAGCTCGTGTTCGGCCAGGTCAAGGAGGCGCTGGGCGGCGAGGTCGAGTTCTTCATCAGCGGCGGCGGCAGCCTCTCGGCGGAACTCTGCGCGCTGTACCACGGGATGGGCCTGCCGATCTACGAGGGGTACGGGCTCACCGAGACCGCGCCCGTCGTCGCCGTCAACCCGCCGGAGGAGCCCAAGGTAGGAACGATCGGCCCGCCGGTCGTCGACGTCGACGTGCGGATCGACCGGTCGATCGTCTCCCAGGAGAAGTACGAGGATCGACCGGGAGAAGTCGGCGAGCTACTCGTCAGGGGGCCGAACGTCACCGCGGGCTACTGGAACAAGCCCGAGGAAACCGAATCGGCGTTCGTCTCGGACGCGGCGCTCGCCGACGCCGCCGACGCCGCGGCGACCGCCGAGGACGGCGGGCCCGGTTCCGAACCGACCGAGGCCGACGGGGGAACGGCGGGAACCGACGCCGACGACCGCTGGTTCCGCACCGGCGACGTGGTCCACCGCCGCCCGGACGACTACATCGAGTTCGAGGAGCGCGCCAAGCAGATCCTGGTGCTCTCGACGGGCAAGAACGTCGCCCCGGCGCCGATCGAGGACGCGTTCGCTTCCAGCGAGGTCGTCGAGCAGTGCATGGTCGTCGGCGACGGCCGCAAGTTCGTCTCCGCGATCGTCGTTCCGAATCTCGACGGGCTGCGCAAGTGGGCCGACCGCGAGGGGATCGACCTGCCCGACGACGAGGACGAGCTGGCCGACGACGAGCGCGTCCGCGAGCGCATCCAGCGGGAGGTCGACGAGGTCAACGAGAACTTCGAGAGCTACGAGACGATCAAGAAGTTCCGGCTGGTCGGCCAGGAGTTCACCGAGAACAACGACCTGATGACGCCGACGATGAAGAAGAAACGCCGGAACATCATCGACCGATTCGAGGCCGAGATCGACTCGATGTACGAGTAATCGAGGCGGTGCGACGCGCGCCGTCGCCGCCGCCGTTCTCTTACTCGGTCTGACGTATCCACTGGCGGCCATCGCCAGGCGCGCTACCGGCGGAAACATCCCACTGATTTATTATTATAGAGTGAGACTGACACGCAAGGTATGAGCTGGCGTGACGCGGAACGGGAGTACGAGGACGAGGTAACGGAACTGACCACGCTCCCGCGGACGTTCGAGGCGGCCGCGGATCGCCACAGCGACCGGACGGCCCAGCAGTACAAGGGCGGCATCTACGACCGGTCGCTCGCCGGCGTCGCGGTCGACCCGGCGCCCGACGGCGAGTACGCCGCCATCTCCTACGACGAGATGCGCGACGTGGTCCGGAATCTCGCGGCGGGCTTTCGCGATCTGGGCGTCGAGGCCGGCGATCGCATCGGCATCTTCGCCGACACGCGCATGGAGTGGGCCCAGTCCGACTTCGCGCTGCTGGCGGCGGGCGGCGTCGTCACGACGATCTACGAGGGCTCCTCGGCCGACCAGGTCGAGTACCTGCTCGACGATCCGGGCGCGACCGGCGTCGTCGTCGAATCCCAGGACCACCTCGAACGCGTGCTGCGAGTGGCCGACGATCTCGACGTCGAGTTCGCGGTCTCGATGGACGAGCTCGACCCCGAGTACCGCGAGGAAGAGGGCGTGTACACGCTCGCCGAGGTGTACGAGCGGGGCGCCGACCGGTTCGACGCCGACGCCTACGAGTCGTGGCTCGACGAGCGAGAGCTGGCGGATCTGGCGACGCTGATCTACACGTCGGGGACGACCGGCCAGCCCAAAGGCGTCGAGCTCACCCACCGGAACCTGCGGGCGAACGTCACCCAGATCTACCGGCGGGTCGCTCCCCGCCCGGATCGGGACGCCTCGCTGCCCTCGATCGACCACGAGACCCGAGCGGTCTCGTATCTCCCGCTGGCGCACGTGTACGAGCGCACAGTCGGTCACTTCCTGATGTTCGCGGTCGGCGCGAGCGTCGCGTACGCCGAGAGCCCGGACACGCTGCGCGACGACTTCCAGGCGATCCGGCCGACCGCGGCGACGAGCGTCCCGCGCGTGTACGAGAAGATGTACGACGCGATCCGCGAGCAGGCCCAGGAGTCGGATCTCAAGGCCCGGATCTTCGAGTGGGCGACCGACGTCAGCCAGGCCTACCAGCGCGAGGAGCGTCCCGGCCTCGGGCTGAAGCTCAAGATAAAAGTCGCCGACAGGCTGGTGTTCTCGGACGTCCGCGACGCGCTGGGCGGCCAGCTGGAGCTGATGAACAGCGGCGGCGGGACGCTCTCGCCGGAGCTGTGCCAGCTCTACCACGGGATGGGCCTGCCGATCTACGAGGGGTACGGACTCACCGAGACCGCGCCCGTCGTCTCGACGAACCCGCCGGAGGACGTCAAGGTCGGGACGATCGGCCCGCCGCTGCCCGGCGTCGACGTGCGGATCGACACGTCGGTCGTGCCGGAGGGGGAGTTCACCGACGCGATCGGCGAGGTCGGCGAGCTGCTCGTCAAGGGGCCGAACGTCACCGCGGGGTACTGGAACAAGCCCGACAAGACCGAGGCGGCCTTTACCGAAATCGACGGCGAGCGCTGGTTCCGCACCGGCGACATCGTCCAGCAGCGCCCCGACGACTATCTGGTGTTCCGCGAGCGCGTCAAGCAGATCCTCGTGCTGTCGACGGGCAAGAACGTCGCGCCGGCGCCGATCGAGGACGCCTTCGCCTCCAGCGAGGTCGTCGAGCAGTGTCTCGTCGTCGGCGACGGCCGCAAGTTCGTCGGCGCGCTGATCGTCCCGAACGTCGAGGGGCTGCGCAAGTGGGCCGACCGCGAGGGGTTCGACCTGCCCGCGACCGACCAGCTGATCGACGACGAGCGCGTCCGCGAGCGCATCCAGCGGGAGGTCGACAAGATCAACGAGCAGTTCGAGGCCCACGAGCGGATCAAGCAGTTCCGGCTGGTCGGCCAGGAGTTCACCGAGGACAACGACCTCATGACGCCCACGATGAAAAAGAAGCGCCGAAACATTCTGGAGCGGTTCGACGAGCAGGTCGAAGACATCTACGAGAGCGCGGAGGAGTCCGACTCCGAACCCGCGCCCGCGGAGTGATCCCGCGGCCGTATCGCTCCGCCGGCTGTCGGTCCCGGAATCGACTGTCGAATGGGAAACCGGTTTGAGAGTGGCTCTCCTTGCTACCCGTGTGGGCCGCATCAACAGCTACGAGTCGATCCTGACGCCCCGGAGCGGCGGTGATCGGCGGTGATCGGGACGCTGGTCCCGCTACAGGAGGCCGGCGGCCAGTCGAACGTCGTCATCGTCGTCGCCGCGATCATCGCCGTCGGCATCGGGGCGCAGGTGATCGCCGACCGGTTCCAGGTGCCCAGCGTGCTGTTTCTGATCCTGGCGGGCGTCGCCATGGGGCCGGAGGGGTTCGACGTCATCCACTTCGCGCCCGACACGCTCTCGGCGATCGTCGGCATCAGCGTCGCGATCATCGTGTTCGAGGGGGCCTTCCACCTCAAGCTCGACAAGGTCCGGACGGCGCCGAACGCGGCGCTCAAACTGGTCACGATCGGCGCCGCGATCGCCTTTCTGGCCACCAGCGCCGCCGTCCACTTCCTGCTTGACGCCGCGTGGGACATCTCGCTGCTCATCGGCGCCCTGCTGGTCGCGACCGGGCCGACCGTCATCACGCCGATCCTCGAAGTCGTCCCCGTCCGGGATCGAGTGGCCGCCGCCATGGAGGTCGAGGGGATCGTCAACGACGTGACGGCGGCGATCCTCGCGATCGTCGTGTTCAAGGGCGTCACCGCCGAGCGCCTGGAGAACGTCCAGTTCCTCTCGCTGTTCTTCGAGCGGCTGGGCGCCGGGCTGATCGTCGGCGGCGTCGTCGCGCTCGTGCTGTGGTACCTCTTCGAGCACGTCGACCTCTCGCGAGGGAGCGCCCCCCAGAGCGCCCGCTTACTGACGCTGGCGGGCGCGATCGTCGCCTACGCCGCGGCCAACACCATCGCCAAGGAGGCCGGCGTCGCCGCCGCGGCGACGGCCGGCATCCTGCTGGGCAACGCCGACGTTCCCTACGAGGAGCAGATCGAGGAGTTCAAGGGCGACATGACGCTGATCGTGCTGTCGTTCGTGTTCATCGCGCTGGCCGCCCAGATCGAGTTCTCCACGCTCGCGGAGGTCGGCTGGCGCGGGCTGGTGGTGGTCGTCCTCGTCGGGCTGGTGATCCGCCCGGCGCTGGCGTGGATCTCGACCGCGGGCGATCGGTTCACCAGGAACGAGCGGCTGTTCGTGGGGCTGGTCGGGCCGCGCGGGATCATCCCGGCGTCGGTCGCGACCCTGTTCGCGCTCGAACTGCAGACGCTGGCGGCCGACACCAACAACCCGGTGTACGCCGCGGAGGCCGACCTGCTGCTGGGCACAGTTTTCCTGACAATCCTGCTGACGGTCGTCTTCCAGGGCGGCCTCGCCAGGCGGATCGCGGAAGCACTTGACGTACTACCAATGCGCGTACTCATCGTCGGAGGCGGTCGCGTGGGCCTCGCGCTCGCCGAGCGCCTCGAAGATCGCGGAGAGAACGTCGTCATCGTCGACGACAGGAAGGAGAGCATCGAAAACGCCCGCGAACTCGGGTACACCGTCCACCAGGGCGACGGGACCAACTCGGAGGTCCTCGCGGACGCCGGCGCCGACCACGCCAAATCGGTCATCGCCGCGACCGGCAACGACGACGCCAACCTGCTGATCGCCCAGCTCGCCGAGTCGAAGTTCGGCGTCGACCGGGTGATCGCCCGCGTCAACGAACCGACGAACGTCGACGCGTTCGAGGATCTCGGCGTCGAGACCGTCTCCTCGTCGCTGGCGACCGCGTGGGCGATCGACAACCGGATCGAGCGACCCGCGCTGTCGAACTGGATGACAGAACTCGGTCGCAGCGGCGACGTCCAGGAGATCGAAGTGACCGCGGAGGATCTGACGGGCCAGACGATCGACGATCTCGACGACGAGATCCCCAACGGCGCCATCATCGCGCTGGTGAGTCGGAACGGCGACAGCCACATTCCCGACCCCGAGTTCACGCTGGAGTACGGCGACCACCTCACGGTGATCGGTCGGAACGAGGCCGTCGAGACGGCGCTCGAACGCTGGCATCCCCACGACTAAACCGCAGTTCGCGGTCCCGTTCTCGCGGCGCCGTCCGAACGCTTAGCACGCCGGCCGCCGTACGCCGCTCCAGTGACGACGTACGATCTCTCCCAGCCCCTCGACGGCGAGGGAACGGTCTACCCCGGCGATCCGGCGGTGTCCGTGACGCCACACGCCACCCACGAACGCGACGGCTACCGCGTCAGCGAACTCGCGCTGGGCAGCCACGGCGGCACGCACGTCGACGCGCCGAGCCACATCCTCCCGGACGGCCGCGACCTCGACGAGTTCGACCTCGCGACGTTCGCGTTCGACGCCGCCCGGATCGACTGCACCGACGCCGCCGCCCGCGAGCCGATCAACCGCGACGCGGTCGCGGCGGCGCCGACCGACGCCGATCTGCTGGTCGTCCGGACCGGCTGGAGCGAGCACTGGGGAACCGATCGCTACCTCGATCATCCGTACCTCTCGCCGGATGCCGCGGCGTGGCTCGCGGAGCGGGGATTTCACGTCGGCGTCGATACGCCGAACGTCGATCCGACGCCGCGACAGGAGTCGACTGCGGAACGAACGGACGAAGCGGAGGGGTTCCCCGCCCACCGCGCGCTGCTCGGGAACGATCGCGTCCTCGTGGAAAATCTCACAGGTCTCGGGGCGCCGCCCGAGCGCTTCGAACTGTGTGCCTATCCCCTGCCGATTCCGGACGCCGACGGCGCGCCGGCGCGGGCGGTAGCGCGAGTCGACGACCCGTAATTCGATCGGGGACTCGCGACCCGTTCGCTCAGTCGCCGGCCGCCGACTTCTGGACGATCGCGAGCCAGAAGTCCTCGATCGTCCGCACGAAGTCGATGAACTCCTCGGTCTCGACCGGCTTGCGGATGAAGTGATCGGCGTCGAGCCCGTGTGATTTGACGATCTCCTCTTCGGCGTCCGAACTCGTCAGCACCACGACGGGGATCTCGCTCAGTTCCGGATCGCCGTTCAGTTCGGAGAGCACGTCTCTGCCGCTCTTTCCGGGCAGGTTCGGTTCGAGCAGTACGAGATCGGGCCGAGGCGTCTCAGAGTAGTCGCCGCGCTGGCGGACGAACTCGAGCGCGGCCTCGCCGTCGGAGACGGCGTGGAGGTTGTTGGTGAGTTTGGCGTCCTTGAACTGCTCCGTGAACAGGCGGGTGTCGGCGGCGTTCGGCTCGATCAGGAGGATGTCGATCTGGTCGTCGTCCGAGGCCATTGTAGCGAGTAGCGAACGAAAAGTGATAACGCCGCCGGTTGTGGGTACTGCCCGATTGGGTCGCTGTACGTGGCGTTTTGTTCCGCTAACTCGCGAAGGGTGCGGCGGTGCTCGGCCGCGATCTACTGGTAGCGCCCGCGGGACTCGATCTCGCGCAGCTGCTCGATCACGGCGTCGTCGCCGACGTCGGCGTAGCCGTCCTCGACAGCCGCCCGCATCGCGGCGGGGTCCTCGGCGGTGCCGTCGAGGCTCTGGGCGAACACGTGCAGGTCCATCGCGTAGTCCTCGACGGCGTCGGTGTAGAACCCGAGCCCGAAATCGATGAGGTAGACGCGATCGGCGTCGCCGCTCGGCCGGTCGGGCCGACCCTCCGCACCGCCCTCCAGATCGACCCGGACGTTCCGGGTCGTCGGGTCGCCGTGGACCATCCCGGCGCCGTGAAGCGCCGCGAGGTGACGCCCGACCGCCCGCGCCCGGTCGGCGGTCAGGTCGGCCTGCAGGTCGGCGTCGCCCACGCGCTCGAAGACGATGGTGGCCTCCCGCGGATCGACGTCGCGCACCAGCGGCGTCGGGACGCCGTGGCGTCGCGCTTCGCTGGTGAGCCGCGCCTCCAGCGTCGTGCGCTGGCGGCGCAGGCGCTCGTCGAGGTCGGGGTGGCGGTAGCGCTTGGGCACCCGACGCTTGACGACCCGATCGGCCTCGATTGTGACCGTGGCTTCGGCGCCGCGCAGTTCGTCGCCGACGGCACCGTCGCTCGTCGGCACGCGAGCGACGCTCTCGCCCTCGCGCCACGTCACGGGCACCTGATCGGGCCGGAAGTCCGAGTCGATCCGCGAGTCCTCGATCTCGATGGTGTCGCCGGCTTCGTACATCGTCGCGCCCAGCACCGCGATCATCCCGGCGTTGTCCCGCAGGAATCGCGGCTCGGGCGCGAAGAAGTCCGCGCCGCGCTGCTCGCACATCGCGTCGAGCATTTCCCGCAGGCGCTCGTTCTGCGCGACGCCGCCGCCGAGCACGAGCTCGTCGCTGCCGGTCAGCGAGAGCGCGCGCTCGGCGACCTCGGTCAGCATCGCGAAGATCGTCTCCTGGAGCGAGTAGCAGACGTCCTCGACCGGCACGCCCCGGTCGTACGCCTGCTTGGCGGCGCTCATGATCCCCGAGAAGGAGAAGTCCATCCCCTTGACGACGTACGGCAGGTCGGTGTACTCGCCGTCTTTCGCGGCGTCCTCGACCTTCGGGCCGCCGGGGTGGGACCAGCCGACGTGACGGGTGAACTTATCCAGGGAGTTGCCGACGCCGGTGTCCATCGTCTCGCCGAGCACGCGGTAGCGGCCGTCGTGGAAGCCCAGCACGTGGGCGTTGGCGCCGCTGGCGTTCAGGCAGACCGGCGAGTCGAATCCGGACTGGTGGCGACCGATCTCCAGGTGGGCGACCATGTGGTTGACGCCGACGAGCGGCACGTCGAGCGTCATCGCCAGCGAGCGGGCCGCTGTGCCGACGATCCGCAGGCACGGACCGAGGCCGGGGCCCCGCGAAAACGCGACCGCATCGACGATCGGCTCGTGGTCAGCCGCGCGATCGGCGGCCTCCGCGAGCGCGGCGTCGATCACGCGGGGAATCGCGTCCCGCATGTGCTCGGCGGCCTCGCTCGGGTCGATGCCGCCGCTCTCGGGCTGGTAGGCGTCGGTCTCGATAAAAACGTCGTCGGACTCGGAATCGTAGACTGCGGCACTGGCTGCCCAGGCCGTTCCTTCTATCCCGAGAATGCGCATTGTGGGAAGCTAGGAGCCGCTATTCCCACTCGGTGTACCCGCACTTGCCGCAGTGCAGGCGGTCGCCGTGGTCCGCGAGGAACGAGTCGCCACAGCGCGGGCACTGCTCGCGGTCGGTCGTGCCGTCGTCGTCGTAGAGCTCGTGTCGGGGCATATTAGGCCTCCTCCGCCTCTTCGGCGTCGGCGTCCTCGCCGGCGGTGATCTTGTTGCGCTCGAGCATGAAGTCCTGCTCGACGTCCTTGGCGTGGTCGGAGGTCTCGTAGACCTTCGCCTGGCCGATCGTCTTGCGCATCCCGAACTTCGTGTCGAGGCTGCGGACGACGACCTCGCCGGCGTCCTTGTTGAGCTTCGCCGCGAGGCTGTCGCGGACCGAGAGGCGCTCGGGCGTGGCGTCGTCGTGGGTGATGCGGAAGGTCACGTCGGTGCGGTGCAACATCGGGTTCTCGTCCTCGTCGATGATTTCGACGTCCATGTGTACTCAGTTGTCTCTAGGTTGCCCCCGAAGCGCGTAAAAGGATTTCGAACGGAGGGGACGAGCACTCCGGCGACCGCGGCGCGAGGGCGGCGAAACCGCCGCGTTCGGTGCGTCACCGCCTGACGAAGGGCGGGGCGTGACGATGGAACTAAATGCCGCGCCGCAAAGTTCCACACAACAACCTTCTCTGGTGGTTACCATGTCGGACACCGAACCTCCCGAATCCGCGGCATCCTCCCTCAGAACGCCGATCGTCGCCGTCCTCGGTCACGTCGACCACGGCAAGACCAGCCTGCTCGACAAGGTCCGGGGCTCGGCGGTGATCGAGGGCGAGGCCGGGGCGATCACCCAGCACATCGGCGCCACCGCCGTCCCGCTGGACGTCATCTCCGGGATCGCCGGCGATCTGGTCGACCCCGACGACTTCGACCTGCCCGGCCTGCTCTTCATCGACACGCCGGGGCACCACTCATTCACGACGCTGCGCTCGCGGGGCGGCGCGCTCGCGGACATCGCGATCCTCGTCGTCGACGTCAACGACGGGTTCCAGCCCCAGACCGAGGAGGCCATCGAGATCCTCGCGCAGTCCCAGACGCCCTTCATCGTCGCCGCGAACAAGGTCGACACCGTACCGGGCTGGAACGCCGAGGAGAACGCGCCGATCCAGAAATCCCTCGAGCGCCAGAGCGACCGCGTGCGCGGGGACGTCGACGAGAAGCTCTACGAGATCATCGGCCAGCTCTCGGACAAGGGGTTCTCGGCGGACATGTACTGGCGCGTTCAGGACTTCCAGAACAACGTCGGCGTCGTCCCCGTCTCGGCGATGACCGGCGAGGGCGTGCCGGACCTGCTAACGGTGATGATGGGCCTCTCCCAGCGCTACATGAAAGAGGAGATGGCGATCGACGTCTCGGGGCCGGGCGTCGGCACAGTCCTCGAGGTCAAAGAGGAGAAGGGCTTCGGATCGACGATCGACGTCGTGCTGTACGACGGCGTCGTCGAGGAGGACGACACCATCGTCGTCGGCAGCTCCGGCGACCCGATCGTCACCGACGTCCGCGCGCTGCTGAAACCCCGCCCGCTCGCCGAGATCCGCACCGAGAGCCGCTTCGAGAAGGTCGATCGGCTCAAGGCGGCCTCGGGGATCAAGATCGCCGCGCCCGACCTCGACCGGGCGATGTCGGGCGCCCCCGTCCGCGTGGTCCGCGACCGCGAGATCGACGAGGTCGTCGAGGAGGTCCAGGCCGAACTGGCCGACATCGCCGTCGACGCCGAAGAGCAGGGCCTGGTCGTCAAGGCCGACACGCTCGGCAGCCTCGAAGCGATGGCCAACGCCCTGGGCGAGGCCGAGATCCCGATCGTCCGCGCGGAGGTCGGCGACGTCGCGCCCCGCGACGTCTCTGTCGCCAGCACCGCCGAGGACTCGCTCCACGAGGCGATCCTCGCCTTTAACGTCGACGTACTCTCGGACGCTCGCAAGCAGGCCGAGAGCGACGACGTCCGGATCTTCCAGAGCGACGTGATCTACCGACTGATCGAGGAGTACGAGGAGTTCGTCGAGGAGCGCGAGCAGGCCCAGCAGGAAGCCGTCCTCGAGAACATCACGCGCCCGAGCCGGTTCCAGATCCTCCCCGATCACACGTTCCGCCAGAACGACCCGGCGGTCGTCGGCGTCGAGATCCTCGCGGGCACCCTCCAGAACAACACCAACGTCGTGGACTTCGAGGGCAAGGAGCCCGAGCGCATCGGCCAGCTCAAGGGCATCCAGAAGGACGGCGACGACGTCGACGAGGCCCGCAAGGGCGACCGCGTCAGTATCGCCATCGATGGCCCCACCGTCGGGCGCCAGATCGAGGAGGGCGACGAGCTCTGGACCGAACTCCACGAGAAACACGCCAAGATCCTCGAACAGGAACTCGTCGACGACATCCCGCCGGACGAGCGCGACGCGCTCCAGATGTACCTGGACAAACACCGGCGGCGCGACCCCTTCTGGGGGAAGTAGACGACGAGCCGGACGGGCGACTTCTCGCTATCGCGGTTCGATTCCTCGGAAGCGACAGCACTGCACGGCGGCCTGACGCCGCTGCTCAGCGTTCGACGGCGGCCTGACGCCGCCGCTCGGCGTCAAACGACGGTCGACAGAAACGAGACTCCGGTAGCTATCGCGCGGTCGGCATCACGTCGTCCTGCACGGCCTGCTTGACCTGCAGGGCGGCGCTGGCGGCGAGTCCGCGAGCGACCTCGCTGCGGTCCTCGTCGTCGATCAGCGAGTCGGACTCCAGATCCTCGTTCTCGGGCGAGAAGCCGGCGCTGACGGGGTGCCCGACCGGCGGCTGCACGGCGACGGTCGCGCGGGGGCCGCCGGCGGCCTGGCTCACGTCGGAGTCGACGACGTACTCGTCGGGGAGGTACGCGCGGGTCTGGTCGGCGATCCGCGAGACGTCCCGGCGGAGCGCGCGCTTCTGCTCGCCCGTGAGTTCGGGGAGATCGGCGGTGGCGCGCTTGCCCGCCTGCGTGGTGCCGGGAGACCCTGCGTACGGCGTGTTTCCGTTCATGAACAGTTCTACCCCTTATAGGGAACGGGCGGGTAAAAAGATTCGGACGCCGACGGTTTTTCGAGGGATCGGCGCGCGGTGATCCCGCCGAAGCCGACGCGACCGAGGCGATCACTCCCGGACGATCTGCCCGTCGAGGTAGCCGCGGATCTTGTCGTTGGTCGACTGGACGCGCTTGCAAAACGTGACGACGCGCTCGCCGTCCGCCCGATCGTCGGCCTCCACGTCGATCGTCAGCCCCTGCTCTTCGAAGTGGTCGAGCAGGGCGTCGATGGCGTCGGGATCGCCCCGCACCGTGTGGCGCTCGCCGACGGCCTCGCCGTCCGCGACCCGCTCGATGGACTCGGTCATCGACAGGACGATCGCCTCGCCCACCGCTCGAGCGCGCTCGCGGGCGGCTTCGGGCGACTCGTCCCACTCGATCGACTGGAACGCCTCGCGGATGAGCCGGCGGAACATGAACGCCTGCCCGTAGTCGAACGGCAGCGAGAAGGCGTACGCGAGGTCGCCGCGGTTGGCCGCCGACGTGGTGTACTTGAGCTGGGTCGCGCCGTCGAGCGACTTCATCACCACGCCCTCCCGGTCGTCGGCGTCGAGCTCGTCGACGATCTCTCGCAGGTCCGCTGCCGCGTCGTCGGGATCGTAGACGCCAAACAGCCGGGTCTGGGGGACGCCGTACTCGCCGTAGCGCTCGCGGCGCTCGCGGACGTCCAGGGGCTCGCCGGACTCGCGGTCGCGCCAGTCGAACGCGCGGAACGCCAGCGAGTCGACGTCCGGGTAATCGTGGGCCGTGTAGGGGTTCTCGGGACCGACCATCTCGCCGCAGACCGCGGCGTCGGGGTAGTCGTCGAACAGCGGATCGAGGTCGAGTTCGCGCTCGACGAACCACGTCGTGTACGGACAGACCAGCCCGCCCCGCGAGAACGCCAGCACGTCGCCGTCGATCCGGGCGACGCGGACGTTGTACCCGTCCAGTTTCTCCTCGACGGCGACGGGGCTGTCGAACTGCCGCGGGACGCCCTCGGCGAGCACGAGCGTCCGGGGCACCTTGGGGAACCCGCGGACGACCTCGCCGTCGAACAGGACCGTCCCGCGCTCGACGCCGCGCCGGTAGTCCGGGACGTGGCGGTACTCGGTGCCGTCGTAGCTCGCCCGCTCGGCGTGCTCTATCACGCCCTCGAACGCGTCCTCCGAGAGGCCGAGCTTCCTGTGGTACTCCACGATCTCTCCCCCGGCGTGAGTACGGCGCCGGCCACAATAGTCGCCCGTGGCGAATTGTGACGCACCTATTTGCCGGTCGCCCACCAACGTGTAGGTATGCCCGGCGATCCGTTCAAGCAGCGGTTCGTCCTCGACACGTCGATGTTTCTGACCGACGAGATCCGGGACGACGACGAGTCGCTGCAGGAGGCGCTGCTCGACCTGCTCGACCTGATCGCGGAGGCGCGACTCCGACTCGGCATCTCCTGTTACGTGCCGCCGACGATCCACGACGAGCTGACGACGATGCTCGCGGACCGCGACGTCGACGACGAGGTGTTCTCGAAGCTCAACACCTGGGTGATCCGCAAGCACCCCGACCGCTACGAGGTGTCGATCCCCGCGAACGTCGTCTACCGCTTCGTCGACGAGATGAGCGACCGCGTCGACCGCGGGCTCCGGGTCGCCGAGGACGCGGTCCGGCGCGCGGAGTCGGCGTCCGACGAGCCGATCGAGGACCACGAGCACATGACCGACGCCGACCAGATCGTCTCGGATCTGCGGGACAAGTACCGGAGCGCGCTCCGGCGGGGCGTGTTAGACTCACGGGAGGATTTCGACCTGCTCGTGCTCGGTCGGGAGCTCGACGCCGGCGTCGTCACCGAAGATCGGGGGATCATCGCCTGGACCGAGGACTTCGGGCTGCGATACCTCCGCGGGCGGGAGTTCCCGGATCTGCTCCGGGAGTACCTGCGGGCCGTCGAGGAGATCGACGAGGCCGACCGAAACTAACCGGCCGCCCCGGAGCGAAACCGAAACGGATTCTCTCCTGCGATCGAAACCGTACGACCAATGACCGACAGCCTCGACTGGCGCGAGTACGACCTCTCCGACGACCCTACCGTCACGGGCGACGTGCGCGTCTCGGAGCAACTGTACTCCGAGCGCCTCGACCGGGAGACACAGCTCCTCGCGTACCTGCCGCCGTCCTACGAAACGTCGGACCGCGAGTATCCCGTGGTGTACATGCACGACGGCCAGAACCTGTTCGACGACCGGACGAGCCACTCGGGCGAGTGGCGGGTCGACGAAACCATGGAGGAGCTCGCCGACGAGGGGCTGGAGGCGATCGTCGTCGGGATCCCGAACGCGGACGACGACCGGGGCACCGAGTACAGCCCCGTCCAGCCCGAGGGACGGGGTGCCGAGGACGGCCCCTTCGAGGACGACGACCTGCCGGGCGGCCGGGCCGACGAGTACCTCGCCTTTCTCGCCGAGCAGGTCGTCCCCGCCGTCGAGGCGTCGTTCCGGACGAAGGCGGGCCGCGAACACCGCGGCCTCGCCGGCTCCTCGCTGGGCGGGCTCGTCAGCCTCTACGGCTACTTCGAGTACCCCGACCTGTACGGGTTCGCCGGCGTGATGAGCCCCGCGTTCTGGTGGACGGAGGGACAGATCTTCGAGTACGTCGCCGACCAGTCCCGCGTTCCCGGTCGACTCTACCTCGACGTCGGCGGGGACGAGATGCCCGACAGTCCCGACCTCTCGGCGCGCTACCGCGAGGAGGCCCGCCGGATGGTCGACCTGCTCGAAGAGCTGGGGTACGGAGAGGAGGAACTCGAGTTCGTCCTCGAAGACGGGGCCGTCCACCACGAGGACGCCTGGGCGCGGCGGTTTCCCGACGCGGCACGGTTCCTGCTCGACGGCGTAGCGCCGCGTACGTAGCTACTTGCTCGCCGAGTGCGTTACCCCCGACCGGGAGAACTGTGGTACTCAGGATCGACGTGCAGGTCGAGTCCGGCGTGCGCGTCACGGACGCGGCGGTGACCGTCGACGGGGAGGGGACGGTCGCGTTCTCGGTCGACGGGACGATCGTCGTCACCGAGCTGGACGCCGATGACGGGCTGCTGTGATCGCCGCTTCGAACTTCCGATTCGGCGGAAAGGCGAGTTTCTCCGTCCGCATCCGCCACCACGGTGCTCATATTGCGACCGCGCATAGACAAGCGTAGCTCTCAGCATCTAATACCAAACCACCCGTCCAGAAATTTTCCCATCTGGGGAACGTATCGGAACCATTATCCGTGGTGCGGGCTTCTGTTAGGGTGTAATGGCGAAAGGAAACGTTGATTTCTTCAACGACACTGGCGGCTACGGTTTCATCGAGACGGACGAGGAAGACGACGACGTGTTTTTCCACATGGAGGACGTCGGCGGCGAGGACCTCGAAGAGGGACAGGAAGTCGAATTCAGCATCGAGCAGGCCCCCAAGGGTCCGCGCGCGACGAACCTCACCCGGCTGTAATTCGGTACTAATCGGTCGCTTTACCGCGACTTTTACAGACACCATTTCTTTCAGTGCTACTGACGAGCGACGCGTCTCCCGATTCCGATCGACGGACGGCGCGCCGTAGCAGCGCATCTCGACGGACGATCGATCGCAGCGACGGCACCCCGTGATCGTCCCCGTCGGTCGACGGCGTTGCGGTCGCGATGCTCGACGACGTACGCCGGCGCGGCGCCGACACGGCGGCGACTCGACGCCGCTACCCGGTTCCTGAAGTCGATTCGGCCCCTAGATCCGTCGATGGACCGAACTGACGTTCTGATCGTGGGCGGCGGGGGCACCGGCACGGGGATCGCGCGGGATCTGGCGATGCGCGGCGTCGACGTGACGCTGGTCGATCGCGGCGGCCTGGGATCGGGGACGACCGGCCGCTCGCACGGGCTGCTGCACAGCGGCGCGCGGTACGCCGAGGCCGACGCGACCGGTGCCCGCGAGTGCATCGCCGAGAACGAGATTCTCCGCGAGATCGCGGGCCGTTGCATCGACGACTCCGGTGGCCTGTTCGTCCAACTGTCCGAAGACGATCCCGACTACTTCGACGAAAAGCGCGACGCCTGCCGCGAGCACGGCATTCCGGCCGAGGAACTCACGCCCGAGGAAGCCCGAGAGACGGTGCCCGACCTCGCCGACGACGTCGAGCGGGCGCTGTCGGTGCCCGACGGCGTGATCTACCCCTCGCGGCTCGTCGCCGCGACGGCCGCCGGCGCGCGCGAACACGGCGCGACGGTACTTCCCGACGCTCCGGTTATCGACCTACTCGTGGAGGATAGCGAGGGCCGACGGCCCTCGAACCAGTCGAGCGGCCAGCGGCCGAGAGACGAGGCGGTCGTCGGCGCCGAACTCGACCACGAGGTCGGCGAGATACGGGCCGACCACGTCGTCAACGCGACGGGCGCCTGGGCGGACCAGCTCGGCTCGATGGCCGGCGTCGACCTCGACATGAAGCCGACGCGGGGCGTGATGGTCGGCGTCGACTACCCCGGACTGGGCCCGGTAGTGAACCGCTGCCGGCCGCCGTCGGACGGCGACATCGTGGTGCCTCACGAGAACGAGGCGGTCCTCGGAACGACCAGCGTCGCCGTCGACGATCCGGACGACTACGAGCAGGCCGACTGGGAGATCGAGCAGACGATCGAGGAGTGCGCCGCGATGCTCCCGCCGGTGGCCGACGCGTCGCGGACCAGAACGTACTGGGGCGTCCGACCGCTGTACGGCCCGGAGGAAGCTGAACTTGAGGGCGAGCGCGGCATCTCGCGGGGCTTCTTCGTCGTCGATCACGCCGACCGCGACGGCGTCGACGGGTTCACCAGCGTCGTCGGCGGGAAGCTCACCACGCACCGACTGATGGCCGAAGCCGCCGCCGATCACGTCGCAGACGTCCTCGGCGTCGATGCGCCCTGCCGGACCGCCGAGGAGACGCTGCCGGGCCACCGCGACCCCGAGCGCCTGGACGCCCTCGTCGAGGAGTTCGACGCCGGCGGACCGGCTGACGCCGACGTGATCGGCGGCCGGTAAGGCGCCGTTACGCGCCGCTCTCGAAGTAAGGGGAGCCAGAGCGGGCGGAAACCCCGGGCGATCACACCGATTTAGCTTCGGCGTCCGGCGGCCCAGCCCGCCACCGACGCTCGTAGCCGGCCCGGAAGCGGCACGATCCCTCGAACGGATGGCCACCGGTCCGCCGTCACCTCGCAAAAACCCTCTTTCCGTACCGTCGCGTTACTCGGAACGATGGCATCCCTGAGCAGGATTTTCGACCTCCTTAGCGAGGAACGACGCCGGTACGCCCTGTATTATCTCGAACAGAGCGAGGAGCCGGTCCCGGTCGACGAACTCGCCGAGCGGATCGCCGAGTGGGAGGACGATCCCGACGCCCTCGACCTGCCCGAGGACGAGTACCGAGGCGTCGAGATCGAACTGGAACACAAGCACCTCCCGAAGGCGTCCGACGCCGAGTTCGTCGAGTACGATCCCGCCGAAGGGGTCGTCGAGGTGACGGGGAGCCCGGCGGAGTTCTCGGCGATCATCTCGGTCTCCGAGACGGTCGAGCGTCCGAGTAGCGACTGACGGACGGAGCCCTCTCGGACGAAAACCCGGACCCAGAGGTGCGACGCATCCAGACCAAACGGCTATTTTCCCGGCACCCGTACGATCACTATCGGATGCCTCCGGAGAACCTCGACGAACTCGACCGAAAGATCCTCCGCGCGCTGGCCGACGATGCGCGGAACGTCACGACCGAAGAGATCGCCGACCAGGTCGGGTTGGCGTCGAGTACGGTCGCAGCCAGGATCAACGATCTCGAAGAAGACGGCGTCGTCGATGGGTACGCGCCGATGATCGACTACCGGCAGGCCGGGTTCGACCCGCACATGATTCTCTTCGGCACCGCGATCGACGACGAGTTCTCGGTCGAGGACACGCTCGCGGTCGACGGCGTGACCTGCGTCCGCCGGCTCGCGACCGACGAGGAGAACGTGCTGATCGAACTGGTCGCCGCGAGTCAGGAGGAGATCGAGCGCCGACTCGACGCACTCGACGAGCAAGGCCTCGAGATCACGCGCACCGAGGTGCTCCGTGAAGAGGCGGCCCAGCCGCTCGGCGGATTCGGCGACGATCCGGAGTAGCCGCTGGGGCCGCCAGCGGCAATCTCGCCGGGGCTCCCGATGGAACCGCAATTCGTCCGGAGAATCCCGTCGCGGCGGAAATGTATCCGGCGCTCTCGGTCGAACCCCGTATATGTATTATCTCCGACAGTTATTTACCCGCGGATCGCGTATCTCACGGCGATGAGCAGCACAGCCCTCAGTGACGAGTCTGCCCGAACCGTCGCCGAAAAGGTAGTCGACGCGATATCGGATGCGGAAGGCGAAGCGGCGACCGAACTGACGCCGCCGCTGTACGACGCTATCGATCCGGAGGCGTTGGACGCCGTGACCGAGTCGATGAACTCTGAGGGGACGATCGCGTTCGAGTACTGCGGCCACGAGGTGCGAGTCGACGGCGACGGAGAAATCTCGATCGACGGCTGACGGGTGGGTGTCGCGAACCGGGGCGGATACTTCTACCCCTCGAACTCCTCGATCAGCGCCGGCACCACGTCGAACAGGTCGCGCGACGACCTTTTTCTCGTCGGGTGCCGTCGCTACGCTCCGGCACCTCTCCTCGAAAAAGCTCGGACAAAAAGACTGCTCGCTCCCGCCGGTCGCTCGCAGTTCTACCCCTCGAACTCCTCGATCAGCGCCGGCACTACGTCGAACAGGTCGTCGACGATGCCGTAGTCGGCGATGTCGAAGATCGGCGCGTTCGGGTCGGTGTTGATCGCGACGATCGTATCGGACCCTTTCATGCCGGCGACGTGCTGGACGGCGCCGGAGATGCCGATGGCGATGTAGACGTCGGGCGTGACGACCTTGCCCGACTGGCCGACCTGCCGGTTCTTGGGGAGCCAGCCGTTGTCGACGATCGGCCGCGAGGCCGACAGCGTCGCGTCCAGCGCGTCCGCGAGATCCCGGATCAGGTCGATGTTCTCCTCCTCCTCGATCCCGCGGCCGACCGAGACCAGCACGTCGGCCTCGCTGATGTCGACGTCGCCGCCGCCGACCTCCTCGAAGCCCCGGACCGACGAGAACACGCGCGAGTCGTCGATCTCGACGTCAAACGACTCGATTTCGGCGTCGCCGGTGCCCTCGGCGGTCGGCCACTCGCCGCTGCGGATCGTCGCGACGACGCCGTCGCTCGCGTCGACCGAACAGGTGGTAGCGACCTTCGAGCCGTACATCTCGCGCTCGGCGGTGAGCTCGTCGCCGTCGATCGAGAGCTCGACCGCGTCGGAGACGTAGGGCAGGTCGAGCGACTCGGCCAGCGCCGGCGCGTAGTCGAGCCCGTTGACGCTGTTGGGCGTGAGCACCACTGCCGGATCGACGGCGGCGGCGAGCTGCTCGACCGACTGGAGGGAGACGTCGTGGTTGAACTCCTCGCCCTCGTCGACGGCGAGGACGCGGTCGACGCCCTCGCGGTCGAGCTTCTCGGCGAACTCGTCGACCGCGCCGCCGATCACCGCGGCGTGGAGGTCGCCGCCGGTCTGGTCGGCGAGTTCGCGACCCGCGGTGAGCAGTTCGAGGCTGACGTCCCGAAGGTCGCCGCGGCGGTGCTCCGCGACGGCGAGCACGTCGCTCATTCCGCGCTCACCCCCTTGTCGCGGAGAACGCCGGCTAACTTCGCCGCGCTCTCGCCGGCGTCGCCCTCGAACAGCTCGGCGTCGCTTTCGGTCTCGGGGACGAACATCTCGGTCACGTCGATCCGGCTGTCGGCCGCCGCGGCGTCGATCCCCAGATCGGCGAGCGTCTGCACGTCGAGCTCCTTCGACTGGGCCTGGCGGATGCCCCGCAGGCTCGCGTACCGGGGCTCGTTGATCCCCGTCTGGATCGTCAGCACCGCGGGCAGCTCGACGTCGGTCAGCTCCTCGACGCCGCCCTCCAGCTCGCGGCGCACCGACGCGACGTCGCCGCCCGGTTCGAGGTCGAGATCGTTGACGACCGCGGCCCAGCCGTAGCCGACGCGCTCGGCGAGCGCGACGCCGGTGCCGCCGAAGGCGTCGTCCTCCGCCTGGACGCCCGACAGCACGAGGTCGGGCTCCTCGGCTTCGACGACGCCCGCCAGGATCTCGGCCTTGGCGCCGACGTCGAGCGTCTCTACGTCCTCCAGCGCGTCGTCCCAGACCCGGATCGCGCGGTCGGCGCCTTTCGCCAACGCCATCCGGATCGTCTCCTCGCTGCGTTCGGGCCCGATCGTCGCGGTGACGACCTCGACGTCCTCGCCGGCCTCGGCGAGCTGGACGGCCGCCTCGATCGCGTAGTCGTCCCACTCGTTGAGGTCGTACTCGCGGTACTGCTCGCCGACTTCGGTGCCCTCGATCTCGAAGTCGTCCGCGACCCGCGCCACTTCCTTGACCGTGACCAGAACCTTCATCATTGTACGTTGCACGGACCAGCCGCTAAATGGTTTTGAAACTTGAGATACGTCGTCCGGCGTTGTCTCGACGCCGCCGAGCGGCAGTCGCGAGCACGCCCTCGGCGTCCGGCACAGTTGGAGGCCAGAATCGGCGCTACTAAACCGAGCGCTCACTCGACCTCGGTCACGTCCTCGTCCGGCAGGCTGATCAGGTTCTCCCGACCGATCCGGAGCTTGTCGACCCGGCCCTCTTCGTCCATCGACGACAGCAGCTGGGACACCTTCGCGTTCGACCAGCCCGTTTCCGTGACGATCGAGGCCTGCTTCATCCGACCGCCGTTCTCCCGGAGGAGTCGCTCGACGCGCTCCTCGTCGCTGAGCAGTTCGGGGTCGATCTCGTCGCCGCTATCGGCGGCACCGTCGTCCGCGTCCGACGCGTTCGCGGCGGCGCCCGCAACGCCGGCAGCCTCGCCGTCGGCGCCGTCGCTCGACGCCGCTTCGTCGTCGTCCGTACTGGCGCCATCAGCATCGGTCGTCGTCCCGGCCTCGCGGTCGCCGGATGCCGCCTCGTCGGCCGCCGGTTCGCCTGACGACGTCAGCCGAGCGGTGAGAGACTCGTCCTCGCCGGTAGCCGGATCGTCACCGACGCCGGGGATCGCCGCGGCAATCCGGGATGCGGCGTCGTCGCGTTCCCTGAGGACGTACCCCCCCAGCGCCAGCCCGCCGACGATCGCGACGAGACCGACGCCGAGCAGCGCGAGCCCGTCGAACGGCGAGTCGCTCGGCTGCTCGCCCGGCGATCCGGGCGGCTCCTCGGACCCGCCCGTGGCGACGTACGTCGCCTCGATGCCGCCGGGTTCGAACGTCGCCGGTCCGGTCCAGGTCGCGGTACCTCCCTTGACGCCGCCGTCCGGCGAGGTGCCGAAGTTCCAGGACTCGTAGGCGTAGCCGTTCGGCGCGGTGATCATGAGTCGTTGCCCGGCTTCGAGATCGGACAGCCACGTCCCGGACGGCGTCAGGAACGCGTCCCCGAGCGCGACGCGGTCGCCGTCGACGCGCGCGAAGTTGGTCCAGGTGAACGAGAAAGACAGGTAGCCCGTCCCGTTGTCCAGGCGGGTCGAGCGGCTCTCGTTGCGGATCGTCATCTCTCGGCCGGTCGACTCCGAGGCGTTGGCGGCGAACGGCTCGAACGTCGCCGCGGAGTAACCGGCGTCCGTCTCGCCGGCCTCGTACTCCGCGGCCAGGTCGCGGAACGCCTGCCGGTCGTCCTCGGTGTCGAGGTCGTGGATTCGCGTGGTGACGGTCCAGCGCGCGTCGCCGTCCGCCGTGAGGTTGATCCGGAACACCTGGCGCACGTCCGACTCGTTGGCGCCGTCGCTCTGTAGCGTCGGCGCCGCGGACTGGGCGGACGGACCGTCGGCCGCACCCGCCGGTAGGAAGGCCGTTCCGGCGGCCGGGGCGACGAGGAGGGCGAACAACAGCGGGACTGTCAGGAGGGCGGCGCGAACCCGCATACCCATCCATCCTGACTGGGGGAAGAAAATGCTTTTCATCGTGATAAAACGTCAGATCGGGTTATAAATCGTCTCGCGGACGCTCGTCTCGTCGCGGTACGCTCGACACACCGGTTCTGACGGGTGCGCAAACGGGAGATCGAGCGTTCGGGCAAGCGCCGGAGGCAGCGAACTTTTGTATAAGAACGTCCTACGTCGCCGGTAATGACACGCATCCCCGCGACGGTCGTCGTCGCCCTCCTCCTCCTCGTGTCGCCGGTGGTCGCCGCGACACCCGCCGGCGGCGTCGACCCTGCGAGCGCCGACGGGGCCACCCCCTCGATCGAGCACGAGGTCGCTGCGCCGGCCGTCGACGCGACCTCGCTCACCGAGTCGGCCGGACCCATCTCGTGGATCACCCACGACGGCCAGTCGTCGAGGGGCGTAGCCGGCGAGACAGCCCGGAGCATCGGTAGCACGCTGGGAATGGCGGACCGCGACCTCCGCGCGGAGCTGACCGAGGCGCGGTACGAGAACCGCTTCGAAGCGGGCGATACGAGCGCCGAGCGACAGGCCGTGCTCGACGAGGCGCTGGCGGACATGGAGCGGCGACACGACCGGCTCGTCGAACGGGAGCGAGAGGCCATCGCCGAGCACGCCGCGGGCGAGCGGTCGACGGAGGCGTTCCTCCGGGAGCTCGCCAAGATATCCGCCGACGCGTCCGCCGTCGAACGGCGGCTCGACCACCTCGACCGGCTCGCGGACCGCGACGCCGACGTGGAGATCAGTACGCGCAACCTGCGGTACGCGATGTCGCGGTTCGACACGCCGATCAGGAACGACCTCGTCGCCGCGACGACGGCCGGCGGCCCAGTCGGGGAGCGCATCTACGTCGAGACGTCCGAGAACACCGCCGTTCTCTCGAAGATCGAGGGCGATCAGTACCTTCGCGAGGGGATCCAGACCGACCAGTACGATCCCGACGGCACCGAGCAGTTCCAGAGCCGCGAGGAGGTCCTCGAGACCGCCGGCAGTCACTACCCCTGGCTCTACTCGCTTGCGCCCAACGAGCGGGAGCCGTCCTCGCGAACGTACGGGACGACGACCCGCGAGACCGTGAACAACCACCCCGCGGGCTCCAGCCGCATCTTCCTCGACAGTTCCACGAAAGGCGTGTTCCTCGAGTATCACACGCTCGACCTCGCGGCGCTCGACCAGACGGCCACCGTGCGACCGTCGGACAGCGAGTTCACCGTGGGCGCGAACCGCGTCCCCAACGGCGGCCCGCTCTGGGTCAACGTCACCGACGACGGCGGTGATCCGATCGACGCCACGGTGACGATCGGCGACGGGCACACGGCCCGAACCGGCGACGACGGCGTCGCGTGGTTGCTCGCCCCCGAGGGCGACGTGACGGTGACGGTGTCGGCGCCCGGCGCCGCCGAAAACGCGACCGTGACGGTGCGGGCGCTGTCGGGCTGAAAGGCGTCTCGACGCGACGCCGGTCCGTCGTCCGACCGTTCGCTCGACAGGTTGATAGTCGATGGCGCGGCGAGCGCCGGTCGTGACCGATCGCGGAGTGGCCCCGCTCGTCGGCGTCGCCCTACTCGTGCTCCTCAGCGTCGCGCTCGCGGCCGTCGTCGCGGGCGGTCTGGCGGCGGTCGACGCCGACGATCCGCCGCCCGCGGCGACGCTGGAGGTCGACGCCGACGCCGACGCGGACCGGATCGGCGTGACTCACGGCGGCGGGGACGCGCTCGATCCGGACGCCGTCTCGCTGCGCGTCGAGATCGACGGCGAGAACCTCGACCGCCAGCCACCGGTTCCGTTCTTTTCGGTACGGGGGTTCGATCCGGGACCGAACGGGCCGTTCAACTCGGGCTGGCACGGCGACTGGGTGGCCGGCGAGACGGCGTCACTGCGCGTCGCCGGCACGAACGATCCCGACGGTATCGACGAGGGCGAGACTGTTCGGGTTGTCGTCAAAGTCGACGGACGAGTGCTCGCCGATCAACGCGCCGTCGCGCAGTAAGTCAGCCGGTAGAAGCGGACGGGGGCGGCGGTCCGACGCCGGATCGCAGCGGCGTGTCGACGTTGCGCCGCTATTCGGGCGCGCGGGCCGCGGTGACGATCGCGATGTTGGGCTTGTGGGAGGGCCCCATCAGTCGGTGTTCGATCGCCTCGTAGCCCGCCTCGGAGAACATCCGGTCGGCCTCCTCGTCGTCGTAGAACAGCATGATCGCGTCGGCGACTTTCTGCGCGAGAGAGTTCTTCGGGTTGTTCGGCCCGACGACGAGCACCTGCCCGCCGGGCTTGACGACGCGGCGGAACTCCCGCAGCGCGGTCACCGGGTGGGGCCAGTACTCGATCGAGCCCGACGACCAGATCACGTCGAAGCTGTCGGTCTGGTACGGAAGCCGCTCGGCGTCGCCGCGGGCGAACTGCACTGGGTCGTGCTTGCCGAGCTTGGCCCACGCCTTCTCCATCTGGTGGACGCTCTGGTCGAGTCCGTGGACGTTCTCGGTGCGCTCCAGCAGTCCCTCGGTGGCGAACCCGGTGCCGCAGCCGACGTCGAGCACCCGGTCGCCCTCCTCGATGTCGAGCATACCGATCGCCTCCTCGCGCATCTCCTCGTTCCAGATGAACGGGTTTACCCGGTCGTACACCTGCGAGAGGTACTTGTAGAACAGCCGTGCGCGCCGCTTGTTCTCGAGAACGCCCATTACTCGGGGTTTTGGACTGCCGAGTCATAATCCTGACCTTTGGCATCGGCCGGTACTGGGCGTCGTCCCGCGCCGTGCCAACCGACGCCGTTCCGCGCGACCCGCGGCGCGGAACCTTTCGCAACTACCTTATACGCCCCTTTGCAAAGTTCCGCCTGATAATAGACATGCCGAGGCCAGAGGTTCTCGACCGAATACAGGAGGCCGAAGACGAAGCCGACGAGATCGTCGCTGAGGCCGAGGCGGATCGGGACGACCGCATCGCCGAGGCGCGCGACCGCGCCGAGGAGATCCGCCAGCAGGCGGAGACCGAGGCCCAGGAGCTCAAGGAGGAGCGGCTCTCGGAGGCTCGCGAGGAACTGTCCGAGGAACGCGAGGAGATCCTCGAAGAAGGACGCCAACAGCGCGACCAGCTCGCCGAGACCGCAAGCGAGCGTGAGGACGAGGTGGTCGAACACGTCCTCGAGGTGTTCACGGAGGCGGTGCATGCTCAGACCTGAGCGGATGAGCAAGGTGTCGGTGGCGGGCTCCCGCGCTGTGATGGAGCCGGTCATCGAGGCCGTCCACGACCTCAACCTGGTCCACCTGAGCGACTACGACGGCTCGTGGGCCGGGTTCGACAACGGCAACCCCGTCGAGGGATCGGAGACGGCGTCCGAGAAGCTGGTCACCGTCCGCTCGCTCAAGAGCATCCTCGGCGTCGAGGAGGAGGACGCCGGCCCGAGCCGGATCGTCGAGGACGAGGCCCTCGACGAGGAACTCGCCGAGGTCCGCGAGGAGGTCAACGAGCTCGACGAGCGCCGCACGGAAGTGCGCGACGAGCTGCGCGAAGTCGAGGATCGGATCGGTTCGATGGCGCCCTTCGCCGACCTGGGGATCGACTTGGATCTCCTGTCGGGCTACGAGACGCTCGAGGTTCGCGTCGGTGAAGGCGACGCGGAGGAGCTTCGCGCCGCGCTCGAAGCCGCCGAGGACGTCGACGAGTTCGAGCTGTTCACGGGCGAAGGTGACGTCGTCGCGGCGTTCGTCTATCCCGAAGGCGAGGCCGACGGCGAGACGCTCGACGACGCGCTCGTCGGCGTCGACTTCGCCGGCCTCGACGTGCCGGACGCGGAGGGCAGTCCCGAGGAGTACCTCGAGGAGCTGCGCCACCGAAAGGAGAAGCTCCAGTCGAAGCTCGACTCGATCGAGGGCGACCTCGAAGAGATCAAGCTCGACGCCGCCGGCTTCCTGCTGGCCGCCGAGGAGAAGCTCTCCATCGAGGTCCAGCAGACCGAGGCGCCCCTGCAGTTCGCGACGACCGAACACGCGTTCGTCGCCGAGGGCTGGGTGCCGACCGACCGCTACGACGATCTGGTCGCCGCGCTCGAGGACGCCGTCGGCGACCGCGTCGAGATCGAGGAGCTCGAGCGCGCGGAGTACACCGAGGAGGGCCACGCGGCCCACACCGAGGAAGTCGACCACGGCGAGCCCGAGTCGACCGAGACGCCGGCCGAGCCCGGCGACGCCGACGAAGAGGAGCCGCCCAAGGCGGCGACTGACGGTGGAACTGCCACCGCGTCGGCGGCCGGTTCCTCCGGCGCCGTCACGATGGCCGACGACCCGCCGGTGATCCAGGACAACGTCAAGGCGGCCCAGCCGTTCGAGTTCCTGCTCGAGATGATCAACCGGCCGAAGTACTCCGAGCTGGACCCGACGATCGTCCTGCTGCTGACGTTCCCGGCGTTCTACGGGTTCATGCTGGGCGACCTCGGCTACGGGCTACTGTACATTGCAGTCGGCTACCTGCTGTACAGCCGCTTCGAGGACGACGTGTTCCGCAGCCTCGGCGCGATCGGCATGTGGGCCGGCGGCTTCACGGCGCTGTTCGGCGTGCTGTACGGCGAGTTCTTCGGGATGCACTTCCTGGGAGAGATCGTGTTCCCGAGCGGGAGCCCGCCGCTGCACAAAGGCCTCCAGCCCGCCTTCAGCTACTACGGCCAGGCGTGGCTGGTGGCGAGCCTGCTGCTCGGCTTGCTCCACCTGACGATCGGCTACGTGTTCGGGTTCGTCAACGACCTCGATCACGGCGTCGTCGAGTCCTATCTCGAACACGGCTCGTGGGCGACGCTGATGATCGGGCTCTGGACGTGGGTGTTCAGCCGGCATCTCCAAGGCGCAAAGCCCAGCATGCTGTACACGTCGTTCGGCCCGCAGGGCGAACACACCGCACTTAACCTCGGATTTAGCGGTCTCCCCGAGGCAGTCGGGCTGTTCGTCGGCCTCCCGCTGCTGGCCATCGGCTTCCTGACGATGGTCTACGGCGAGGTCAAGCACTACGGTCTGCTGGGCGTTCTCATCGGCGGCCTCGAGAGCTTCAGCGTGTTCGGCGACGTACTGTCGTACCTCCGGATCGGCGCAGTGATTCTGGCGAAGGCGGGGATGGCGTTCGTCGTCAATCTCCTGTTCTTCGGAGTGTACGTCGTCGACGGCGAGTGGCACTTCGCAACGAGCCACGCACCGTCATATTACGCCGAACACGGCTACCACGGCGCCGAAGTCACCGAGGTCATGTTCGGCGGCCTGCTCCACGGCGGCATCGCTACGGCGATCCTCGGCGTGTTCGTCCTCGTGTTCGGCCACGCGGTCGTCCTGCTGCTGGGCGTGACCAGCGCCGGCCTGCAGGGGATCCGCCTCGAGTACGTCGAGTTCTTCGACAAGTTCTACGAGGGCGGCGGCCGCGTGTTCGACCCGTTCGGCTACGATCGGGAGTACACGGCCGAGGACTGATTCCGTCGACGCGACTCGTTTTTTCGGTCGGCAGCAGCTCGACAGCGACGACGCCGCGCCTCGGATCGAACGAGCGTGCTCGACGCCGCGTCCGGCTTGGCCGACGAACGACCATCGTACCTGTCACGATCCGGGCTCGTATCGAAAGTATAATACCCCTCGAATCCCCGTTTTAGCTGTTAGACCGCCGAAATCGGGCGTTTCGTTTGGGAAGCTTTATGAACTCCGTAGGGAGAAATACGGACTGTCCGAAGCCACGAGGTACACATAATCATGTTCGAAACCATCGCACTCGCACTAGTCGATAGCCTCACCGTCCTTCAGGACGGCACCACCGTCAACGAAGCACCCGCCCTCCGCCAGGGCGCCGCAGCCGCCATCGGCATCGGCCTCGCCGCGATCGGCGCGGGCTACGCCGAGCGCGGTATCGGCGCCGCGGCCGTCGGCGCGCTCGCCGAAGACTCCATCTCTACGGGTATCGGGATCGTTCTGACGGTCCTGCCCGAGACGCTGGTGATCTTCGCGCTCGTCGCGCTCTTCACGTAAACCGCACCCCCACTTTCTTACAATGAGTCTGGATACAGTCGTTGAGGACATTCGAGACGAAGCCCGCGCGCGTGCGGAGGATATCCGCGAGGAGGGCGAAGCCCGCGCCGAGGAGATCGTCGACGAGGCTCAGGCCGACGCCGACGAGATCGTCGCCGAGGCCGAGGAGGAGGCCGAGCGACAGGTCACCCAGGAGCGCGAACAGAAGCTCTCCAGCGCGAAGCTGGAGGCAAAGCAAAAGCGCCTCGAGGCCCGCCGCGACACGCTCGAGTCGGTCCGCGAGACCGTCGAGTCGGAGCTGGCCGAGCTGAGCGGCGACGAGCGCGAGGAGCTGACCCGCGCGCTGCTCGAGGCCGCCGAGCCGGAGTTCGAGGACGCCGACGACGTCGTCGTCTACGGTCGCGCCGACGACGAGGAGCTCCTGACGGAGATCCTCGAGGACTACGACGGGTTCGAGTACGGCGGCGAGTACGACTGTCTCGGCGGCGTCGTCGTCGAGAGCGAGTCGAGCCGACTGCGCGTGAACAACACGTTCGACTCCGTGCTCGAGGACGTCTGGGAGGACAACCTTCGAGAGATCAGCTCGCGACTCTTCGAACAATGAGTACGAGCCAGCACGGTGCCTCGAACCCGGAGTACGTGAACGCTCGCGTTCGCTCCCGGCGACAGAAGCTGTTCGACGACGAGGACTACCGCAAGCTGGTGCGGATGGGCCCCGGCGGGATCGCGCGATTCATGGAGGAAAGCGAGTACGAGCGCGAGATCAACTCGCTCGGGTCGCGCTACGGCGGCGTCGACCTGATCGAGTACGCGCTCCACGCCAACCTCGCGAAGCACTTCGACGACCTGCTGGAGTGGTCCGAGGGGACGCTGTACGACCTGATCGCGCGCTACCTCCGGAAGTTCGACGTCTGGAACGTCAAGACGGCGCTGCGCGGCATCTACACCGACGCCGACGCCGAGGCGATTCAGGCCGACTACATCCGCGCCGGCGAGTTCGACGACCGGTTGCTCGACCGACTGTCGGAGGCCGGCAGCGTCGAGGACGCCATCGAGCTGCTCGACGGGACCGTGTTCCACGAGCCCCTCGACGGCGCCTACGAGGCGTTCGAGGCCGAGGGGCTGCTCGTCCCGCTGGAGAACGCCGCCGACCGCGCGTTCTACGAGCTGCTGCTGTCGGACGTCAGCGTCGGGCCGAACGCAGAGGGGCCGACCGCCCGCTACGTCGAGTTCCTCGAAGCCGAGATCGACTTCCGGAACGCCCTGCGGCTCGCCCGCACCGGCGCCGACATCGAACCGACCGAGTTCTTCATCGAGGGCGGAACGCTCTTCGACGAGCGGGAACTCAGACAACTCGTGGGCAACTTCGACGAGCTCGTCGCGCACATCCGCGACAGCCACTACGGCGACGAGCTTGACGTCGCGCTCGACGAGCTCGAAGGTGCCGAGAGCCTGATCGGCTTCGAGCACGCCCTCGAGGCGGCGCTGCTGGAGTACTCCGACCGGCTCTCGAACGTCTACCCGGTGTCGATCGCCGCGGTGCTGTCCTACATCCTCGCCAAGGAGCGCGAGGTCGAGAACGTCCGCGCGATCGCCCGCGGTCGCGAGGCCGACCTCGACGAATCGGAGATCGAAGACGAACTGGTGATACTATGAGCCAGGAGATCGCCGTCGTCGGCAGCCCGGACTTCACGACCGGCTTCCGGCTGGCAGGCGTCCGCAAGTTCGAGAACGTCCCCGACGAGGAAAAGGAAGAGGCGCTCGACGACGCCGTCGAGAACGTCCTCACCGACGAGGGCGTCGGCATCGTCGTCATGCACGACGACGATCTGGAGCACCTCTCGCGGAACGTTCGACAGGACGTCGAGACGAGCGTGGAACCGGTCGTCGTCACCCTCGGTGGCGGCGCGGGCAGCGGCGGGCTGCGCGAGAAGATCAAGCGAGCGATCGGTATCGACCTGATGGAGGAAGACGAGACTTAAATCATGAGTCAAGCAACAGACACAGACTCCGTCCGCGAGGACGGCGTCATCGACAGCGTGAGCGGCCCCGTCGTGACAGCGACGGACCTCGACGCCCGGATGAACGACGTCGTGTACGTCGGTCACGAGGGGCTGATGGGAGAGGTCATCGAGATCGAAGGCAACGTCACGACGATTCAGGTGTACGAGGAGACGTCCGGCGTCGGGCCGGGCGAACCCGTCGAGA